>JAGBBE010000202.1 GCA_017938645.1 Clostridia bacterium
CCCTTCGGCCACTTGGGTACTTCTGCATAGTGGACGGTATTGATTCCCTAATTCTTTCAAAAGAAAGAATTGGCGGAGAGAGAGGGATTCGAACCCCCGGTACCTTTCGGTATCACTGGTTTTCAAGACCAGCGCCTTAAACCGCTCGGCCATCTCTCCATGTCAGAACCAGCGAAAAAGATTATAGCAGTTTTCACTTCTTTCGTCAATCCCTTTTTTCGCATTTTTAAAAATATTTTCGAAACTGAGGAAAGAAAAAGGATAAACGCTTGCAAGCGCGTGTAAATAATGGTATACTGTGAAATGGTGCTCTATGATAACAACGTATCAGGCGGAATGCCTGTCTGCAGGAGGAAACACACATGGAACATACCATCGAAAAGCTCTCTGGTAACAAAGTTAAGATTTCTTTCAAGGTGCCCGCTGCTGATTTCGAGCAGGCGATTGAAAAGGCTTATGTGAAGATGCGCGGCCAGATTGCTGTGCCTGGCTTCCGTAAGGGCAAGGCTCCCCGCAAGCTGATCGAAAAGATGTACGGCGCTGCGATTTTCTATGAGGACGCTCTGGATGTCGTCTTCCCCGACGCCTACATGACCGCGATCACCGCTAACGATCTCAAGCCCGTCAGCCAGCCCTCTCTGAGCGATATCTCTGTGATGGAAGCCGGCAAGGACCTTGAGTTCAGCTGTGAAGTGTACGTAATGCCCGAAGTGAAGCTGGGCGAGTACAAGGGCATCGAAGTGACCCGCAAGGCCAACAAGGTGACCGAAGAAGCTATCGACAACCGCATTGAGCAGGAGCGCAAGCGTGTTGCCCGCAGCGTGGAAGTGACCGACCGTGCTCTGGAGAACGGCGACAATGCTGAGCTGGACTACTCCGGCAGCGTTGACGGCGTAAAGTTCGAAGGCGGCACCGCTGAGCATCAGCACCTGGTGATCGGCTCCGGTTCCTTCATCCCCGGCTTCGAAGAGCAGATGGTTGGCATGACCATCGGCGAAGAGCGCGACCTGAACGTAAAGTTCCCCGAGCAGTATCACTCTGAGGATCTCAAGGGCAAGGATGCCGTGTTCCATGTGAAGCTTCACGCCATCACCCGCGAAGAACTTCCCGAGCTGGATGACGAGTTTGCCGCTGAAGTGAGCGAGTTCGACACTCTGGCCGAGTACCGCGCTGATGTCGCCAAGAAGCTGGAAGAGGCTGCCAAGGCTCAGGCCGAAGAGACTGCCCGTCAGTCCATGATCGACACCGTGATCGCCAATGCCGAGGTCGAGATCCCCGCTCCCATGGTTGAGAGCAAGCTGGACGACATGATGCAGGAAATGGGCTGGCGCATGCAGCAGCAGGGCTTCAGCATGGAGCAGTACCTGCAGATGCTGGGTCAGACTCAGGCTCAGATGCGCGATATGTATCGCTCTCAGGCTGAAATTGATCTCAAGGGCGAAATGGTCATCGACGAGATCATCAAGGCTGAAGGCGTTGAAGCCGACGAGGCCGATGTTGATAAGCTGCTGGGCAGCTATGCCAGCGCCATGAATCAGACCATTGATCAGCTCAAGGAGCAGTTCAATGCTGAACAGATGGAGTACTTCAAGCATCGTGCTCAGGTCAGCAAGACTCTGGACATGCTGTGGGAGAACGCCAAGGTAACTGACGAGGAAGCCGAAGCCTAATTCCTACGAATAAAGCGCGCATCGCGGGCATATGCTGATAAGGTATAGCTTGCGGTGCGCGCATTTTCACAATTGCGTTGTGGCTGTTGCAGCCAAAGGAGGCAGCGATATGAACCTTGTACCCATGGTAATCGAGCAGACGAACCGCGGAGAGCGTTCGTTTGATATTTATTCCCGTCTTTTGAAAGACCGTATCGTCTTCCTGGGCGGCGAGATCAATGACGATGTTGCGAATCTGGTGGTAGCCCAGCTCCTGTTCCTGGAGATGGAGAATCCGGATTCCGATATTTCCCTGTACATCAACAGCCCCGGCGGCAGCGTTACGGCTGGTATGGCGATTTATGACACGATGAATTACATCAAGTGCGACGTTCGTACTGTGTGCATCGGAATGGCCGCCAGCATGGGCGCCTTCCTGCTGATGGCCGGTCAGAAGGGCAAACGTCTTGCGCTTCCTAACAGTGAAATCATGATTCATCAGCCTCTTGGCGGCGCAAGCGGTCAGGCGACGGATGTTGCCATCCGCGCTGAATGGCTGCTGAAGACCAAGGAAAAGATGACCAGACTGATGAGCGAAATGTCCGGCCAGCCGATTGAAAAGGTCAGGCAGGATGTTGAACGCGACTATTTCATGAGCGCTGAGGAAGGTCTTGCCTACGGCATCATTGATGAGATCTATCAGCCCCGTAACGCTAAGTAATACAGATTCGATGAGGTGACAACATGCCGGGTGATGATTTTAACTCCCGCATTCCCAAGCTGAAGCGCTGCAGTTTCTGTGGCAAGACCAGCGAACAGGTTCGCCGCATGGTGGCTGGCCCGAATGTGCAGATCTGCAATGAATGCATTCTGCTGTGCCAGGAAATTATCAGCGATGACTTTGGCTCTGGCGTAAGCATCAGTTCTTCTGAAATTCCGCGTCCGCGTGAAATTAAGGAAGTTCTTGATCAGTATGTGATTGGTCAGGATGACGCCAAGCGCGCTTTGGCTGTGGCTGTGTATAACCACTATAAGCGCATTGAGGCTACGCCTGCTGAAGGAGAAGTAGAGCTTCAGAAGAGCAACATTCTGATGGTTGGTCCGACCGGCTGCGGCAAGACCTTCCTTGCACAGACGCTGGCCAAGCTTTTGAAGGTTCCTTTCGCCATTGCTGACGCAACCAGCCTGACGGAAGCCGGTTACGTGGGCGAGGACGTGGAGAATATTCTGCTCCGCCTGATTCAGAACGCAGATTACGATATTCCGCTTGCACAGCGTGGCATTATCTACATCGATGAGATCGACAAGATTGCACGCAAGAGCGAAAATCCGTCGATTACCCGCGATGTCAGTGGCGAGGGCGTTCAGCAGACTCTGCTGAAGATCCTTGAAGGAACAGTTGCCAGCGTTCCGCCGCAGGGTGGACGCAAGCACCCGCATCAGGAGTTTATTCAGATCGATACGACCAACATCCTGTTCATCTGCGGCGGTGCTTTTGACGGTCTGGCTCCGATTATTCAGAACCGTATCGGCAAGAAGACGCTTGGCTTTGGCAGCGAACTGAAGAGCAAGCAGGAAGACAGCCTCAATACGACTCTGAAGGAACTCCGTCCCGAGGACCTGATCAAGTTCGGCCTCATTCCTGAGTTTGTCGGCCGTCTGCCTATCGTGGTCACGCTGGATCAGCTTGATGAAGCGCAGCTTGTGCGCATTCTTACTGAGCCGAAGAACGCTCTTGTAAAGCAGTACGGATATCTGATGGATCTTGACGGTGTGGAACTCCGCTTCGAACCCGAAGCCCTTCGCCATGTCGCCAGACTTGCGATTGAGCGCAAGAGCGGTGCGCGAGGACTGCGTGCAATCGTCGAAAGTCTGCTGATGGATGTTATGTTTGATCTGCCGTCCCGTACGGATGTAAAGCAGTGTATCATCACGGAGGCTTGTGTTCTTGGCAAGGAACAGCCTCAGCTCGTGCTTACGGAAAGCGCACAGCCCAAGAAGCTGCGCAGCCGTAACAGCAAAAAAGAGAATACCAAGGAAGAACCCAGTGTTTCCTGAGTTCATCGCATAGCAGAGGCTCCTGTCTGACTGACAGGAGCCTTTGTTGTTTACACTTTGTGCAGCTTGAGAATCTGACTAACGCCATCGCCGAGTGGGAATTTGGGCAGCAGTCCGATGCTTTTAAGAACACTGCCATGATAACGGCGGCATTCCTCATCTTCATACCATGCGTTTTCATCAACATCCTGAATCCGGATGAAGTGATTTTCTTCATTTGCATGGATATATCGACGGAACATGCAGAGCAGAAGTTCGCTTTGATCCTCGCTAGTAAACTGCCACGCGACCAACGAACCGTCAAACGGAGATGCGAGGCGGGTAAAGCGTCCCTGCTGGGTCAGTTTGCGGTTTGCTTTGATGAAAGCAACCTGAGCTTTCATCTCTTCCAGTTCGTTTTCCGTCATCTTGGACAAATCAAGTTCATAGCCGAAGTTGCCGCTCATAGCCACATGTCCGCGCATAGTCAGACTGGTGTTGCGCAGAACCTGATGATTCGGAACAGCACTGACGTGCGCGCCCATGCTGGCAGGAGGATAGGGGATGCTGGTACCATACTGGATAAAGAGGCGTTCGACAGCGTCGGTATCATCGCTCGTCCAGGTCTGAGGCATGTAATAAAGCATGCCTGCGTCAAAACGCCCGCCGCCGCCCGAACAGCTTTCGAACAGAACATGGGGGAAACGGGAAGTAATGGCTTCCAGCACACGATATAGGCCAAGCATATATCTGTGATGCAGTTCACCCTGCTGCGAAGCACTGAGCACAGCGCTTCCGGCCTCAGCGAAGTTGCGGTTCATATCCCATTTGACATATTCGATGTTGGCGGACTCGAGTACACTGGATACAGCGTTGATGATGTACTCCTGTACATCTGTGCGCGACAAATCCAGAATCAGCTGATTGCGCCGTTCACTGCGGGGACGTCCGGGTACGTGCAAACACCAGTCAGGATGTGCGCGATAGAGATCCGAATCCGGAGAAATCATCTCCGGTTCAAACCAGAGGCCGAATTTCAGACCAAGTGCATTGACTTTATCAGCAAGCAGGCCAATGCCGCCGGGCAGCTTTTCTTCGTTGACAACCCAGTCGCCAAGGGAACAGTTGTCATTGTTGCGCTTTCCAAACCAACCGTCATCCAGTACAAAAAGCTCTACACCAATTTCAGAGGCCTTCTGAGCAATGGCAAGCAGCTTTTCAGTATTGAAATCAAAATACGTGCCTTCCCAGTTGTTCACCAGTACAGGGCGAGGCTGATCTCGCCAAATGCCCCTGCAAATGCGCGTGCGGATCATCTTATGGAAGATATGAGACATGCCATTGATGCCTTTGTTGGAATAAACAAGCATCATTTCAGGAGTCTGCAAGTTTTCACCAGGCAGGAGATTCCATGTACATTCGTTCAGACCGCCGATAAAGCGCGTGTACCCATATGCATTTTGTTCAGCCAGCATACGGAAGCTTCCGCTGTAAACGAGGCACATGCCATAGCACTCGCCGGCAAACTCCGTGGTGTCAGAGGGCATCAATGCCACAAAGGGATTGTGCTGGTGTCCGCTTGCGCCTCGGGTGCTGCTGATCTCACGGATGCCATGCATGGCGGGAATACGTTCTGGATAACGTTCCTTTGTCCAAGCACCGTGCAAATGAAGCATATCATATCCGCCGCGCAGCGTAATACATGCGCTGGCAGGATTGTGCAATGTAATGCTGTGTTCACCGTCGTTCGTCAGCTGAATATTTTCAGTCATTGCATGCAGTTGGTGGTGAACAGTATAGCTGATTTCAGCCTTCAAACCGATTTTTCTGTCACAAAGTGTGATTTTCAGCGTTTCGGCTTCGTCATCGCTTTCGGTATATACATGGGGCAGACCGTTCAAAACAGGCTTGCCTTTGATGATTTCGTGTTTTTCGTAGGTCAGAAAGACGCAGTCAGTACCATCTGCACCGATTGCCTGAATAGCAGCAGGACGAAAATCTCCGCGCCCGCTAGTAGGACAGATAAACGCAGGAAGCTGCATCCCGGTATCAAAAGAAGCGAGGTTCAGCGCGGTTTCATCGGCAAGATAAGCCATTTCAGCATCCTGCACAGGAGCGCCCCAATGCAGCTGATAGACATTCTGGCCGATGGCGGGATCATCTGCAATTCGAAGAATGCAGCTGAAGGTTTTATGATCGGTCAAATGGAACGTTTTTGAATGCTCACAAAAGGAAATTGACATATCATCCCTCCTGGGTAATTTATCGAAATTGATACACATAGTATATCATTCCTACGGATGACGGGCAAGAAAAAACCGGCCAAAGAATTCTTTAGCCGGTTCAAGAAGAGTTAGGAACGTTTTTTCAGGTAGGCCACAGCCATGCAATCCGTGCCGCAGTGAGTGCCGATGATCCCACCGACAGGATACAGTTCGGATTGTGCAACACCAAACTTTTTACAGGTCTTTTCCATCAGCATTTCACCATACTGGCGATCACTGGTGAAACCAAAAAGCATGGGCTGCGAGGAATCAAAACCATCTTCCTCAATACGCTTGTGCAGAAGTGAAATGCCTGCTGCATAACCTCTGGCTTTGCCGAGTTGCTTGAGGATTTTGTCTTCCAGGACGATTACGGGCTTGATGCTCATCACCTGTCCCAGAAGAGCCATGCTGGCAGGAACGCGTCCGCCTTTTTGCAAATACTTCAGTGTTCCAACAACGCCGCAAACCACAACGTCATCACGGATTTCTTTGATGTGGTCTGCAATTTCTCTGGCACTTTTGCCTTCGTCACGCATGCGAACCGCCTGCTGAACCAGCATGCGCTGTGTAAGAATAGCCTGATGACTGTCGACAATATAGATACGATCATACTCAGCCATTTCTTTGGCCACAACTGCTGTTTCGATGGTTCCGCTCAAACCGCTGGAAACGGTCAGAACCAGAACTTCATCATTCTTCTTCTTGGCATCGAGATAGATTTCCAGATAGTCCTGCGGTGCGGGACGGCTGGTAATGGGGAGATTGATGCACTTTTTCAAACGTTCATAAAAAAGCGCGAAATCATCCTCCGTTTTTTGAGGGCAAGGACCATCGTCAAAATTGATTTCCAGAGAAATCACGTCGATGTTCATCGCCTTGGCTTGCTCAGCGGTAATGTCAGATGCAGAATCTGTAACGATTCGCAGCATGTTTGATTCCAGCTCCTTGTGTATTTTTTACCCCAAAATAGTATATCATATATTCGCATAAGGAACAAGAAAAGAAAATGGAAAAGGAAATCCCGTTGGAGGTCGATGTTTTTCAAAGTCGCAAAGAAAAAAACCGCGTGTTTAGCACGCGGTTTTTTCTGCTCCAATTGGTTTAGCCCTGAACGGGAGCACCAACGGGGCAAGCGCCGGCGCAAGCGCCGCACTCGATGCACTTATCGGCGTCGATTACATACTTGTCGCCCTCAGAGATGGCGTCAACGGGGCATTCAGCCTGGCAAGCGCCGCAAGCGATGCATTCATCAGTGATAATGTAAGCCATGGTTACACCTCCAACAAATTTGAATCAAGCTTTTCATCACCTGATTCCTACTTTGGATATTTTATCACAAGTGGTGTAGCTTTGCAACCCTTGTTCTGTACATGGATTGCTCTTATTCTTTAGCCTTAGCAGCGTTTAACGCTTCTTCAACAGCACGCAGCCAGTCGTTGGACTGGTCTACAGGTTTCATTTCTTCCTCGATTTCGTTTGCAGAATCGTCGACTTCATCCTCAACAGACTTCTGACGATTGCGCCGTGCAGCCTTTTTGCTTTCGTCCTGCTTGCGGTTTTCCTGCGCAGGCTGCGGGGTGTAGGGTTTCTGCCACTTGACCTCTTCAAGTGCAAAGGTCTTGTATTCAGAACTATCGCCCTTATGGATGCGTACGGTAAGCGTTTCCTTAAGGACATTGATGTCCATAACAACGCCAATTCCTTCGGGCGTCTCGACTTCCTTGCCGATTTTGGGCATGCGCTTGCGCGTGCTCTCGTAATGATCCTGCTCGAATTTGAGACAGCACATCAAACGTCCGCAGACGCCGCTGATCTTGGTCGGATTGAGAGAGAGGTTCTGTTCCTTGGCCATTTTAATGCTGACAGGCTGGAAATCTCCAAGGAAGCTGCCGCAGCAGATGGGACGGCCGCAGGGACCAAGTCCGCCGAGCATCTTGGCTTCGTCACGCACGCCGATCTGACGCAGTTCAATGCGGGTATGGAACACGGAAGCCAGATCCTTCACCAGAGAACGGAAGTCCACTCGTCCATTGGCGGTGAAGTAAAACAGAATTTTGGCATTGTCGAAGGTTTGTTCGACGCCGACAAGCTTCATATCGAGCTTGTGCTCTTCGATCTTATGCTGACAGATCTTGTAGGCTTCCTTCTCAAAAACCTCATTTTCCTTTGCGTGTCTGGCATCTTCATCCGTACCGATGCGGATGACCTGTTTGAGCGGAGAGGTGATCAGTTCATCGTCCACTTCACGCACTCCGGTAATCACCTGACCGTATTCGATGCCGCGAGCTGTTTCAACAACAACAAAACTGCCAGCAGCAGGCCAGAGCTTGCCCGGATCAAAATAGTACAATTTACCGGCGTTTTTGAATCTTACGCCAACGACTGTTGCCATTTGGTATGTTCCTCCAATAATCTCATCATCAGATGATCAATATTTGACTGCCAGTTGACCTGGCCTGCTTTTCTCCGTCGTGTTTCAAATACGGCGGTGAGAAGCGCGTTGATATCAGATACAGGAGCGCACTGTGCAGCTTTCTGCCAAAGCTGAGGCAGATGGCTGATTGCGCCCGGATCAAGCTGACCGGTTCGAACCAGTAGAGCCTGATAGATAGACTGTTCCAGTGCAGTCAGACATGTATCGGCACTGTCACGGCTCTCCTTCATGCGGGTGGAGAGACTTACAGCGGAAGCATCATTTGCAATGGAAAGAGCATCGCTTACAAAGCTGCGGATTTCACTGTCAAGCCGATTTTCATCAAGAAGCTCCAAAGCCATGCCAATGTTGCCGCCGCAGCGGGGAAGCACTGCAGAAATACGGTCCGACATATATCCCAGCTTAACAAGCGTTTCAGCGAGAAGCTCGTCCGGCCACGGAGTAAACTTGACCCTCAGACAGCGCGATGCTATGGTGCCGAGCGTAGCGGTAAGCTCATGTGTCATCAGCAAAAAAACGACATTTGCCACCGGTTCTTCGAGCGATTTCAGCAGACAGTTCTGCGCCTGCTGCGTCATTTTTTCCACTGGCTCAATCAGGACAACACGGTAGCCTTCACCAAAGGCATGCTGTGAGGTCTTCTGGATGATTTCTCGTACACGGTCAACACCGATCTGCTTTCCATCGTCCGAAAAAACAGTCAAAAGATCCGGTTCATTGCCGTCGTATAACCTTCTGCACGCCTCACAATGACCGCATGGTTTGTTTTCAGACGTACAAAACAGAGCGCTTGCAAGGACTTTGGCGAAAGTTCTTTTGCCAAGGCCGCGCGCGCCCGTCAGCAGATAAGCATGTACCGGCTGCTGCCGGCGGAACTGGTTGAGCACTATTCCGACGCCCGCGTTCATACGCTCATATTGTGTGAACACGGGCAGTCTGGAAGAGGTTTGGGTCTGTGTCAAGGCGAATCCCTTTCTGGATTACAGCTTTACGAACTGATCCACCGTCAGCACGAAAATGGTTGCGCCGCCGACGACCACTTCGATGGGATAGGGGGTATAGGAGCCGGGCATACCCACCATGGAAGAAGGAGAAGGTGCAATCTGCTTGCGGGACTTGCAGATCTTTTCAATGATGCCCATGGCGGTGTCGAAACGGTCGTCCTCAACGCCTACGAGCAGAGTGGTATTGCCGGCACGAAGGAAGCCGCCGGTGGTAGCAAGTTTGGTAACGCCAAAGCCATCATTCATCAGCTGGCCAATCAGGCGGGAAGAGTCCTCGTCCTGTACAATCGCGATGATCAGTTTCATTCGTCGATCCCTCCCAGTATGATCTATAAAAACCCCTTTTAGTATACAACAAAATCGCTCTTTTCGCAACCTTGATGTTTTTAATTGAGGCAGTACATTCTATGCGTATTTTATGGTACAATGAACAAAAGCAGTCAGGAGGCAATAAACGATGGTCAGAACCATTGTCAGGGACATGATGTTTCTCAGTCAGAAGAGCAGCTTGGCATGCGCAGGGGACGAAGCAGTTCTGGATGATCTGCTGGATACCCTTCGCGCTAATCAGGACAGATGCGTGGGTCTGGCGGCAAATATGATTGGCGTTCGAAAGTGTATCATTGCTTTTATGAACGGGCCGTTCTGCATGGGTATGATGAATCCTGAAATCGTCAGCTGCTCTGAGCCGTACGAGACGGAAGAAGGCTGCCTTTCGTTGGACGGTATCAGGAAAACGATTCGTTATCAGAAAATCGTGGTCTCGTATCAGGATAGATCTTTTCGTCCTCAGAAGGCGATCTATAACGGCTGGACTGCACAGATTATTCAGCACGAAATCGACCACTGCAATGGAATCCTGATTTAGCTCCAGCCATTTCCATTTGACCTCCATACATGGAACCAGCGCTTTTCTCACAAGATACCACGGAACAGGAGAAAAGGTGACAATGTTCCATGAATGGAGGTTTTTTGATTGGTCAGCGCCGTATTGTTTGCCATTCAGCTGGTCGTAACCATTGTAGTTGGCATTTACTTCTACTCACAGCTCCGTCAGCAGCGCAAGACGCAGCCAGCGGGTCGAAAGGAAAGCGGACGGGAGTATGAGCGTCTGCAAAAAATGCGTGCTTTAAAGCTGAGCGAACCATTGGCAGAGCGTGTCCGTCCTGCAACTTTTCAGGATATTGTGGGTCAGGAGGATGGAATCAAATCACTCAAAGCGATTCTGTGCGGCAAAAATCCCCAGCATGTACTGATCTATGGACCTCCGGGCATCGGGAAGACCTGTGCGGCTCGGCTGGTACTTGAAGCTGCAAAGAAAAGCAAAGACTCGCCTTTTGCTTCAAATGCTCCGTTCATTGAAATGGATGCAACCTGCGTGCGCTTTGACGAAAGAGCCATAGCCGATCCACTAATTGGAAGCGTTCACGATCCGATTTATCAGGGTGCAGGACCATTGGGTGTACAGGGAATTCCTCAGCCTAAACCTGGTGCGGTAAGCAAAGCTCATGGCGGCGTGCTGTTTCTGGATGAAATCGGCGAACTGCATCCTATCCAGATGAATAAACTTCTCAAGGTTTTGGAAGACCGAAAGGTCATGCTTGAATCGGCCTACTACAGTGCCGATGACACGGCTGTTCCGCGCTATATCCATGATATTTTTAAAAACGGTTTGCCAGCCGATTTCAGGCTCGTAGGCGCTACCACACGCAGCCCGCAGGAAATACCGCCCGCGCTCAGAAGTCGTTGTATGGAGGTGTTTTTTCGTGCGTTGGAACCCGAAGAAGTTGCAGACATCGCATTTCATGCAGCCGAGCGTGCTGGTTTTGAAATGAATCGTGAAGACGCAAAAATGGTAGGCCAGTTTGCAACCTGCGGACGAGAGGCAGTCAACATCGTTCAGATGTGCGCCGGACTTGCACAGATGGAAGAGCGAACCAAAATTCGTACTGCGGACGTTGAATGGGTCATCTACTCCGGACACTATGCAGCACGTCCCGATCAGAAGGCGGATACAGAAAACCGCGTAGGTGTTGTACATGGACTTGCTATTGTCGGAAGTCATCAAGGCGCTACCATGGAGATAGAAGCAGTGGCTCAACCAGGAAACGGTCATCTGACGATCACTGGTATTGTAGAAGAAGAAGAAATCGGAACCGAAGGCCGGAAAATCAAACGGAAATCAACGGCACGTGGGTCTCTTGAAAACGTGATGACACTTTTGCACGCTATGGGGTATCCCACACAATCCTTTGATCTTCATATTAACTTTCCGGGCGGTACGCCGGTGGATGGACCGTCTGCAGGCGTTGCAATGGCCGTTGTTGCGGCCAGCGCTATGTCTGGCAGGGCAGTGGATGGTAAAATGGCCGTTACCGGAGAAGTGTCAGTACGGGGCCTGGTAAAGCCCGTAGGAGGTGTGCCCGGAAAAGTAGAGGCGGCTGAACATGCCGGACTCACAACCGTATTGATTCCTAATGAAAATCGCATGGAACGCTTTGAACATACGACCATTGAAGTGGTACCGATTCGTACGCTTCAGGAAGCACTTGACCGAATGCTCTTGCCGGCATATGCATCCGTATCCAGCGAACCGGCCGCGGTTCAGCCGCTTCCTGCGGCTGTTTTGGCTGCCGAGGAGCAGACAGCAGCAGGAAAAGTGTAAAAATGATTTTCCTGGCATGACAAACCCTTCCGGGCGCTTGCATTTGACCGAAAATGCCGCTATAATCTATGCGCGGCCTTTGTCGGGGCTGCAAGTATGCCCGTTTTTTGGGTATTGGGAGGAACAATATGGCAGATACTGCACGCAGGGGAATACAGGTTCGTATGCCCGTGCTTCCGCTGCGGGGAATGATGGTTTTCCCGCATATGGTGCTGCATTTTGACGTTGGCCGTGCCAAGAGCGTCGCAGCACTTGAAAAGGCTATGATGGACGATCAGCATATTTTTCTGGTTGCCCAAAAGGATGCTGAAACGGAAAATCCAGTTAAGGAAGACCTTTGCCGGGTCGGAACCATTGCGCAGATTAAGCAGGTTCTCAACCTGCCTGGCGACAGCATCCGTGTTCTGGTTGAAGGCAAGCGCCGAGCTGTTTTGTCAAGCATAACGGAAAGTGATCCATGCCTCATCGGTCTGATTCGTCCTATTCGTGAAGAAGTGGCTAAAGACACGCCTGAGATGAAGGCTCTCGTACGTACTGCACATGAGTATTTCGAGGACTACTGCAATGCCAGCATGCGCGTTCCGCAGGAAACCATGCGTTCAGTGATGGATGTGGAGAAGCCGGACCAACTGGCAGATATCATTGCTGCCAATGTGCTGACAAGGCTGGAGGATCGTCAGGAGATTCTCGAAAAGGTGAAGCCGCAGGAACGTCTCGAAGCACTGTGTGCGATTCTTTTGCGTGAAACGGAACTGGCTGACGTAGAAAAGCAGGTGCAGGCACGCATCAAGCGTCAGATTGAGAAGAATCAGAAGGACTACTATCTGCGCGAACAGATCAAAGCCATTCAGACTGAATTGGGCGACAAAGAAGCCACCGACGTGGAGGAACTTCGTGAGCGTTTGGCCAAGACGCCTCTGAATGACGAGGCGCGTGAAAAGGCAGAAAAAGAACTGGACAGACTCAGCCGTATGGCTCCCGGTACGCCTGAAATCGGCGTCAGCAGAACCTATGTTGAATGGATTCTGGATCTTCCGTGGGGCAAGATGACAGAGGATAATCTGGATCTGAAGCGTGCTCGCAGGATTCTGGAAGAGGATCACTACGGACTGGAACTGGTCAAGGAGCGGATTATCGAGTATTTGGCCGTTCTTCGTATGAAGAAGGATATGAAGGGCCCGATTCTGTGTTTTGCTGGCCCTCCCGGCGTTGGCAAGACTTCAATTGTTCGCGGCATTGCCAAGGCAGTTGGACGTGAGTTTGTGCAGATGTCGCTCGGTGGCGTGCGCGATGAAGCTGAAATTCGAGGCCATCGCCGTACCTATGTAGGCGCTATTCCCGGACGCATCATTGCCGGAATCAAGCAGGCTGGTACGATGAATCCAGTCTTCCTGTTTGACGAAATCGACAAGATGAGTTCCGATTTCCGCGGCGATCCCGCTTCTGCAATGCTGGAGGTGCTGGATGCAGAGCAGAACTACGCTTTCCGTGATCATTACATGGAGCTTCCCTTTGATCTGAGCCATGTGATGTTCATCACCACCGCCAACAACATCGAAACCATTCCTCCGGCTCTTCTGGACCGTCTGGAAATCATCGAAGTTCCAAGCTATACGGATGAAGAGAAGCTCAAAATTTCCCGTAAACATCTATTGCCCAAGCAGATCGCGGAACATGGCCTTGAACCCCGTTCCGTCAAGGTTTCCGATCGTGTAATGAAGAACATCATTGAGGGTTATACGCGCGAGGCAGGTGTTCGTACGCTTGAAAGAACCATCGCACGAGTGGTTCGCAAGGCTACGGTTGAAATGCTTGACAACAAGGTAGAAACGGTCAATGTGACCGCTGAGAAACTGACCAAGTACCTTGGGGCAGTCAAGTACACCCGTGAAGCGCTTGAAAAGGAAAACCGTATCGGCGTGGTCAATGGTTTGGCATATACCACCGTTGGCGGCGAGATGCTTCAGGTTGAATGCTCGATTATGCAGGGCGGCGGCGTACTGCAGCTTACCGGCAAGCTCGGCGACGTTATGCAGGAGAGTGCCAAAGCTGCGCTTTCGTGGGTGCGTGCTCACTGTGAACCGTGGGGGATTTCAGCTGAATTCTTCAAGCAGCATGATATCCACATCCATGTTCCGGAAGGCGCGGTTCCCAAGGATGGCCCGAGTGCCGGCGTTACGCTGATTACTGCGCTGGTCAGTGCGCTCACCAGCGTTCCTGTCAGACAGAGCGTTGCCATGACGGGCGAGATCACACTTCGCGGACGAGTGCTTCCCATCGGCGGGCTGAAGGAAAAGCTGATGGCTGCCTACCGCGCTGGAGTAAAATGCGTTCTGATTCCCAAAGAAAATCTGAAGGATCTCGAGGATGTGGATGAAGTAATTCTCAGCCGCATTGAGATCAAACCTGTCACCGATGCATCTGAGGTGATTCGTACCGCGCTTGTGTGCGAGCCGCCCGTGATTGCAGATACACAATTAGATGCGCCCATGCCTGTTCATAAGGGTACCAAGGCGAATGCATACAGAGGTTCGTAATGATGGAAATCAAATCGGCGTCTTTTGTAACCAGTCTGGCGGAATATCATGAAAATCCGCCGATCACACTGCCGCAGCTTGCTGTTGTCGGCAAGAGTAATGTAGGCAAAAGCTCGCTCATCAATGCGCTGTGCAACCGCCGCAAGCTTTGCAAAACCAGCGCGACGCCCGGTAAAACCCGTCTGATCAACGTCTTTTTGATTAACGAGGAGTTCCACCTCGTTGATCTGCCCGGCTATGGCTTCGCCAAGGTGGACAAAAAGGAAAAAGAACGCTGGGGCGCTATGATGGATCATTACTTCCAGGATAGCACGCAGCTGTTTCATGTGCTGCTGCTGGTAGACATCCGTCATGACCCCACGCAGGATGATATTGCCATGGCGCAGTATTTCCGTCAGATGGATATTCCTTTCACTGTCGTCGCCACGAAGGCCGACAAGATCAGCCGCGGTGCGCGCATGAAGCAGCTCGCGCCCATTTGCCGTGCGCTTCTTGTTCAGCCGTGGGAAGTAATCCCTGCTTCCAGCGAGGACTTTACCGGCCGTGATAAAATTTTGGAACTGATCGATACGCTTCTTCAGGAAGAGTCTGAGATTGAGGAAACAGAAGAATAAACAAAGCAGTCCGCTGTTGTGCTTGTCAGCGGACTGCCTTTGTGCTTTGCAGGAGGCAAAATTATGAATATCGAGAAGTGCACAATGGAAGCGTTTGCGGTGATCGGCAAAGAAGGATCAACCAACGACGGTGAAGGTTTTATCAGCCGTTTGTGGGCAGAGGCTACAGAGCATTTTCATGAAGCAGAACCGCTTGCCTTGAAAGATGAAAATGGAAAGCCGCTTGGATTCTGGGGCGCGATGTCTGACATGACAAGAAGTTTTCAGCCATGGGATAATGGTTTTACCAGAGGACTGTATCTTGCCGGCGTACAGTGCGGTTTGGATGCCGAAGCGCCTGAGAGATGGGTCAAATGGGTGATTCCTGCCTATGAGTTTCTTTACGTAGAAACAGAAAATGAAAACACATTCTCGGAAATGATTGACTACATGAGCACAAATGGAATATCGCTTGCGGGCGCTGTCCATGACTTTATCTGTCCTGAGACAGGCAAGAATTATCAGTTTTTTCCGATCCGAAAATTGTGATAAAAAATGCTCTCCTGTTTTATGCAGGAGAGCATTTTTATCAGCCAACGACTTCGTAGCCCTGATCTTCGACGGTCTTCTTGAGAACTTCATCAGAGATTTCAGCGTTCAGAGTCAGAATGGCAGTGCCGTTCTCGTGGCTGACGATGGCTTCGTCCACCTCGGGCAGCGCTTCAAGAACCTTCTTCACGCGACCGGAGCAGTGGCCGCACATCATGCCATTGATCTTCATGGCCTTTTCCATGGGTTTGATCTCCTTTGCCTTTTTGATCTTTTTATCCTTTTTCGCACTGTGAAGCTGGAACAGGTTCAGCCTGAGCGCGTTGGATACTACGCAGAAGCTCGACAGACTCATAGCAGCAGCGCCAAACATGGGATTGAGCTGCCAGCCGAAGAGCGGAATGAACACACCGGCAGCGAGCGGAATGCCGATGGTATTGTAGAAAAATGCCCAGAAGAGGTTTTCATGAATGTTCTTCAGTGTTGCGCGGCTGAGACGGATTGCGGCCGGAACATCGCTGAGCTTGCTGTTCATCAATACCACATCGGCTGCATCAATGGCAATATCAGTACCTGCGCCGATAGCAATGCCAATGTCGGCACGGGTCAGGGCAGGCGCATCATTCATGCCATCACCGACCATTGCCACCTTGCCCTTACGCTTGAGCCTGCGGATAACCGCTTCCTTTCCATTAGGCAGAACACCGGCGATGACTTCATCCACTCCGGCTTGTTTGCCAACGGCTTCTGCGGTACGCTGATTATCACCGGTTAGCATAACCACGTGAATGCCCATATTCTGCAGTTCGCGGACCGCACGGGGACTGTCCTCCTTGATGGTATCTGCAACAGCAATGATACCCACAAGCTTTTTACCTTGCATAAAGAACAGAGGCGTTTTGCCCTGACTGGCAAGCTCATTTGCCCGGGACTGCACTTCAGAGGTCAAAGCAATCTGCTTGCTGGCATAGGTAAGGCTTCCGCCGCCAATGAGTTCGTTATTGTAACGCGCAGTAAGACCATTTCCGGGAAGCGCACGGAAATCCTCCACTTCAAAGAAGGGAATCTTCTTTTCTTCTGCATCCAGCACAATGGCTCTGGCAAGCGGATGCTCGCTCTTCTTTTCGAGCGAATAGGCGAGCGAAAGCAGCGCTTCGGCAGTAAAACCTTCGCAGGCAATTATGTCCGTTACTTTAGGCTCGCCGCTGGTAATGGTGCCGGTTTTGTCGAGCGCAACCACGTGAACCTTTCCGGTTTCCTCCAGAGAAACAGCGGTCTTGAAGAGAATGCCGTTCTTTGCACCCTTGCCGTTGCCAACCATAATTGCGACCGGTGTTGCCAGACCGAGTGCACAGGGGCAGCTGATGACGAGTACAGAAATGCCGCGCGCAAGTGCAAAGCCAAACGGCTGTCCGATCATCATCCAAACAATGGTTGTAATAATGGCAATGGAAATCACAACCGGAACAAACACACCAGAAACCTTATCAGCTACCTTCGCAATGGGTGCTTTGGTGGCTGCAGCGTCGCTGACCATTTTAATAATCTGCGAAAGGGTCGTATCTTCGCCTACCCGGGTTGCTTCGCATTTCAGGAAACCGGACTGATTGAGTGTTGCAGCAGACACAATGTCGCCAACCGACTTGTCTGCGGGAATGCTCTCACCGGTCAGCGATGCTTCATTCACTGCACTGTGTCCTTCGAGAATGACGCCGTCAACCGGGATGCTTTCGCCCGGACGAACCACGAAAATATCGCCTTTTTTAACCTGTTCAATGGAAACGGTTTTTTCTTGTCCATCAATCAGAAGGGTTGCCGTTTTGGGAGCAAGGTTCATTAGCCCCTTCAGCGCGTCAGTGGTTTTGCCCTTTGAACGCGCTTCCAGCATTTTTCCTACAGTGATAAGTGTAAGAATCATGGCTGCCGATTCAAAGTAGAACTCGTGCATGAAACGCATGACGCCTTCGGCATTTCCGTGCATTTGGGCATCTGTCATGGCAAAAAGTGCATAGGTGCTGTAGATAAAGGATGCACTCGAACCCAGTGCCACAAGCGTGTCCATATTCGGTGCTTTATTCCACAGGCTCTTAAAGCCGCTGATGAAAAATTTCTGATTGATGACCATGACGATGGCAGCCAGAAGCATCTGCAGCAATCCAATGGCTACATGATTTCCTTCCAGAAAGGAGGGAAGAGGCCAGTTCCACATGGTATGTCCCATGGAAACATACATTAAGAGCAGCAGAAAGCCGAGAGACGTGAACAAACGCCGCTTTAGCTGAGGTGTTTCGCGATCCTCCAGTGCATTTTCCTGCGAAACGGATGCTTTCTGTGCAGAGCTGCCTTTTACAGACGCTTCATAACCTGCAGCCTCTACTGCGGCGATGACGGCCTGCTCACTGGCAGTGCCTTCGACGCCCATGGAGTTAGTCAGCAGACTAACACTGCAGGAGGTAACGCCCTCCACTTTATTGACTGCCTTTTCGACACGTGCGACACAGGCAGCGCAGCTCATGCCGTTCACATTATATTGTTTCATGATTCATCCCTCATTTCATCAATTTCTGAAGGGTTGCCATCAGCTCATCGATGGTTTCGTCCTTGCCTTCGCGTATACCTTCAACGACGCAGGTTCGGATGTGATTGCCAAGTAGCTCACGGCTGAATGCATTCAGTGCTGCAGTAACCGCCGCAGTCTGGGTGAGAATATCGGTGCAATACACATTCTTTTCTACCATTCCTCGAATGCCGCGGATCTGACCTTCGATCCGGTTCAGCCTGTGAATCAGCTGCTTGTATTCCTCTTCTGTGCGCTGCTTTGTTTTGTGACAGGTACAGATCTGCTGCTCTGACATGATAAACACCTCGTCGAAATATACCCCTGAGGGGTACTTTGATTATATACCCATACAGGGTATGTGTCAATGGACAGATGTGGCCAAACTGTTACGATTTTGCCTTCGGCTTGACTTCGAAAATGGGCAAGTCTATACTGAAATTGATAATATGATTGGATATGGAGAAACGATATGGCAAGAAATGCACTCAGACTGAAATTGATCAGAGATATGAGACGCTCGTTGATGCAGTTTCTTTCGATTGTGCTGCTTTGTTCGCTCGGGACGCTGATTTTTGCCGGGCTTGACGGCACTGCGCGTCTGGCACAGGGAACCATTGATCAGTATTTCGAAGAGAATAATCTTGCAGATTTCTGGGTAACGCTTCCAGATGCCGACCGTGATGCTTTGGAACGCATCCGTTCCTTGGATGGTGTAGAAGAGGTGTGTGCCAGATTATCCATGGATCTGGACACAACGCTTCCCGGAGAGCCAATGATCTGCGTAACTGGCTACAACGGCCCGATGGAGATCAACCGTCCTTTAATTCATTCGGGAGAAGGATTGCTGGAAACAGATTTGCGTGGCTGTCTCATACAAACAGGATTTGCCCAGGCGCATGATTTGACGGTTGGTGATCGGGTCACAGTTGAATTAGCAGGTACAGAGTATAGTTTTGTCATTCGAGGCACTGTTTTCAGCCCAGAGTTTATTTGCGTAACACAGGGGACCTATCCCAATCCTGAAGAATACGGCTATATCCTAATCAATGCGCAGGCCATGCCCGCGTTGCCGCTCACACAGATTGTTGTTACGCTTAAAGAAGGCGCTGATACTGCTGCGGTGCAGAAAGCGATTTCTGATGAAATGCCTTACGCTCTGATCGCCAACCGTACAGCGCATAAAAGCACTGCAAGCGCCGTTAACAATGCGGAGATGTTTGCAAGCCTGACCCTTGTTTTTCCGGTTTTTGCCTATGCGGTTGCTGCTCTGATTGTTCTGACAACCCTTACGCGTATGGTAGATAACCAGCGCCTCCAGCTTGGCACGCTGAAAGCTTTGGGGTATCCTTCTTCCCTGATTCGCAGGCACTATCTTTCCTATGCCATTTTCCCGTCGCTCGCGGGATCACTTTTGGGCATTGCAATCGGACACACCACGCTTCCTAGACTGCTCTGGGCACTGCTGCTCGGACAGAACGAATTTCCATATCAGATCTATCCCAAGGTTTCCTATGCTTCATGGGGCATGGCTGTGCTGACGGTTCTGATGAGCATGGGAATCTGCCTGTATACCTATCAAAAAGCGTCGCGTGAAACTACTGCCGAGCTCCTCAGACCCAAGCCCCCCAAGGCTGGTCGTCGGGTTTTTCTGGAAAGAATCGGACCCTTGTGGCGGTCGTTCAGCTTCAATACAAAGATGATAGTGCGCAATCTCATGAGAAACCGCATGAGAACGTTGATGTCGTTTGTGGGACTGCTGTGCTGCAATGCGCTGATCATTGCATCGTTCGGCTTGCAGGATTCTGTAAACCTGATTGCGGAGACGCACTACACCAAAGTGCTGAACTATGATGTCAGAGCCAATCTGACCATGCAGGCAGGCACGGCGAAAAGCTACGACCGTCGTCTGCAGGCACAGAACGTGGAATGCATCATGGAAAAGGGCATAACGGTTTCTTCTCAGAAGGAAACACGTACAACGCTTCTTACGGTGGTTGAAAGCAAACAGCAGCTTCTGTGGCTGGGCAAAAATGAAACCCATACTGAAATTCTTTCTGGCGGAGCAGCGCTTACAGAAAAGATGGCGGATGCTCTGAAGGTAACGGTTGGAGACAAAGTTTTGATTTCTTTCCCTGGCGACTTTGACCCTGCAGAAGTTATTGTCAGTCAGATTGTATACAATAACATTCAACAGGGGCTTTATATGGAACGCGGAACGTGGGAGAGCCTTCGAAAAGGCGATTTCACACCCACGGCGATTCTTGTCAAGCGGCCAACCGACGCTTGTCTGCACGAACTCGATGAAATGGATGAGATCGACCGTATGGAATACCCGGTAAAGCAGAGCGAAGAGTTGACAAACCTGATGGATCTGCTGTCGTCGATCTTTGTGCTCCTGATGGCTGTTGCACTGGCGCTGGCTTTTGTGATTTGCTACAACATGGGATTGATGAATTTTGCAGAAAGAACCCGTGAATATGCCACACTGAAGGTACTAGGCTATCATCAGAAGGAAATCCGGCGTCTGATTGTAGGCGAAAATGTGGTCATTGCCATTCTTGGGATTGCGGCGAGCCTTTGGCCTGGTGTTGGACTTACCGGTCTTGTTCTGAAGGTTTGTGCCACCGAATCGCTGACCTATCCCAGCAGACCGGCAATTACGTCCATCCTGATTGCCTGCGTCATTACGTTCGCGTTTTCGTTGCTGATTCAGCTCTTCCTGACACGAAAGGTGCGAGGAATTGACATGGTTGAGGCTCTGAAATCTGTAGAATAAACACAAAACATCCGGTTGAGAGGCCGGATGTTTTTGATATGCTTATTTTGTTATGCGAAGAGCTCTCATTGCATTCAGAATAGCGAGTACGGATACGCCTACGTCCGCAAACACTGCGAGCCACATTCCTGCTGCGCCCAGCGCCACCAGCAGCAAAACACCCAGTTTTACGGCAAGTGCAAAAACAATGTTCTGGCGTACAATATTCATGGTACGTCTGCTGATCCGGATAGCGAGAGAAAGCTTGCGGAGATCGTCATCCATCAGTACGATGTCAGCGGCTTCCACAGCGGCATCACTTCCGAGCGCGCCCATGGCTACGCCGACATCAGCGCGTGTCAGTACAGGAGCATCGTTAATGCCGTCGCCTGCAAAGACCAGTGTTCCATTCGGACTTTTTTGCTTCAGCAGATATTCGACCTGTTCAACTTTTCCGTCGGGAAGTAGTTGAGCATATACCTCGTCGATTCCGCAGGAAGAAGCCACTGCATCTGCGATTGACAGGATATCCCCTGTAAGCATTACAGTTCTGCAGATACCAGATTTCTTGATGGATGCAAGTGCATCAGCCGTATTTGCCTTGATCTGATCCGCGACCACCAGATAACCCAGATAGGTATCGTTTTCAGCAAGATGAACGACAGTGCCAATATGTTGGGCTTCATCAGGCACAATGCCAATGGAAGCCATCAGTTTGGCGTTTCCTGCATAGAAAATAGACTCTTCAAGCTTTGCCTTGATTCCCATACCGGCAATCTCAGTCACTTCGGAAAGTCGTTCCATTTCAAGCGTACCTTCATAAGCAGCACAGATGGAACGACTGATGGGATGAGAAGATGTGCTTTCGACAAGCGCAGCCAGCGCAAGAAACTCCTGTTCGGTGATTCCTTTGGGATGAATTTCTGTTACACTAAACTGTCCCTGCGTCAATGTTCCGGTCTTGTCAAAAACCACGATTTCAGCCTTGGACAAAGCTTCCAGATCGTTGCTTCCTTTCATCAGGATACCGCAGCGGCTTGCGCCTCCGATTCCGCCGAAGAAGCTGAGCGGAACTGAAATAACAAGCGCGCAGGGACAGCTGACTACAAGGAAACTGAGCGCACGATAACCCCATACAGACCAGTTGCCGCCAGTAATCAGCGAAGGGATCACAAAGAGCAGCATCGCTGCAATACATACTGCTGGCGTGTATATACGGGCGAAGCGGGTGATAAAGCTTTCTACCTTTGCTTTCTTATCGCTGGCATTTTCGACCATGTCAAGAATGCGGGCAACAGTAGAATCCTCGTATCGTTTCGTTGCACGAATGCGAAGCAGCCCTGTCTGATTGATACAGCCGCTGATTACTTCATCTCCGGGCTGTACATCACGGGGTAGGCTTTCGCCGGTCAGAGCAGAAGTGTTCAGAGCAGAGCTTCCTTCTACGATGATACCATCCAGCGGAATTCTGTCTCCGGCACGCACGACGAGCATTTCATCGGGCTCAACTTCTTCAGGATCCACTGTGATGATCTGACCGTCCCGTTCAACCTCTGCCGTTTCGGGTCTAATGTCCATCAGCGCAGAGATGGATTCTCTTGATTTGCCAACGGCATATTGCTGAAACCATTCGCCAATCTGGTAAAACAGCATTACGGCAGCTGCTTCATGATATTCGCCAATGACAATCGCTCCGATGGTGGCGACTGTCATCAGAAAGTTTTCATCAAACAGCTGACAATGAATAATGCCTTCAAATGCTTCTTTCAGCACGCTGAAACCGACGAGCAGATAGGATGCAAAAAGGAACACAGCTGACAATACAGGATGCGCAATCAGTATACCAAGCAGAAAGAGCAAAGCGCTGATTCCAATAAGAATCAGATTCTTTTTCTGACGGCGTGTCACAGAAATGCCTCCTTTGCGCTTAGCGGATGATCATGCAATCAGGCTCGATCTTTTTGATTTGACGGGCGGCTTCGTCAACAATGCTTTCAAAACGGGCATCGTCCGCTTCAAGCGTCATTTTCTGAGTCATAAAATTTACACGAACACTCTGAACGCCATCGATTTTGGAGATGGCTTTTTCCATCTTGGCAGCACAATTGGCACAGTCCAAATCCTGAAGTTTGAATACCTTTTTCATTTGTTATGCCTCCTTGTTATTCAGTTACATGTTCAACGCCCTGATCCAGCATGGTACGTACATGACCATCTGCAAGTGAATAAAACATGGTTTTGCCTTCACGTCTGCTCTTGATGAGCTTGCTTTTTTTCAATACACTGAGCTGATGAGAGATGGCGCTCTGCGTCATATTAAGTAAAGTAGCGATATCACATACGCACATTTCGCTGGCAAACAGGCAATAGAGAATTCGAATACGGGTTGAATCACCAAATGTTTTGAAAAGTTCGCTCAGATCAAATAGAACATCTTCGGTGGGCATTTCATTTCGAACTTTTTTTACAATATCCTCATGTACATGCATCAGGTCACAGCACAAATTTTCCAAATTCTGATCCATTGAATCACCTCGTTCATTCATATGAACAACTGTTCATATGAATGATAACGCTGATTATGAAATTTGTCAACAGGTGAATTGCATTTGACGCGGATTTCATGCTGTGATATGATGAATTCGTTTGAAAAGGAAAGGGGAATTTACGATGATTCGTCTGGTTGCGACGGATTTGGATGGCACTTTGCTTGATGAAAATGGAAGGGTTCCAGCAAGAACGGTTGAAGTCGTCCGGACGTTAAAGCGGATGGGTATCCGTTTTGCAGCTTCCAGCGGGAGACAGCACGGCAATCTGGTTCGTCTTTTTGGAGAAGCAGCAGATGATATGTCTTTTGTCTGCGAGAATGGAGCCGTCAATATTGCGGATGGTCAAGTGGCTGGAGTAATTCCGATTCCTGCTGAAATGGTCAGCGAGGCCATTGATGACCTTGAAGCAATAGGCATGAATATTCTTATCAGTGCAAGACACACCTGCTACATGGTGGATCGGAACCGTCGTTTTACCGATGACATTGTATATCGTTTGAAAAATACGATCACAATCATTGAATCTTGGGATCAGATCAAAGAACCCATTTTAAAGATTTCGGGTCAGATTGATACCGGAGTGAAAGACTTGGCTCCTGCACTTCTAAAGAAGTGGTCACACAGGCTTACAGCTACAGAATCCGGACGTGATTGGTTTGATATGACGGCTGCCAACAAGGGCATGGGCATGCAGATGCTGATGAATCATCTTGGGATTCTGCCGGAAGAAACCATGGCATTTGGCGACAATTTCAATGACGAATCGATGTTCGACTGCGTTGGATATCCCTTCCTGATGGAGCATGCAAATCATACGCTGAGAAAGCCTGGAATTCGTCTATGCAGTAATGTCCTTTCTGTCATTGATCAATTGGTCAGAAATGGGGGAGATCCTCAAAAGGCTTTCAGATAAACAAAAAACAGGCTGTTTTGCAGCCTGTTTTTTGTTTATACAGGATTACTTTTCCTCGACGATTTCGTCGGCAGGTACGCTGTGAGCAACCATGCCGGGCTTGCCGGCAGCCTTCTCCTCATGCATGACGAGGTTGAGCAGAATGCCGGCGATGATGCCAAGGCCGATGCCGCTGAAGCTGAAGGTGGAGGTACCGATCACGGCGCCGCCCATGGAGAGAACCAGCATAACAGCAGCGATGCAGAGATTGCGGTTCTTGGTGAAATCAACGTGGTTTTCAACCAGCGTGCGCAGACCCACGGAGGAGATCATGCCGTACAGCACGATGCAGGCGCCGCCAAGAACGCAGTTGGGAACGGTCTCAACAACGCCGATGGCCTTGCCGCAGAAGGAAACCAGAATAGCGATCACAGCGGCAATGCGCAGGGTGGCGGGGTTGTAGTTGCCGGTGGCAGCGAGAACGGCGGTGTTCTCGGAATAGGTGGTGTTGGAAGGACCGCCGATGAAGCCGGCAACCATGGTGCCCAGACCGTCGCCCATCATGGTGCGATGCAGGCCGGGATCCTTGGTGAAGTCGCGGCCAACAACAGCGCCGTTGGCGTACACGTCGCCGACATGCTCAACCATAGTCACGATGGAGATGGGAGCAATTACGGCGATGGCGCGGAGAATCTGATCGCCGCGGTTGGCGAAATCGAAGGTGGGCAGAGTGACGTTGGGCAGCTCAATCCAGCTGCGCTGCGCAACAGCATTGAAGTTCATCAGGCCGGCGGGAGCAATGCCGGTAACGCTGACGATCAGAGTAACGACATAACCTGCACCCAGAGCGATAACGATGGAGGACTGCTTAAGCATGCCCTTGCCATAGCTGGAGAGGAAGATGGCGAGCAGGCAGGTCAGAAGAGCCAGAGCCCAGCTCCAGTAGTAGCCGGCAGAGAACATTTCGAAGCCGTTGTTGCTCTGAATGTTGTTAATGGCAGAAGAGGCAAGATTCAGACCGATAATGGCAATGCCAACGCCGCGAACAACAGGCGGGAAGAGTTTGTCAATGATCTTGATGCCGATCAGCTTGACCAGTGCAGCAAAGACCAGATAAATCGCGCCAGCGGTCATGATTCCCCAGGACGCAACCTGAATCTGCTCGACGTGATTCGCACCGAAGCTGTTGGCAGCACCGGCAGGATCAATCACGCTGCACAGAGCGGCAATGAAAGCGAAAGAAGAGCCGAGGAAGACGGGGTTTTTGCCGCCAGTGCACAGATGGAACACGATGGTGGCGAGACCGGCGGCCAGCAGAGCAACGCCTACATCCAGACCAGTCAGCAGGGGAACGAGAATGGTAGCACAACTCATTGCGAAAGCATGCTGGAAACCAAGTGCCAGAGCTTTGCCGGTGCTGAGCTTTTCATAATTCTTGGTGCCGGGGAACAGGAGGTCATTGAGCTTTTTCCAAGCGTTCATTTGTGCCGACTCCTTTTTGTGTTGAATTGGGATTGTACCCAAAACACAATCTTATACGAAAAAATGCAGGATTACAAGATGAAATTGCAAATTTCTCAAAGAAAAACCGTCGTGGTGATCACGACGGTTTAAAATGGGATATAAATCAGTTGGCTGTGAGCTTCTCGTAGAGCTTCACATATTCGTCGGCGCTGTGAGTCCAGCTATAATCGCCTTCCATGCCGCGCTTCTGCAGCAGCTTGATAACTTCCTTGTCCTCACGATAATAGTTGAGAGCACGACGGATTACGTTGAGCATATCATGAGCATTGTAGTTGAGGAAGGAGAAACCATTACCTTCCTGAGTATACTCGTTGTAGCTCAGCACGGTATCGCGCAGGCCGCCGGTTTCGCGTACGATCGGAATGGTGCCATAACGCATGGCCATCATCTGGCTCAGACCGCAGGGCTCGAACTGAGAAGGCATCAGGAAGAAGTCGGCACTGGCATAGAGCCTGTGAGCCAGCTCGTGGTCCATAGCAAAACGGGCAGCCATCTTGCCACGGTACTGCTGCTCTGCCCAGCTAAACAGGTTGGTGTAACGGGCTTCGCCCATACCAAGCACAACCAGCTGCACATTTTCACTCATGATTTCGCCCAGCACATGATCCACCAGATCCAGACCCTTCTGGTTGGACAGACGGCCAATCATCGCGATCAGGGGAATGTCGGGATTGACTTCCAGACCGAGGGCTTCCTGAAGCTTGGCCTTGTTGACTGCTTTGCCGCTCATATCTTTCTGACTGTAGTTGGCAAACAGCATAGGATCCTTTTCGGGATCATAATCAACGATATCGATGCCGTTGATCACGCCGTAAAGAGAATCGTGACGGGCGCGAATCAAACCGTCCAGACGCTCTCCGTAATAGGCGGTGGTGATTTCTTCAGCATAGCTGGGGCTCACGGTGGTGATGGCATCAGCATAAACCAGACCGGCCTTCATGTAGTTGGCACAGCCGTAGCATTCCAGCTTGTCAGAGCTCCACAGACTGTCGCCAAGACCGAGCACATCCTGCACTTCCTTAATGCCGAAGATGCCCTGATACTGCAGATTGTGGATGGTGTACATGGTGCGGATGTTGGAGTAAAAATCCAGATGAGCATACTGGATCTTGAGCAGCGCAGGCACCATGCCGCTCTGCCAGTCGTGAGCATGAATCATGTCGGGCTTGAAGTCCAGCAGAGGCAGGACATTCAGGCAAGCGCGGCAGAAGAAGCCGTAGCGCTCATACTCATCTCCGCCAAGTCCGTAAATGTAAGGACGGCCGAAATAATACTTGTTGTCAAGGAAGTAGAAGATGACGCCTTCCTTCTTGATCATCTGGACGCCGCAGTACTGTCTGCGCCAGCCCAGCTGAACTTCAAAGTCCAGCACATACTCCATCTGCTCCTGCCACTTCTTACCGATGGCGGAGTACAGGGGCAGGATTACACGGACGTCATGCCCCTTCGCGGCCAGAACGGGAGCAAGAGCGCCAACAACGTCTGCCAGACCGCCCGTTTTGACAAAGGGTACACATTCGCTCGCGGTAAACAAAATTTTCATCGCTATCAGATCCTCCAGAGTTAATGAGTGAAAATCAGATGACCATGTTCTTGGAAATCACGATCGGGTAAGCGCTGGGGCCAATGAGGTTGCCGTTGCGCTTGATGGTGGCCTGTTTGTCAAGGATGCAGTTCTCCAGATGCACGCCTTCCTCGATGACGCAGTCCTGCATGATGATACAGTTCTTCACACTTGCGCCCTCGGCGATCTTTACGCCGCGGAACAGAACGCTGTGCTCGACATTGCCGTTGATGATGCAGCCGTCAGCAACCATGGAGTTGATAACCTTGGCGTTCTCCAGATAACGGGCAGGCAGCTGGTCGCGTACCTTGGTATACACGGGGCGGCTCTCGCTGAACAGCTCGTGACGGGTCTTGGTTTCCAGCAGGGCAAGGTTGAGCTTGAAATAGCTCTGCACGCTGTCAAGACGGAAGCAGATATCCTTATACTCGTAGCCGTGTACGTTCAGGCCGCCGTCACGCACATAACGCTGCAGAACATCACGAACCAGCTCATGATAACCGTGGGCAGCGCCACGGTCAACGAGCTCAATCAGAAGATCCTTGCGCATGAGCAGAGCATCCATGCTGGTGTTCTCATAACGAGGCTTGGTAGGATCGATCTCGATGTCGGTGATGACGCCGTCTTCGTTAACGTCGAAGTAGGTGCCGTACTCAGGACGCTGCATGTCGGGATTCTTGGTGTACATCATCATGACGTCGCAGCCGCTCTCCATGTACTTGGCGAACATCTCACGATAATCCGCATTGAACAGGATAAGGCTGTTGGTGATGAGCACGTACTCCTGACGGGAGCGCTGGAGATAGTTCATGTTGGAGTGCAGAGCATCCAAAGAGCCGCTGTACACGCCGACATTTTCACGGGTCAGGAAGGGGGGCAGAATGTAGAGACCGTCGTTCTTGCCGTGGAGGTCCCATTCCTTGCCGCTGCCCAGATGGTCCATCAGGCTGTGGTAGTTCTTCTGCATGATAACGCCCACGTTGCGCATGCCGCTGTTGACCATGCCGCTGACCATAAAGTCGATCACGCGGTAACGGCCGGCGACGGGCAGGGCGGCGATCGCGCGAAGCAGGGTCAGTTCGCGCAGGAAGCTATCTTTTTCGCCGGTATAAATGACACCCATTACATTTTTCATGGTGCTTATCCTCTCTTCCTCACTAACTTATTCAGCGCGCTGCTCGCCAGCCGTGACGACGGAGCCCGCAGGCAGGGAAACATGCTGACCGACAACGGCGATGTTGCCGGTATCTTCGCCAACCATGGAGCCAGCGCCGATTACAGCACCTTCGGCAACGATAGCACGGCGAACAACGGCGCCGCGTTCCACAACAGCACCAGGCATGATGACGCTGTCGATTACGGTAGCGCCTTCCTTAACGATAACGCCAGCAAACAGAACGCTGTGATCCACGCGGCCGTATACTTCGCAGCCTTCGGTGATCAGGCTGTTCTTGGCGCTGCCGCCATCAGCAATGAAGTGGGGAGCAAGGCCGGGATTGCGGGCGTAGATGCGCCACTTCTTGTCGTACAGGTCGATAGGCATGGGCATCTCGAGAAGGTCCATGTTGGCTTCCCACAGGCTCTCGATGGTTCCGACGTCCTTCCAGTAGCCTTCGAAATCGTAGGCATACATCTTCTGGCCTTCGCCCAGCATCGTGGGGATGATGTTCTTGCCGAAGTCGTTGGAGCTCTTGGGGTTGCCGGCGTCTTCGGAGAGGTACTTGCGCAGCTTTTCCCAGGTGAAGATATAAACGCCCATGGAGGCCTTGTTGCTCTTGGGGTTGGCGGGCTTCTCTTCGAACTCTTCGATGATGTTGCCTTCACCGGTGTTCATGATGCCGAAGCGGCTGGCTTCTTCCCACGGCACTTCGCGAACAGCGATGGTACAGTCGGCACCCTTTTCAATATGAGCTTTCAGCATGGCGTTATAGTCCATCTTGTAGATATGGTCGCCGCTGAGAATGAGAACATAATCAGGATTATACTGCTCGATGAACTTCATGTTCTGGTAAATGGCATTGGCGGTGCCGGAATACCATTCGCCATTCTTGCCCTTCTGATAGGGAGGAAGTACGTACACGCCGCCGTGCGCAAGGTCGAGATCCCACGGAGAGCCGCTGCCGATATAGGCGTTGAGCTCCAGAGGCTGATACTGGGTCAGCACACCAACGACATCGATGGCGCTGTTGGTGCAGTTGCTCAGCGGGAAGTCAATGATGCGGTATTTGCCGCCGTAGGGTACGGCCGGCTTCGCCATATTCGCTGTCAGAATGCCGAGTCGGCTGCCCTGACCGCCAGCCAGCAGCATGGCCACGCACTGCTTTTTGTTCATCATGGGTATCATCCACTCCTTCAATTATGATGGGGAAGCCAGTTAAACATGGTTGAGTTATGGATCAGATGGACAAAGTCCGCCTGAACCATAAAAGCACACACAGTCCTGAGATGGACTGAGGAACCCAATAGAAAGTACAGGAACGACAGTTTTTCGGATAAAATGCTTTGAAGGATGAGCTTCAAAGCGCAGAAAACATACTGACGCCCTCCAAACCCACTCATACGAGTGCGTATTGACACACTTTACCGAATTTTATACATCTATTGTATGCGCAATCGCATGCATTCGTCAAGTCTAAAATCGAAGAATTTTTGGTTCTTTTCCGTATTTCGCATGTTCTTCTCGTCTTAAAGGCGCCCTGATTGTGCAGGAAGAGCTGTTTAAAATAACAAAAGGCTCCCGAAGAATTGCTTCGGGAGCTATGCTCAGGAATGGAGGTCCTGATATTCCTGCTGACGCGGCACGAGTTCATGCTGGGCATGTACAGGATGAAATTCCTGCGGTACATCTTCCTTCAATGCGCTCAGACGGCTGATGCTGACCTCATAAGCTACTTTGTTCAGCGTCGTTCCGTCAGGCATCTGTTTTTGATAAGCTCGGCTCTGGAAACGACCGACCAGTTGTACCTTGTCTCCGATTTTGAGATTCGATGCATAACGCGCTGTGCGTCCCCAGGCGATACATGGAATGTAATCACTCTTTCCATAGGAACGGTTTACCGCCAGCATAAGGTCGGCAATCTCCCGGCCAAACGGTGTGGTTCGATAGCTGGGTGCCTTGCAGAGCGCACCTGTAAGCTGTACACGGTTTGGATTCTCGGTATCCTCGTCGCAATTAATAAGACGTTGTGCAAAGGCCGTAATCAGCAGGCGGCCCGATCCTTCAATTACTTTGTTATAGCTGCGAAGCTGTCCTTCCAGGCAAAGCGTGCTTCCAGCAGTAATAGGTTCATCGATCAGCAGCCGTTCACTCAGCGTAATAGGCAGAAAATCCTCTGCACCGCTGAGTCGTGGAACACGCAGTGTGGTTACATAAAATTGTTCACCGAACAATTCATGACCAAATTCAAGATTCTGCATGATTTGACCGCGAAGATGAATGCTGTTTCCGTTTGCTTCCATGTTTATCACTCCTTGTTAAGGCTTTGGTTCTGTGGTTTGTTTTGGGTGCTGTTTTCCCTGGACGTCGATGGTGTAATCGCCTTCCAGCAGGATTTCGCTGACGGGAATAATGCTGTATCCCAACCCTTGATAGTGCTGGATGATCGTTGGCAGAGCGTTGACGATATCTTTGCTGTCGTTGTGAAACAGCACAATATCTCCGGGTTCGATGCGATAGGTGCATTGTTTGATGATGTCCTGCGTACCTCGATCCTTCCAGTCAAGGCTGTCTATACTCCACTGTACGGCTTCGTAACCCTCCGATCGCGCTGTACGGATGACACGATCATTGTATTCACCGTAGGGCGGACGAAACAGCGTAGGCCTTACGCCTGTTAGCTTTTCTGCTCTGTCGCTCATCACGCGCAGTTCCTCGCGAATTCCCTCTTCAGAAAGCTGGTTCATATGCGCGTGGGTATCTGAATGATTCCCAATTTCATGTCCGCGGTTGAAGATCTCCTGAACCATCTCTGGATATTTTTCCACCCATCCGCCAACGAGGAAAAAGGTTGTTTTGATGTTATACTGATCCAGAATATCCAGAATCGGTATGGTTTTATCAGCACCCCATGAGGCATCAAAGCTGATAGAGACAACCTTTTCTTCTTGCTCGACCGAATAAATCGGCAATTCCCGTTTTTGAGCCACAACAGCAGTTGCTTCTTCATTAAGGCCCACTGTATAAGCTGTACAGCTGCAGATCAGGCAAAGAGTTAAAGCCACACGTCCCAAGACAGAGCGCGGTATTGTCCGAAAGCGTTTGATCGGGCCTGCGCGCGGCGCCTTTGTGGAGACGGGCTGAGCGATGTTCCTGCCTTTTTCGTTAATATGCAGAGGCTTATTACCCACAGCGATCACTCCTTTGCATCAATATGTATGTGGGAGTGAAATGGCATATGCCCGGGATCTGGAGACTTCGTCAAAAGCAGAAAGAAAGCGACAAAAAAACAGCCCATCCGGTTTGGAAAGGCTGTTTGAGGATACAAAGTTCAACGCAGAACCTGCGGATTGATAAGATTGTCAGGTGTTTTGCCTGCGAGGACATCAAGAATACGTTTGCTTGCAGCTTCTGCCATCTGATTGCGCGCATGAAGCGTGTTACTGCCAACGTGAGGCGTCAGCTGAACATTGTCCAGTTCAAAAAATGCCGGATTGGCATGGGGCTCGCCAATATATACGTCGATTGCTGCGCCAGCAATGCGTTTTTCACGCAAGGCATCGATCAGGGCCTCCTCATCAAGAACCGGCCCGCGGGCGGTGTTGATCAAAAAAGCGGTGGGTTTCATCAGGGAGATCATCTTCCGTGAGATCATGCCGCTTGTTTCTGGAGTGTGAGGACAGTGGAGTGAAATAAAATCAGATTCAGCCATGAGCGTTTCCAAAGAGACGTGTTCGTCTCCCAGGACGTCACGTTCGGGCTTAGGAGAACGGGCGGTATATAGCACACGCATACCCATCAGACGGCCGAAATCAGCAACCTTTCCTCCGATCCGTCCCATGCCGACAATGCCAAGCGTCGCACCTTCAAGGGAGGTTCCAATATATTTCCCCATGACAAAGAGGTCTTCCGGCTTCATTGTCCGCACGCGCTGATTCAGCTCGTTAAGCCTGCGGGCCAGAGAAAGCATGTGCGCAATGGCCAATTCAGCAGTAGGAGCAGTAACGCAGTCAGGCGTATTGGCAACCATGATTCCAGCTTCTGTAGCTGCGGCGACATCAATAGAATCATAGCCCGCGCCGTAGCACACAATCAGCTTGAGTTTAGCAGCCGCCTGAATGAGTTCACGGTCAAACGCTTTGCAGGCCAGTACAGCATCTGCATCTGGCAGGAGGCGAAGCAGTTCTTCGCGATGAAAGGCTTCTCCTTTGGGGGGTATATGTACTTCGTGCTCCGCTAAAGAATGAAAACCATCACTAGGCACACCATAAGTAATGATGATTTTTGCCATACAATCACTGCTTTCTGGAATAAAGATGCATTTATCATAACAGGTATGACCATATTTGGCAAGCTGACCATCTGAAGAGAAAAAAGATGAAAAAACTTTCAAAAAATGATTGCAAGAACGTAAACACTATGCTATAATAATTCTTGTTGTGATAACGGACGGTCCTCTGCCTCGTAAATGCGTGGGCACGAACGTCTACGAAGGAAGGAGGCCAATGAAATGAGTGAAATCATTCGTTCCATCGAGAAGGCTCAGCTCCGCACCGATCTGCCCAAGTTCGGCATCGGTGACACCGTTCGCGTTTTCGTGAAGGTTGTGGAAGGCAGCCGCGAGCGTCTTCAGGCTTTTGAAGGCACTGTGATGGCTAAGCGTAACGGCAGCGTTCGTGAAACGTTCACCGTGCGTCGCGTGTCTTACGGCATCGGCGTCGAGCGTACGTTCCCGCTGCATTCCCCCCGCGTTGACCACATCGAAGTGATCCGTCGCGGTAAGGTTCGTCGTGCTAAGCTGTATTATCTGCGTTCTCTGCAGGGCAAGGCTGCCAAGATCAAGGAAGCCAAGCGCGTGTAATCAAAACGCAAACAATAGGAGCGTCCGAAGTATTTTGGGCGCTCCTTTGGTGTATTATGGACAAAAGTGCATTTGAGCAGGAGGAACCATTATGCAGGGCTATGATGTGCAGGCGGCCAAAAACTTTATTCTTTTTAATCTGAATCGCAAAGCCTATCGTGCAATTGCGGATCAGCTCGAAGGCATTATAGCAGACTTTATCACTTATGATCTCCATTTCATGCGCCTGACGGGTGTTCTGGATGAGAATGGCGCGCAGGGAGAAAATGAGTATGATGATGACGAGGCTTTTGAGTATATCTATGATGCATGGCTCAATGATCATCCTCAGGAAGATGACGATGACATGCTTGTTGCCGAGCTTCTGAACGAATACATGGATCTGCAGTACCGCTATCTTGACATGAATGGTCTGACGGATCTGTAACAACCAGCAGTTCTGGAAGGAACCTTTTTCTCTGGCAGAGAATCATTTTAAGAGAGAATCTCTTCAAAGGAGTTATGGCAGATGAAGTGTCCAAATTGCGGAAAATGGAATCAGGCGAACCTGCCGCATTGCGTTTATTGCGGACAGCAGCTGCCAACCGATGGAGCCTACGGTGTGCGTGGAGTACCGGCATGGCAGATGGAATTGGAGGATAAGGTACGAGCCAAGAGCTATATCCGCGTAGATGAAAGCGGCGAGGCTGAAACCACACAGGATCCGCGTGATACCTTGGCGGGAGAAATGGCTGATTTGAAAAGCCGCAAGCTGGCTGGTGAAGAAAAACAGCGTCGTCTGCGGCAGGAAGCTGCCAGACGCGGTATGGCGCCGTCTGGGCGAACGGTTCGTACCACCAGCAACCGAAGCACTTTTTTCTCTTCGTACGACGACAATCCCGAAACAACACTTCGCCCTGTTGCACCAGAACTGGTGGAAGAAGGCGATGTGGCGCCTGATGCCCGGAGGGTTTATCCACAGCGCTACCGTACGACTCACTCGACCCAGGCGGAAGAGGAAGTCTACGGCTATGGAAATGCGCGCAGAGTTGTCAATATTCAGCGTCCAACGGATGACGAAACAGTCTATGATGGATATCATGACACAAGTGCGTATCTTCCGGCTTATTCCAATCAGGACGAATACGAGAACAGTATCCGCATGCGCAGCATCAGCCACCACAGCCGCAGACCGCGCAGACATAATGGAAGGCGTTTCCTGCGTTTTCTTGTGATCATTGGCTGTCTTGCTCTTTCGGCATGGCTGATTATGTCGTTTGTACTGCCGATGCTTACGCACAAAGAAGAAGAGGACGTCCGTACGGCTACTGTCACCTCAACCATCCGTGATGACCTCGCTGCGCATACTGTAACCATTCCCGGCGAGGACGGACAGCGCATCACCATTCGTGAATTGCGTACGTCAGCCATTGTAACCGGCGGCGTAGCAACGTTCGATATTCTGGATCATGTATGGTATGACACTTACGACGATTTCCTCGAGGACACCATGCAGGTTACACTTACGCCGTATGTGACGACTGACTCTGGTAAGCAGGAACCCATGACGCCGGTGCATTACGAGATCGATATTCCGCTGTCGCCCATTGAACTCAGCACGCCTGACGGCAACTACAAGGTTGTCAGCACGGCCATGTACAACATTGTGTTCAATGTCCGTGAGGGCAGCAGCGTAACGATCAACGGTGAGGATTACAGCGACCTTGTCAACACTGAAGGCGGCAAAGTCAGCTACAACGCGACGGTACAGCCGATAGGTGAAAACCATTACGACATTGTTGTCAGAAGTCAGTACTGTCGCGAAAACAGCATGAGAGTAACGCTCTACCGCGAACGTCAGGAGATTCCGCTGGATCTTGCAAGCGATGTCGGCAACACAAACAGCGATGGTGTGATGACGGTGCGCGGCACCACACTTCCCGGTGCAATTGTCAAGGTGCTCAGTCCACATATCGATCTGGATATTACCAACACTGACGCCGATGGTTCCTTCAGCTTCATTGCCCAGTTTGAAACCATCGGAAATAACACCATTGTCATTACGGCTGATTATCCGGGCAAGGCGACAACGCGCGTTGAGCACGTGGTCTACTATGTTCCCAATATCGATATCTACTCGCGTAAGGCATGGGATATCAAAACGCAGTATACTGACCTAATGGATAATCTCGACCTGCGCAGAAGTAAATCGCAGATTTATGTGTGCAAGGGTACCATTATGACGATCGATACCACAAAGCCACAGCGTGCGTTTATGAATGTCGGAACGGAAGACAATCCGTTGATTATCTATGTTGAGAACTCATCCAGAACGACGTGGGAGGAAGGGATGCACTATGAGCTGTATGCGGATGCGTACGGCATGTACGACAGCAAACCGTGGCTGATTGTGCGGTATACCTATAAAAGATAAGTAAAAAAGGAAGCGCTCCTTGTGAGAAGCGCTTCCTTTTATCAATTAGCTATCGGTAAGGGATAGAATAATCCAGCCCAATAGATTTCTCCGGAGAATCCGTCAAACTGACTGCCGGATAAGAAGAAGCAGACGCTTTTGATCTGTTCATTCTGGCAGAGTGTATTTACCAGAGCGTAAGCCATCAGACGTTCCTCTTCTGCGGTCATATCAGAGCCGATATCAGCAAATGAAGGAGAAAAGTTGACCAACAAAGTGTTTTCCGAAAGCGAAAAACCTAGCATGTCTGTATCCGAAATGATGTTGTCATGCATCACTGGAAGAAGATCCGGCTGACTGTCCTGTGGCTGAGGTCCTTTGGAAAGCTCCATCAGAAGCATACGCGGATTATTCTTTTGGCGATAGGGTACAGGACGATTGCTGGATACAAGTGATTTCTGATCGTTGCTTGCGTAATACAGCGTTGCGTAATCGTACAGCAATTCAGAAAAATCAGGACGAAGCAGGAAATGGCCCGATGCATTATCGTCCGCATATTCTGTTAGCATTATCGATTCTACAGGCGTACCATTGATGGAAACGCGGATACCATTTACGTTGGGGAAGAAAGTTGTCAACGTATAACACAGTGAGGCCATGCTCTGTTTGTGGGTGATCCCGTAAGCATCGAGCATTTCTTCAAGATTGTGTGCAAAATCAAGAGCAATGATATTTCCGCCAAGGTCTTCTGAAACCAAAAGCGTAGGCGTAGCGGTAAGCAGATCAGCAAGCAGCGGAAGCGGGGGAGACTGAATGGAAGAATCGGTCGGACCAGCGGCAAGTTCACGCAAAATCGACGTTACCATATCAGAAAAAACCTGGTTGTCAAACGTCATGTTTCGCGTCTCGCTGACCATTCCATCGGCGTGAAGCAGGGGAAAGTAAAGCGTTACATTTGCAGACAGAGGCTCAGCTGAACCCGCAGCATTGTCGGCACGGCGGGAAAGAAGCTGATTGTAAACTGCGCCGAGATCAGGGGCATTATTCTGCTTCAGAGCGCCCATGGGAAGTGTGTTGCCGATATCAAGTCCGACAGGCTTGTTGACGACCAGAATGTTGACGTAATGGATGCCTTCCAACTGCGTCAGCGTGTTTGTGATTGCCTGACATGTGAGATAAAGTGATTCACGATCCAACTGAAGAGCTGAGGCGCTTAGATTGACCGTTACAGTATCGCGGCTTACCTCAACAGGACTAGTGCCATAGAGGGATAGTCTTGTGGAACCACCAAGAGAGGAGGCTGTCTTGGTTCCGGCATGCGAAAGAAGCGTGCGGATCAGCGTCTCAGCGTCCGGACGAACCGGGGAACAGGAACTCTGGGATGTGACTGCAGTCAGACTGATGCCGTCGTGGCTGGGAAGATAGAGCGTAGCGTCCTGTGTATATTCAAGCGACGCATCACCGATGGGGGCTACAAAGCTGACTTCAGCAGGAGGCAATGTTACAGACGGACTTGCATCGGTAATCGGAAGACTGTTTCCAACACAGCTGCAAAGGCTTAGGCAAAGCAGCAAAACAAACAGAAGCGCAATACGTTTGATACTCTTTCGCTCCTTTCTGAAAATTCAATACCTCAACCCTGATGGATTGGCAATTCGACGGTAAAGGTGGCGCCTTTGCCTTCTTCACTATCTACGGAAACCGTACCGCCATGCATCAGAACCATCTGATGCACAATACTCAAGCCAAGGCCTGTTCCTCCGGTTTCACGGCTGCGAGCCTTGTCAACGCGATAAAAGCGGTCGAAAATATGTGCCTGATCTTCTTTGGGAATGCCAGGGCCATTATCCGTTACGGTCAGGATTGCATCACGGCCGGAACGAATCAGACGCACACGGATGACGCCGCCTTCCTGCGTGTACTTGCTTGCATTTTCCATCAGGTTATAAACCACCTGCGTCAGCTTGGCACTGTCTGCATACATTTCACAGCGATCGCTGAGATGCAGCTTCAGTTCCTGTTTGCGCTGCTGCATTACAAGATCAAGGCGATGGGCGTTGTCCGTAACAAGCTGGGCAAAGGAGAAGGTGGTACGGTTCAGACGCATGGTTTTGGAGTCCATGCTGACCATCGTAAGCAGATCGCCGATAATGGAATTAAGACGATCGATTTCCTTGTTGATATCCGTCAGGAATTCGGTGCGCATTTCAGAGTCCATATCAGGCTGATAAATAATGCTCTCCAAAAGGATCTTCATGGTGGCAAGAGGCGTTTTCAGTTCGTGACTTGCATTGGATACAAACTGATTACGGCTCTGATCAAGCATTTCCAGCTTTTCTGACATGATGTTGAAGGTTTCGGAAAGCCTGCGCAGCTCGCCGGAACCTTTTTCAGGAACGCGTACGGAGAAGTCGCCGCGGCCCATTCGCTGAATGCTTCGCGTCAGAGAAACGATGGGGCGGGTGATGATGCGTGAAAACACGAGCGCAATGATCATTGCAGCTGCAGCAGCAATCAGGAAATACATGACCATCTGATCCTGCAGAGTGAATACGCGTTCCATCATATCCTGAATAGGAGAGGAGTAGAGCAGTACGCCGATGGTACGATCATTCCAGCGCAATGCGGACGTACAATAAGCCACCCACTCCGCCCTTCGGTCAAAAGGCTGGAGGAAGTGGAACACGTCAATGGATTCACTTTCTTCGGTTTTCAGCGTATGAACGCCATAAGCGTTGGTCTCTCCAAGAGAGAGAATGGATGCAACCTCGGGAACCTCCATGCGGGAGCCGTTCAGTTCGCGCTGGCTGTCGGCCTGAACCTTGCCGCTCATGTCCAGAACCATCATCCGGCCGCCAAGGTCATGGCTTGCTGATTCAAGAATGCCCTGCATTTGCTCTGTTTCAGAGGTAAGATACAGTTCTGTCAGTTCTTCAGCCAGACGATTGGTATTGGCTCTGTCCTGACGCATGCGATCGTCGAACAAATAATCGCCTACCAGCCCGATCAGCGAGGCGGCTACCACATAGTAGCTCAGCCCCACGATGAGCAGGAAGGCGAGTATAATCTTCCAGCGTATGGAAGAAAAACGGGTATTAGTCTTTATCGGTGAAATAGTAGCCCACTCCCCATTTGGTGAAGATAAACTCAGGCTGGTTGGAATTGCGTTCAATCTTTTCACGCAGCCTGCGGATATGGACGTCTACCGTGCGGGCGTCGCCGGTGTAGTCGTACTTCCATACAGTTTCAAGCAAGGCTTCGCGGCTGAACACCTTGCCGCGGTTGTTTACGAACACCTGCAGCAAGTCAAACTCCTTGGCAGTCAGACGGATGTCCTTTCCACCCAGCGTAACAGAGCGGTTAACGGAGTTGATCTCCATATCATGCACGCGCACAACCTTGCGGGTTTCGTTCTGGATGCTGCCGGAAGCGCGACGCATAATGGTCTTGATGCGTGCCTTGACCTCCAGAATGTTGAAAGGCTTGGTCATGTAGTCATCGGCACCGTATTCAAGGCCCAGAATCTTATCGATCTGCTCGCCCTTTGCGGTGATCATGATGATCGGAACGTTACTGTGCTCACGAATGCGTTGACAAACAGTGATGCCGTCAATCTTGGGCAGCATCACGTCCAGAAGAATAAAATCGTAGTGGCCGGAGAAGAATTTGTTGAGCGCTTCTTCGCCATCAGCAGCAGAGTCGGTTTCAAAACCTTCCTGCTCCAGAGTGTATTTCAATCCCTTGATGATCAAGGGCTCGTCGTCTACCAAAAGAATCCGCTTTGCCATCGGCTTCTTCCTTTCTGCACTTGGGCGCGGTAAATGTATACCTTCGCCTGATTATGAAGGATGTTTACATTGTAAAACCAAATATGAAAAAAATCAAGTGGTTTTGAAACAAAAAATTCATAAATTGGCAAGAAAAAATGAATTGCTTGACTTATTTTGCAAAGAGTCCTACAATAGCACAGTAATGATCGGGAAAGGAGGAGTTAAAATGAGCTTTTTTGAACTTGGCATGCTGATTTGCTTTGGCATTTCCTGGCCGATCAGCGTTCTGAAATCCTACCGTATGAAAACCACGAAGGGCAAGAGCCTGCCTTTTCTGATTGCGATTGTTGTGGGTTATGTAATGGGCATTACTCACAAGCTGCTTTACAGCAGGGATATCGTACTGATTGTGTACATTATCAATTTGTGTATGGTATCTGCTGATTTGGTATTGTACTTCATCAACAGACGCTATGATAAGCAGCGTGAAGCTGCAAAGGCCTGATATAAAAGGCACTGTGAACGAACTCACAGTGCCTTTTTTGATGCATTTACAGTGCCTTGAGGGCGCTTTCGACCATTTCGCGGGTAGCGTAGTTAAGGGGGGAAAACCGACCTTCAAGCGCTTTTTCAAGCTTTGCTTTAGCAGCTGCTTTGTCTCCGGCTTCCAGATCATACTGGGCTAGGAAATAAAGTGTGTCAATCTGTCCGGGCTTTATTTCCAGAGCTTTATCAAAGTAGATCTTGGCAGTTTCCTTGTCATTTCCAAGTCGATAATAGGTCTGCCCCAGATTATCCAGGGTGATGGGATCTTCATCGTCGTACTCGTAGGCAGCGGTATTAAAGGCAAGAGCCTTTTCATACTCGCCGGCTTCGACGTAGAGATAACCGAGCGTCTCGTAGACAAGACCATTGGGCTGCTTAGCGTGCTGACGTTCCAGCAGCTCGATTCCCTTCTGCAGCTCACCCATCTTGTAAACACAGGAAGCATAATTGACGAAAAGCTGACAGCGATCAGCATCGGACATGTTGTACTTCTGCATCTTAACCAACAGTTCGCGGGCTTCCTTGTACTGACCGTCGCGAATCAACAGAACGGAATAGGTGAGCAGGGAACGTGCATCCATCAGCCCTTCATTGACGCATTCCTGATACAGCTTCATAGCGCCCGGGATATCGCCTTTCTGGCACAGACCAGCGGCCTTGCGGGCTTTGATAAACGTAAACATACCCATAAACGGGTTCCTCCCTTATTTGGAATGGATTGCGGATAGCTTTCGCCTGAGGCGACTATACCGGTACTGTAGCATATTTTGTTTCTCTTGTGAAGTCTCGTCGCGAAAAAGTGTTGGTTCTGAGAGTAAAAGAAGCGCCTGACGGGTATAGCTGAGCGCTCCGGGAATGTCGCGCAGCTGATGTTCATAAAGCTTTGCCAGTGCTTCACAGGCGAAAACAGGATCATCGCCTTGCCTGAGCATGGTCTGATAAAGCTTTACAGCGGCCTCTGTGTGACCGGCACTCTTCTCAATTCTGGCGAGCGCCTGAAATGCTTGCGGACGCATGCAGCTTGCAGCGCTCAGACGGTAACACCTGATTGCTTTGTCCTTTTCGCCGCGTTTTTCCATCGCTCTTGCCAGTGAAAAAAGATCTTCTCCATGTTCAATCTGCTCAGGAGCTGAAGCCTGCTGGCACATGAAGTAGAACAACTGGGCCAAACTGACAATATCCTGTTTGTTGTGTTCCAAAATACGCTCAATCGGGGCAAAATCGCCATCCTTGAGATACTGGAAATAGGTTTGAGGAACCAATGCGCCAGGCAGATCATCCTCGCGAACAACATGGAGAAGTTCTTCTTCCAGATGGCCAAGGTTACACCGCTTCAGACGGAGCTTCCACATCCTTCTTGCAGGATGAAGAACGTCAGCATGTACTTCAGGAATGTTTGGATGAGGGATGCGATTCATCAGGAAACGGGATTTGAGGAGCGGAACATCAAAGGTGCGCCCGTTGAAAGTACAGATAATCGGAAACCGCTTCATCAACGCATTGAGCGCGTTGAGCATATCTGGTTCTTCCGGGTAATCATGCATCAGAAACTGATCAACGGCAAAGCCGTTGTGCGTAAAGTATCCGACGCCAATCTGAAAAGCAACGGTACCCACACCGCCCGAAAGCCCGGTGGTTTCTGTATCAAGAAACAGAATATCCTCCGGCTCGACTTTCTCTGGAAAAGAGCAGCCGAAAAGGCTTTCAAGAAGTTTGGGCTCAGCGTGACTACGATCACAAAAGAGTGAGATGGGAAAAAGATGCTGACTGTGATAGAATGCCCGTGTTTCCTTGGGTTCAACCGGCTTTGGCGCAGGCTTTTTTGGCGCTGCATCAAGCATGCGGAGCTTGTTTAACAGATCAGCCATCAGAAAAGCAGCTCCTTCAGTAATGTACATGCATCGTTTTTGCCATGCTCACCAACTTCAATCACAGGCCCGACACAGCTGGGACAGCCATACTCACAGTCGCAGTCCTCGGCAATTTTGAGGGCGTGTTCCAGAAGCAGTTCCTGCATCTGATAAGCCTTTTCACTCAGGCCGACACCTCCAGGAAAGGCATCGTAGAGGAAAATGGTAGGTTTGTCGGTAATCGGTGCCTTGACCTGATATACGACATTGATATCCTTGGGAGCGCACATCAGATAAAGCGGAGCCACAATGGAAAGCAGATTGGCAACTCCAAGCAAAGCGCCCTGCAGCGCATCGTTAGTGTAGCGTTGGGCAAGTCTGTCTGGAATCGTCCACCACATACCTACGGTATGAAGATCCATCTGCGGAAGACGTACTTCGCCAAAGCCCACGGTTTCATGTGTATCAAGTTTGAACTTTTTGAACATCTTGACGATGGTGCTTACACGAAGCTCACCAAGAGTAAGTGCAGCACCGTTGGACAGGGTCTTTTCTTCAAGATCATCAAGAATATGCAGGCTTACATTCAGGTCAGCGTCCGTGTAGTAATCGACATCAACCGCTCGGATATAGGCTTTGCAGGTATCCATATCCAGCTTCTCGACCTGATACATCCTTGCATCATGCAAATAAATTGCATTTTCGTGGAGCAGCATGGGTACGGTAAAACGATCCATCTCGCCGATTACACGATGATGTGCCGGGTTGGTGATATCAATGATCACAAAATTTTCAGTTTTGGTACTTCGCAGACTAATTTCACCAGACGGCAGCTCTTCTTCCATCCAGTAGTATTTTCCGTCGAGATGTCTGAGAATATTGTTTTCAGACAGATATTCAAGAAACTGCGGTGTGTCCGCAACATCACCGAAATTCTCGCCTTCTTCAAACGGCAACTCATAAGCGCTGCATTTGATATGCGACAGAAGAATGTAGAGATTATTCGGCTGAACCAGCGCGTGTTCAGGAGAAGCCTCAAAGAAATAGTCAGGGTTCTGAATGATATACTGATCCAACGGAGCCGAGGAAGCGACCATGATCGTAAGCGCCGTATCTTTGCGGCGTCCCGCACGGCCTGCCTGCTGCCACGTGCTCGCAATGGTACCCGGATAACCGCAGAGAACGCAGGCACTCAGAGCGCCGATATCAATACCGAGTTCGAGAGCGTTTGTGGATACAACCATATCCACGTTTCCTCCGCGAAGGCCCTGTTCGATATCTCTGCGCTCAGATGGCAGATATCCTCCACGGTAGCCGCGTACGCGATCTGTAAAACCGTATGCATTACGCACACATTCTTTGAGATGGCGTGTGATGACTTCCACCTGCAGTCTGCTTTTGGCAAATACAATCGTGGGGATATCATTGCGCAGGAGTGTTTCGCTGATCCTTTTGACTTCGTTTACAACGCCACGACGGATCCCAAGCTGGCGATTGACAACGGGCGGATTGTAAAAGACAAAGTGACGTTCGCCCATTGGAGCGCCGTTTTGGGTAACAGCGGTGATCGACCGTCCGGTCAGCTGAGAAGCGAGTTCCATCGGATTGGCGATTGTGGCACTGCACAGAATAAATCGAGGATGGCTTCCGTAGAATGCACACAAACGAAGCAGACGGCGTAGTACATTGGTCAGATGGCTGCCGAACACACCTCGATACGTATGAATTTCATCAATGACGATGTATTCCAGATTTTCGAACAGTTTGACCCACTTGGTATGGTGCGGCAGGATGTTGGCATGCAGCATATCAGGATTGGTCACTACGATATGACCAGCCTGACGGATGGCCTTGCGCGCCGCGCCCTGAGTGTCACCATCATATGTGTAAGCTTTGATGTTAACACCAAGCTGTTCGATCATTTCATAGAGACCGCTTACCTGATCAGCAGAAAGCGCCTTAGTAGGAAAGAGATATAGCGCACGGGAGTCCTCGTTCTTCAGAATGGAAGAAACGACTGGAAGATTGTAGCACAGCGTTTTGCCGCTTGCTGTGGGTGTTACAACCACATAGTCCTGCTTTTTCTGCGCAAGCTGCCAGCATTCAGCCTGATGAGTATAGAGCCGGTGGATGCCGCGTGATCGAAGCACAGCATGCATACGGGGATCCATATCATCGGGCAGAGGGACATACTGGCCTTCAGAAGCAGGAAGTGTACGCCATTCCGTGACACAATCCATAAAGGATGAGTCTGCTTTCAAACGGCCGATCAACTGATCCAAATTCATAGATATGGCTCCTTACTGAATCGAAATAGCGAACATTTGTGCGCCTAAATATTATAGCAGGAATCGTATACAGAGGCAAGAGACTATTTGACCAGTTTCTCAAAGCCTTCTGTGCAGTGCTCTGTACCATCGTTAAGCGTCCATAGCGCTTCTGCTTCGGGAATGGAAGAAATCAATGCAACGCTCTCTTCAAACGGCAGCAGGAAAGCAGTGGTAGATAAGAAATCAGCCAGTCCCGAGTCAGGATGAACGATGGTCACAGCGCGCATGTGTGCAGCGGGATAAAGGGTATCAGGATCAATCAGGTGGTGGTAACGTTTTCCGTCCACCTCATAATAGCGCTGATAATCGCCGCTGGTTACGATGGATGTGTTAACTGTACCAATGATCAGCTTTGTAGAGAAACCATCCGTATCTTCAATCGCGACAGACCATTCTGTGCGTCCATCCAGAGGAGCTGGTCCGCAAACAACATTGCCGCCCGCATTCAGAATGAAGGAAGTCAAGCCCTCTTTTTCAAGCAGATCGGCAACCAGCTGGGCGGCATAGCCTTTTGCAACTGCGCCCAAATCCAGACTGAGCTCAGTATCCTCAAAAGAAATCGTGCCGTTCACTTCATCAATGATTACTTTACTGTAATCCATATGTTCGGATGCGGCGCTAAGATCGCTCAGTTCCGGTACATATCCTCCGATGGTGCGTGCATCATGCCACAGACGAAGTACGCTTCCCATGGCCGGATTGGCCTCGCTGCCATAAAGTTTCTGCCATTCGCGAACTTTCAGGAGCAGATCAATCAACTCAGGTTCAGCAGATACGGGCTGAGAAGCAGCAGACCGATTGACCGCATAGAGATTGTTGACACCCTGATACGGGTTATACTGATCGAAAATCATGTGATATCGAAGCATTTCAGATTCGGTCAAAGCCGCATACTTTTGAAAGCTTTCTTCGTTAGCGGTATAGGCCGTGAGAGTAATAATCGTATCAAACGTTCCGAAGAAACGATGCGTGAATTTATGATATTCCTCATCTGCATAAGCGCAGCCCGACACCAGAAGCATAAGTGAAAGAAGAAGAGACAGAATATTTTTCATGAGATGTTCACCTCGTTGATAGAACGATTTGAAAAAGGGACGGACTCCCGGGAGCCGTCCCTTTTGACAGAAACAAAGTGAAATTACTTGGCAACAGCAGCGTTGATGGCATCAACCACAGCCTGAGAAGTCACAGTCGCACCAGCAATGGCGTCGATATCAGCCAGAGCCAGCGGAGGAACCTTGCCGATGAATTGAGCCTTGAAATCGTCTTCGAGAGCCTTGGCACCGAAACCGGGAGTCTCGGCAAAGCTTTCGTCGCCGATGTTGATGGCAGAAATCGCGCCATTGGCATCCAGCTCAACAGAAACGGCCACAGGGCCAGCAAAGCCCTGCACGGAGGCAGTCAGAGCAGCAGAAGTTTCTTCAACCTCAACTTCTTCCTTGGCAGGAACAGCAGCGTTGATGGCATCAATCACAGCCTGAGAAGTCACGGTAGCACCAGCGATGGCGTCAATATCAGCCAGAGCCAGCGGGGGAACCTTGCCGATGAACTGAGCCTTGAACTCGTCTTC
>JAGBBE010000019.1 GCA_017938645.1 Clostridia bacterium
ACCGCGCAGCTCTCGCAGACCACCATTGACGGCGGTTCTCTGACCCAGCGCAGCATTACTGCTGACCGCATTGTCGCCGGTGCCATCACCGCCAATGAGATCGCCGCTGCGACCATCCTCGCCAATAACATCGCTGCCGGGGCCATTACCGCTGACAAGATCGCTGCCGGAGCTGTTGAGGCGAAGCACATCAAGGCTGGTACCATCACCACCAACCATGTAGCCTCCAACTTCGGCGAGACGCTCGATCTGTCCAGCAACACCTCCATACGCACCACTGTAACGCAGGGCGTGGATGATGCGCTGAACGATCTTGGCGTAGGCGGCGTGAATCTCATCCGAAACAGCGCAGACTTCACCCTTGCTGCCGATGGCTCTGACACCTACTGGATTGCGGCGGACGAGTTGGAACCGGGGATGAATTACACACTGTCCGTCAAGGAGGTCATCCTTGTGGACGGCTCCGCTGCCGGAGTCACATGGAAAGTGGTCAATCTGGCAGACAGTTCGGTTCATACCACCGGGATGCTCGATTTCACCTATGGAAAGCAGATCGTTCATTTCACGCTCCCGGAGACGGATGGAAACTGGGCGCTGTACCTGTATGCGGGCATCAGCGGCAGCACAACCGGCGTTACCGTTCAGTTCCGGCAGATTATGCTGGAGGAGGGCAGCTTCGCCACCACATGGAGCGCCAGCCCGGAGGATGATGCAGCCCAGCTTTCCCAGCTCACCGGCGCGGTCTCTGCGCTGGACACCAGCATCGACGGGCGCGTGACTGCACTGATCGAGGCTATGGGCCTTTCAGATCAGTTTGCTTCGGAGGAGGAGTTCCTCGCTGCTATAGCGGATATTGAGCTGATCCGAAGCCAGCTGGCTCAGCATGACACAGATCTGACGCTGACTTTCTCACGCCTGACTCAGGCGGAGGGCAACATCACGCAGATCTTTTCCAGCTTTGTTTTCGGAGATGATAACGGCACTCCGTATCTGGATATGAGCGCCAGCGCGTCCAGCGTGAAAATGCGCCTGACGAATACAAGGCTGGCGTTCATCCAGTCAGGCAAGGAAATGGCCTATTTCTCTGATAACAAGCTGTACGTTACCCGCTTGGAGGTCGTTGAGCAGATATCCATCGGCACCGCTGCCAACGGCTATCTGGACATGGTGACAACGCCCACCGGCGTGGGATTCAAATGGCGCTCGTAAGGGAGGTTCTTCATGGCAACACATTCTGTTACGGCATCCGCGCTAAAACGCGCATCCGGCAGCTCATGGACAAGCGGCGCAGCACGACAGGGCGTTTACTCCGATGTGCGCTATGAGGGCGCTATCGAGTTTGCTGATCTGGCCAGCTTCGATATGTCCAATATCAACATCACGCAGATTAAGATGCGCGTTACCTTTGCCAAGTCCGGCGGCGCATCACGAAAGAATCTGACCTTCTACAAATCCGCCAAGACCAGCATATCTGGCAGCATTTCGTCCATGCGCGGTTCATCCATCGGCGCTCTGTCTGTGGAAGAAGCGTACAACCGCACTGTCGATCTGTACTTCAATTCCAGCACCAACTCTGGCCTGTTTACGACGTTCAGGGATTACTTCATGGCGGGCAATAAAATCCTGATCATCTATGTTCCGACCACTCGCGGAACGTATGACGGCGGTTATTGCTATGACTACCTCGGTATTTCCGCCCTGACTATGACGTTCACCTTCGACTACCTTCAGAGCGATGGTGCGCTTTCTTCCACCACCGTTGCTGCGGGCAGCAAGGCCACCATGAACATCACCGCCTACAACAGCGCCTACTCCCACAAGCTGACGTGGAAGTTCGGTACCCATACGGCAACGCAGACGGTGGCGGCAGGAACGGCTTCTGCTTCGTACACCATCCCGCTGTCATGGTTAGATGTGATTCCGTCCGCGACCTCCGGCTCCGCCAGCGTCGTGCTGGACACGCTGGATGCAAGCGGAAATTCGCTGGGAATATCTACCCATAACTTCACGGTCACCGTCCCCAGCAGCGTTGTCCCATCTTTCACAAGCATTACCGCAGAGCCGGTCAACACCAATTCGGTCATCAACGGCTGGGGGCTGTATGTGTACGGTGAATCCAAAGCCAAGCTGACGATCTCCGGGGCGGCGGGTGCGTATGGTTCGTCAATTAAATCATACTCCATTACCACAAGCCCGTCCGTAGGCAGCTCAACGCTATCCAGCTTTACCACCGGCACGCTGTATGGTTCGGGAACTATTACGGTCACGGCGAAAGTAACGGACACGCGAGGCAGGACGGCAACCAAGACCACAACCTTTTATGTCCATTTCTACTCCAATCCCTACTTTCTGTCGCTCACGTCCTACCGCTGTAACAGTAGTGGTGTGCAGGATGACGCGGGCGGCACATACGCCTACTTGAAAGCTGAGTTCGATTGTTATGATCTGAACGGCAACAACAGCGTCACCGGCAAAGTGGTACTTTCTCAGGTGGGCGGCAGCTACTCCACAACCACAACCATTGCCAGCGGAACCGGGTATATCCTTGGCGGAGGCAATCTCGCCGTTGATGCTGTGTATGAGGCAACGTTTACGCTGACCGATGCTGTGGGCGAAGTCTCCACATATGTTGCGGAGATCGGCTCGGCAGAATACGTCATCCATGTCAAGAACGGCGGTAGGGCCATAGGCTTCGGCATGGCTGCGGGCGATGATGAAACAGCTTCCTTCGGCTGGCCGGTAAAGATGTCTACTCCGCTCGCAATTGAAGATGGCGGCACTGGCAGCACGTCGGCTGCATTGGCTCGTTTTGCGCTCGGCTGCGTGGCTTCTTCCGGCGATACCATGACAGGCAATCTGACCATTCAGACTTCGCTGTATCCGTCGCTGATCCTGAAGCCTACCTACAATTCCACGACCAACCGCGTGGTCTTTGAGGGCAGCTATGCGGGCGCGGCCTCCTTCAGTGCATGGGAGGACAGCAGCGGTAATGACCGGCGCATGCTGGAAGTGCGCACAGCGGCTTATCAGGCCAGTCTTGACAATGCCGTCGTGCTGCGCAGTGTTGTTGGAGGATCGTACTACACCTACCGCCTCTTCCACGCTGGAATGGCTTCGCCGGTTCCTGTCAACAAGGGCGGCACGGGTGCGACGGTAGCTAAGACAGCCCTGTCCAACCTCGGCATCTTCTATGCAGACACACTTCCGTCCACTGGCACGGATGGACAGATTTGCCTTGTCCCTGTCTGATGGAGGTGGGCTGAATGGCTACGTTTACAGCTACAGCTGGTTCGTCCAGCACCATCGGCTATGCGCAGTACAGCTCCACATCATGGAACACCGGCACGACGAATGGTGCGTGTCAGGGTGCTTACCAAGGTACAGCGGCAAGCAATTCCCGCGTTGGAGTTATGGTTTTTTCTGGTGCAGGGGCCACGCTTCAGGGAAAGGTGATTCAAAGCATGACGCTGAAAATCACCTGTTCCGGCGCTGGTTCTGCGAAAACGGATAAGGTGCTGTCATTCCGAAAGGCGCTGTATCAATCGCTGAAAACCGGCATCAAGGGGAGCGCACAGGTCGGCGATGCGCTGGGGACGCTGACCGGCAAGTTCTATGACAACACTGTCACGCACACGCTGTCTACCTCCACCAATACGGCTCTGTTCAACGCCCTAAAGGATTACTTCACAGCGGGCAACTCTGTGCTGGTCATCTACAACGGCGAGACGTCCTCGTCCAGCGGCTATTCCAGCAACTACGCCCGCGTCACCACGGTTGTCCTCACCGTCACCTATATTGAGGCAACTGTTTGGTATCGCAACGGCAGCACATGGCAGCAGTGCACGGTCTGGTACTGCAATGCCGGAACATGGATTCAGTGCGTCCCGTATTACAACAGCGGCGGCTCATGGATACGAGTCTGACCGCCATCATCGGAATC
>JAGBBE010000203.1 GCA_017938645.1 Clostridia bacterium
AAAGTGTACCTGAATTTCTCGCCTGTAGGCATACGGCGTTTTCAGCACCTCATACATGAAGTCCTGAATATACTTTTTATCCACCCAAGTTGCGCCCAGTCGTACCTCTATTTCGGAGGCGTCAAGGTCTTGGGGCTGGGCTGCTTCCAGTGCCCGGACATTGGGAAGAAAACGTTCGTCCTGTTCAGCAATTAAACGGGCTGTGCGCAGTTTCTGGCGCACATTACCGGACAGGTATTCATCTGCTGTCATGTACCGGAGAGGCCTTTCTTCCCTACCGGTTTCCGGCAGAGGAAAGATCACGCCGGTCAGTTCTTCCGCTATTTCATTCTCGGACTTTCCTGTAAGCTGAGCCATAAACGGCAGATCGACGCCAGCCTTCTCACCAATGGACACCGCCAGCGCTTCCGCAGCCGTATCGACATGTGTGATGCTGCGCTGCTGCTTGATCGTGCGTTTGGTGAACATATCCGCTTTGCGCTTGAGCTGCTGCTGATCGTCCAGCACCTCCAGAGAACACAGGAGGTAATAGGAACTATCATCACTGAAGGCCAGCGCGTTGCCGCGGCTGTTGATCAGTCCGTATTTTGCTGTGAATGCGTCATACTGCTCGTTGAGCTGCTTTTGCAGTTCATAAATGGTCCCATCCTCGGCTTCATCAAGCTGTGCGTCAATCAGCGCATGCACACAGTCGCGCAAGGCAACCAGTCCTTTGACACGTTCCTGCGCCGTCTGGTTAAGCGATGGTCTGACCATAATGGAGTTTTCACGGTAGTACACCTGACCGTCCACCACGGTATAGGAGTAGTTTTTCACGTTCGGATCGGCAGGAAGCGTATCGTTGATCTTCTCACCCTCTCCCAGCTCCGGCAAGGCCGCAGGCACGTATTCTCCGTGGATGTGCTGTACGGCGTCGCGGAGCTGTTCTGCAAGAGGAACGCCTTCGCGCGGGATCACAGTGAAGTCCTGCCGCCCATACTGTGTGCTTTCAGAACTTTCTTCGCCCAGCACCATTTCAGGATGGTCGATGAAATACTGGTTGATTGCAAAGCCGTCTTTGTTCTCGCCAAGGTGCACCCAATCCGGTTCTGTTACCAACGGCGATTCGCGCTTCTGCAGAAAGATGATATCCGATACCACATCTGTTCCGGCGTTAGCCCGGAAAGCGTTATTGGGCAGACGGATGGCTCCCAGCAGATCAACGCGTTCAGCAAGATATTTGCGTACTTCCGGCGACTGCTGATCCAGCGTGTAGCGCGAGGTCACAAAAGCGACCACGCCGCCCGGACGAACCTGATCCAGAGCCTTCGCAAAAAAGTAATTATGAATGGAAAAACCGAGCTTGTTATAAGCCCGGTCATTTACCTGATACTGTCCAAAGGGTACGTTGCCTATAGCGAGGTCGTAGAAGTCACGTCTGTCCGTGGTTTCAAAGCCAGCCACAGTGATGTTGGCTTTGGGATAAAGCTGCTGCGCAATGCGGCCGGTGAGGCTGTCCAGCTCCACACCGTACAGGCGGCTGTCCTGCATGGATTCCGGAAGCATGCCGAAGAAATTGCCAATGCCCATTGACGGTTCCAGAATGTTGCCAGAAGTGAAACCCATCTGTTCCACAGCGTCATAGATGGCACGGATCACCGTTGGGCTGGTGTAGTGTGCATTGAGAACGCTGCCCATAGCAGAGGCGTACTCTTCCTCGGTCAGCAGGCTTTTCAGCTCAGTGTATTCGTTCGCCCACGCCGCATTGTGCTCGTCAAAGGCTTCAGGTATACCACCCCAGCCGACGTAACGAGAGAGGATTTCCTGTTCTTCAGGCGTTGCGTTTCGGCCTTCCGCTTCAATTTGTTTGAGGGTATAGATGGCCGCAGCATTGTACTCGTACTTGGTCTTTTTGCCGCCTGCGCCCAGATTATCGTCTGTGATACGGAAGTTCTGCGGCTCGGGGACAGGTTCTGTCTGCTCCTGAACGGTTTCATTGACGTGTATTGCCTGAACAACAACATCAAACGGCAAACCACTTTGCTCCGCAGGATAAACAGCCTCTGTTTCATAGCTGAAGCGGGAAGGAGTATCATCCGTATTGTTTGGCGGCAGCAGCGCCTGATTCCGTTGATCCAAAGCCAGCAGATGTGCAAAAGTACCCTTGCGTTCTGAGCGGAAGAGTGGGTATGGCAATGTCTTGTCAAACAGCTGCACATACTTTTCGCTGATCTCCGTGATATCAAACGGTCTGCCGTCCAGATAGACGGTATCTCCTACGCGATATGCGGGGTCAGCTTTGGCTTCTACCATTTTAGGTTGTTCAATCGCCGCCAGCTGTGCCTGCGCTTTCTCGTCAGGATAATCGCCATAGGAACGTAGATACACCATGTTCTGCTGATCATACACAGCAGCGCCGTCATACTGAAAACCATCTGCCTCCATCGTGCCATTCACATAGCCCTGTGCGGCCTGCTCCGCTTCCTCCAGCGTCTGATAATCAAGCTTTGCATCGAATCCGTTTTCAAAGTGATGGTATACCATTACCAGATACGGAGGAGCCATCTGTGCAGCATACTGGTCAATCGCTTCTTCCGTCAGCCATTCGGGCTTTTGCGGAAGCGACTGATACAGTTCCCTCATTTTGGCGATCTGTTCATAAACATTGCCTGCCCACAGATGCTTTTCGCTGCGCCCACCAGCACCAAGAAAATAGTCGCAGTCGGAACGCAGACGGCTTAGCAATCTATAGTCCTCTGTGCGATCACTCTGCGTTTCCAACGCTTCCTCTGCATGATCCTGCAATGGTTCATCCGCCATACGCTGGACTTTCTGCTTTTCTTCCAGCGCTGCTTTTTCTTCCACAGTCAGGTAGCGATCCTGCCGAATCAGCTCCATGATGCGTTTGGCAACATTCGGCCAGCCAAGCTGAAGTGTTTCGCATTTGTCTTTTTTTAGCCGAATACCCTTGCCGTCATGCCACTCGTCACTATGCCACTCGCCAGAAACAGCCGGGGAATGGCCGCCGATCCCATACCCATCCTTCAGGAAAGAGATTTTCTCCTGCGGCGTATGCGGCTCCAGAAAGAATTGCTGTGTTTTTTCTTTCCAGCCACCGTATTGATTGCCTCTGACAAGAACCTCGTTGATCTCATCTTCAGTGATGAAGCGGTTCAGCTCTGTAACTTCCTCCAGAGAAGAAACGTAATCCCTGCGTTGGGTGAACATTTCTTCTAACCGTTCTCCGGCTTCGTACAGTCGGTGATAACGGAAACGCATCAGGCTATGGTTGTCCTGATATGCAGCCAGGAAAGCCTTGTATTCGTCTGCAATGATCTGCAGCATATCCGGCTTGGCAAGCGCTTCTGCAATATGAATCGTGCAGTCGGGATAGACGTCTCGATTCAGCTCCGTCAGAGTGGTCATGTACCCCTCATTACGTGCCTGCTCACTCAAATCACGCACGATATAGGAAAGCGTTTCAGCCAGCTGGTATCGCTCTCTACCAGGAGCCGAGGCAATTTCAAGTGATGTCGCAAACTGCCCCGCATCCAGCAGTTCGCCTATACGTTTGGCTGCATCCTCCCAGGAGATCACCTGGGCAGTGCGTACATACCGTGCCGATGTACCGCGGGCAATGCGAATACCTTCTTCCGCATACCACACGCTGATCGGCCCCTGTGCGGTGTCAAAGCCGTTTCCACCATGGTAGGTAGTACGCAAGATAGCACTTATGTTTTCGATGGATTTACCCTTGCTGTACTCGGTCACAAGGAACTTCCGATGTTCAGCGGCATTGCTTCCCAGACGCAGAATCTGATCCACCGTATCCTGCGGAATAGAAAAGGCGAAGGGCGCGAATAATGCGCTCTCCGCCTGCTGGATGGTTTGAATTTGTTCTGCCTCCGATGGAAAGGAGACGTCGAGAAAGCTCAGCTGTAAACCAGCTCCATGAGGATCACTTCCTCGGCCTGTGCCTTCAGGGCGTTCATCTGCTGCGTCCACTGCATCGGATCGCTGGCTTTCAGTTCCTCCGTCACGCCCTGTGCTGCCGCCATCTCCTGCATCATCTGATTCAGCCGTTGGTTCGCCGTCTCGCTGATCTCCCTGAGATGGCTGTCCAGCGTCCCGTTCAGCAGCATCGTGTTCCACAGCACCGGCTTGTGCTCCTTCAGGAAGGCTTTGCGCATCCTGCCGTACTTGTTCATCGGCGTTGCGTTCTGCTGGGGCAGGATCAGGTTGGGCAGAAGATAATCCCCGTTCATGGTGTAAGTCAGTTCGCTCATCGTTCTGGCTCCTTTCTGCGTTTCTCTCGCGTTCATACTTTCGGATGGTCGTTTCGATTTCACGAAGCACCGACTCGCTGATCAGGCTGACTGCCGTACCCAGGGCTGCGACAGCATCCGGCGTGTTGAAATCGAAGACGGTTGTAAAATCGAATTTCTCATATCCTTCCCCGGGTGTCATTCCGCAGCGGGTCAGAAGAAGATAGGACGTGCTGACCACCGCTGCCTGCTGGAAGAAGTAACTGAGATCATCTTCATTATATCCAGCAAGCGCCGAGCCCTCAATGATGTCGAGCACTTCGCTCTTATGAGCAAACCAGTAATCATCCACCAGAATGGAAGCTGTTTCTTCAAGGAATGCGCGAAAGTTCACAGCATCTCCCATGTCAAAACGTTCTTTGATAGCTTCTGTAACCGCATGTTCGTGTTCCTCATGAAGCTGCCACAAAAACGGCTGACGGGAGTTTCGCCCTGTGCCTGTATCAGAAAGATCAAAGACATAGTGAAGCTTAACATTATCACCGCTGGAATCAATGAGCGCAATGCCCTTGGAACCCCTGCGCACATAACGATGCATGGTGTTGTTCCATACATTGTAGGAGGCACATGCCACCGCATCCGGGCGCTGGGCATGAATCAGAAGCTGGTCGGGATACGAATACTTGTACAGCCGCGCAGCCGTTTGAAGAAAAGACGTCCAGCTTTCATAGCTGGACGTAAGCTTCTGTGCGGTATTCTGCGCAAGCTGCACATATGTTTGCAGTTTATCCGCCATATTCATCCTCCTCATTAAAACAGAAGTCAGCATTGCGCATCAGGGCGTCATATTCTTCGTCCGTTATCCTGCTCAGTTTGGATAGCACGGAATCTGAAAGAGTTTTCAGTTCCTGTTCTTCTTCAGTTAGCTGAGATGCCATTTCGTTGATTGTAGCAATTAGGCCTGTAAGAGTCCCTGTGTCATAGATACAAATGAGGTTGAGTTCTCGGATGGTGAAGTGGAGCATAAAAAACCTCCGCAAAAATCAAAAGTGAAAAGAAAAACCGGCACGACCATTCATGCCGGCTTCCGCCTCAAAAGTCTGAGAGGAACTATTTCTGCTGTTCCTTTTTCTTCTTTGCCTGAGCGACAATCGCCGCCAAGTTATCTTCTTTCAGGACTTTGGGATACTTCTGTTCAAAATCGACCAGCAAGTCTTTGGTTTCCATTTCTGCCTCGCGATATTTCTGATACAGTTCACCTGCATTGGGATGATCCACAGCATCTTTCACCATCGTCCAAATTTCCTCTGAAACCTGTTCAGCAGAACCGTATAATTCTACCACAGCTCGCTGAATCTTCTCAAAGGTCATGGGATTCTCAAGACGCTGATGCTCCGCAAGGATGCCAACGATATCGGAAAGATCGTTTTTGTAAGGCCTTGCAGACACAAGTTTCATGGCGATCAGATACTCAGCCTTTACTGTGCGAACCTCAAGAATCCGGCCAAACTCCTTGTAGTGCACAGAATACTGACGAATCTTCGGTGTATAAGATTTTGTTTTGACAAAATCCTCGTTGAGCCATCCATTGGGCAGACCGTATTCATCCCCAACATGGTTAATGGCATCCTTCATGGCCGATGATGCATCGATCAGCGCATCCATATCGTAGGTGGATTCTCTAAATCCATAATTGGCAAGAATGGCCGCTCCGCCGATCAGAATGATCTCCGCAGGCATTCCTTTCCCGCCGAGCTTTTTATACTCTCTGGCCAGCGCTTTCAGATAAGTGTCCAGATTTTCCTGCGTAAAAAGTGCTTTAGACGACATTTCTGATCTCGCTTTCTATGATATTAAATCTTAAAAATTCAGGTATGGCAGCCTGATAGCTGCGCTCAGCGTGCGTCGTTGTGTTTGATACAGCATCCGCCATCAATACGCTCAAAGGGTAAAGCGGCTTTGCCAATCGCTTGTTTCGCAGATCATTGTATTCACTGCACAGGGGCAGATCATTTTCGCGGCTGAGATAGTCCACCATCGCCAGCAGATACAGACACTCTGCCATCCACTTCTTTTGATAGTATTGTCGGATCGTATCACTTTCCAGAACGTCAATGATGAAATCAATATCGCCCATTTCTTTCACACGATGGCATACATTGCTTTTGAACACATCAAAACTGCTGCGGGGTTCTTCAACCGCCTCCATTCGGTCACGGATCAAATCTTCTATAGAAACATGCAGCACTCTGGCAATTTTGTAAAGCGTTTCGGCAGAGCATTTCTCAATTTGTGCTTTGCCGCTGCAAATATCACTGATCGTAGCATGCGGAAGGCCGCTTTCTTTGGCAAGCCGGTACTTCGTCATGTTCTGCTGGTTCAGCATCGTGTTGATGGTCATAAGCATCCCTCCCGTAAATATTATATCGGTTGACCGAAATGCTGTCAATCAGTAGAATGCACGAATCAGCAATTCTTATTCACGGCGAATACGTTCTTATCGCTCCATTTCGACTTTTTTCGCTTTTCCTTGAAGCCTCTGCTCATGCTGCTTCTTATGCCAATATGCTTCCAGCCCATCTCTGGCCCACTTGGGAAGCTGTTCTTCTTTCAGCGTTCCCATCACTTCATACCGTTCAAAGCGGCTTTTCTCACCAGAGAACAAGTCCACACAGAAACAGGTGTTACCACGGCTTTTGGGGCTTGCGCCGAAACCACCTGTACAGAGTTTGAGTTGATAATTAGCTTTCTGATATTCTCTGCGCAGCTTATCCGGCTTGATGACGATCACTTTGTTGTGCAGATCATCGTCACCGGTAATGGGTGTGCAATCCTTAATGGTCAGCGGAGAAACATCCTGACCTTCCAATCGAAGATCATTGAACATTTCGCGCGTTTTTGCTGCCTGCTCTGCGACTCGTTCTCCGAATAGCTGGATGATCTCCGCATAATCATCGCTGCCCATGACCTCATCATAGACGGCATAGATCAATGCAGGGCGACAGTAGGCG
>JAGBBE010000204.1 GCA_017938645.1 Clostridia bacterium
CTCCCCGGAGGGGGTCGCGGCTCGCTTGAGTGCTTGCCATTTCCGCAGGGGATTTTTCGTGTTATAGTTTTCTGACCGCATTTCATGCGGTCAGTTACGGGATTCTTAAGGGCGAAGCCCTTAAGCGGAGGGTGCAGGGAGGCGGAGCCTCCTTGCCGTTTCTCCCTCCCAGAAAGGATACGAATGTTTAAGAAACTTCAGGCGCTGTTTGCCCCGCGCGATCTGACTGTGGGCAACACGATGTCGGGCATTGTGATGTTCGCCATCCCGCTGCTGATCGGCAATCTGGCCCAGCAGCTGTACAACACGGTTGACGCAATTGTGGTCGGTCAGTATGTCGGCGATGCTGCGCTGGGCGCGGTAGGTCTGGCTGGCCCCGTCATCAACCTGATTCTGGTGCTCTTCATGGGCATCTCCAGCGGCGCTACCATCGTTGTGTCTCAGTATTTCGGCGCGAAGGACCGTGCCGAGCTCAGCAAGGCGGTTGGTACCACCATCATGCTCACCGTCATCAGCGGTGCGGTGATGTCGATCGTAGGCGCTCTGCTGGCGCGGCCTCTGCTGGTTTTGCTGGATACGCCGGCTGATATGCTGGATATGGCGTGCAACTATCTGGTCATCATCATGATCGGTCTGGTCGGTTCGGGTCTTTACAACATCATGTCGGGCGTTATGCGCGGCATGGGCGACAGCGTGAGCCCGCTGATTTTTCTTCTGGTTGCCTGCGGTCTGAATATTGTGCTGGACCTGCTCTTTGTGGTTGGTTTTGGAATGACCACAGACGGTGTGGCGTGGGCGACCATCATCGCGCAGGCCATTTCCGCCTTCCTGTGCGTACGCCGCCTGTACCGCATGAAGAATGTGATTGATCTCAACCGCTCCACGCTGCGTGTATCAAAGCACATCATGAAGCGCGTTGTGCGTCTGGGCATTCCCTCCGGTCTGACTCAGATGATTTTCTCTCTGTCCAGCATTCTGGTGCAGTCGCTCACCAACTCGCTGGGCGGAAGCATCGTTACTGCCAACACCATGGTGATGCGTATCGACGGCTTTGCCATGATGCCCAACTTTACCTTTGGCATTGCCGCCACGACCTTTGCCGGTCAGAACATCGGCGCGCGTCAGCTGGACCGTATGTTCAAGGGCGCGAAGGAAACGCTGCTGATGGCTGTGGGCACGGCCATCGTCATGGTCAGCGGCATTCTGCTTCTGGGCAAGAATCTGCTCTACATCTTCACCCAGACGCCTGAGGTTATTGCGCTGGGTGAAATGATGCTTCGCACGCTGGCTGTGGGTTACATTGCTTTTGCCGCATCCCAGGTTTTGCAGGGCGTTATGCGCGGTGCGGGCGAAACGGTGATTCCGATGTGGATCAGCATCATTGTTACCGTTGTGATTCGTATGCCGATTGCTTATGTGTGGGCGTTCGTGAGCAAATCTGCTGAGTTTCCCAACGGCAACCCCATGTGTCTGTATGGCTCGCTGCTGATTGCGTGGCTGTGCGGCTGTGCGATAAGTGTATTTTTCTACTTCCGCGGCAAATGGAGAAGCCGCCTCCTTTGGGATCTGAACCCCGAAAAAACCGAAGGGAGCAAATAAAGATATGGATACCAAACAGAGCCTTGCTCAGGTTATTTCCAAGGCAATGGAATGCTGCAATCCCGGCATGGAAGGTCTTCCCTGCTGTGAAGAAATCTGCAATTTTCTTGAAATACCTCCGCAGAAGGAAATGGGCGACTATGCCTTCCCCTGTTTTAAGCTCAGCCGTATTCTGCGTATGGCTCCTCCTCAGATCGCTGCAAAGCTGGCGGCAGCCATTGATGCCGGGGATTTGTGTGAAGCAAAGCAAATGGGCGGATACCTGAATTTCTATCTGAATCGCAACAACTTTGCCCAGAAGACGCTTGAAACGGTTCTTTCTGCCGGCGAAACCTACGGCAGCAGCGAAGAGGGCAATGGCAAGACCATCTGCCTGGACTATTCTTCCATCAACATCGCCAAGCGCTTCCACATCGGCCACCTCTCTACCACGATGCTTGGACACAGCATTGCCCGCATCTATCGTTTCCTGGGTTACAAGACGGTTGGCATCAACCATCTGGGCGACTGGGGCACGCAGTTCGGCAAGCTGATCTATGCCTACAAGACCTGGGGCAACCGTGCGGACGTTGAAGAAAAGGGCGTTCCGGAGCTGACGCGTCTGTACGTGAAGTTCCATGAAGAAGCTGAGAAGGATCCCGCGCTGGAAGACGAAGGCCGCCGCTGGTTCAAGGCCATTGAGGACGGCAACGAGGAGGCCCTGAGCCTGTTCAACTGGTTCAAGGAGCTGACCCTGCGCGACGCCAAGCCCGTGTATGATCTGCTGGGCGTTGAGTTTGACAGCTATAACGGCGAAAGCTTCTATGTGGATAAGACGGACGCCGTGGTGGAAGAACTGCGCGAAAAGAATCTGCTCACCCTGTCCGAGGGCGCTTCCGTTGTGGACCTGGATGAAGAGGAGAGCGGCATGCCTCCCTGCCTGATCCTCAAGAAGGACGGCACCACCATCTACGCCACCCGCGACATCGCTGCCGCGCTTTACCGTAAGAAGACCTACGATTTCGACAAGTGTCTTTATGTTGTGGCCTATCAGCAGGATCTGCATTTCCGTCAGTGGTTCAAGGTCATCGAAAAGATGGGCTACGACTGGGCCAAGGATCTGGTTCACGTCGCCTTTGGCATGATCTCCTACGAAGGCCAGAGTCTGTCCACCCGCAAGGGTCACGTTCTGTTCCTGGAAGATGTGCTCAACACCGCCATCGACAAAGCGCGCGGCATCATCGAGGAGAAGAGCCCCGATCTGGAAAACAAGGAAGAGGTCGCTCGTCAGGTAGGTATCGGCGCTGTGATTTACGCCGACCTGCAGAACGGCCGTATCAAGGATATCGACTTCTGCTGGGATCGCGTGCTCAGCTTCGACGGCGAGACCGGCCCCTATGTACAGTATACCCATGCCCGCTGCTGCAGCGCTCTGCGCAAGGCCGAGGGTCTGGAAAGCGTCGAGCCGGACTACAGTGCACTGGCTGACGACTATGCACAGGAGCTTCTGCGTCAGCTCAGCCGTTTCCCGGAAACTGTGCGCGAGGCCGCCAACCGCTACGAGCCTTCCATCATCACCCGTGCCGTTACGGAACTGTGCAAGGCCTACAACAAGTTCTACTACGAAAACCGCATCATCGTGGACGAGGCTGCTGTGCGCGAGGCTCGCGTGCGCCTGACCCGTGCGGTCAAGAACACCATCAAGACCGGTCTGTACCTCATTGGTATGGAAGCTCCGGAGCGTATGTAAATGAAAAGCATTACCAGTCTCAAAAATCCTGCCGTGCAGGATGCACGCGCGCTGGCGGCCGCCAAGGAGCGGTCGCGCCAGCGCGCTTTCCTGCTGGACGGCGAACATATGGTGGGCGAAGGGCTTCACATGCGGCCTGAAGATGTGAAAACGGTCTTCGTGGACGAGAAACGTGTGGAGCAGTATGCCGGGCTGATTGCACTTGCCAAGGGCGAGGTGTACAGCGTGCCCGAGCATGTGCTGGCAGCGATCTCGCAGGTGAAAACGCCGCAGGGCATTGCTGCTGTATGCGCTCTGCCTGAAGGCCGAAAACTCTCAGAAATGGGGGAGAAGCTCATCCTGCTGGAAAATGTGCAGGATCCCGGCAATGTGGGCACTGTGCTTCGCACGCTGGATGCGGCGGGCTTTGACGGATGCATCCTCACTCCGGGATGCGCCGATCCCTTCGGGCCCAAGACGCTTCGCGCTACCATGGGCAGCGCCTTCCGCGTGCCGATGTGCACGGTGGAAAGTGCACCGCGGGCGGCGAACGAACTTGCACAGATGGGCTATGCCGTCATCGGCGCTGCGCTGGACGGTGAGCCCTTCTACGAGCGCGGCACGCTTCCCGCAAAGCTGTGCGTGATCATCGGCAATGAGGGGCAGGGTATGACCCGCGAAACGCTTGCACAGTGCACGCACCGTTACCGTCTGCCCATGCGCGGCGGCGCGGAATCGCTCAACGCCGCTGTGGCCGCGGCCATCTTTATGTACGAACTGATGAATCATTGAGGAGGAAAACAGACATGATCCGCAACATTGTGTTTGATATGGGCATGGTGCTTCTCAACTGGAATCCGCTTCTTCCCTGCCTGCGCTATGCCAAGGACGAGGAAACCGCCCGGAAGCTGTGCAGCGCCATTTTCACCCATCCTGAGTGGGGTCCCATGAACGACGGCGGCCTGATGCTGGAGAAGGATTATTTCATCCGCTGCCGCGAGCGCATGGAAACGTCTCAGCTCAAACAGCTCGGCGTGGAAGTGGAGCAGGACTGGTGGCTGGACGCGCTCTATCCCATGCAGGGGATGGACAAGGTAATCGAAAAGCTGCTGGAAGAAGGCTTCAGGCTCTACATCCTGACCAACTGCGGACACCGTTTCCACGACTTCAGCTACAAGATCCCGCATTACAGCCGTTTCAGCGGTGTGCTGGTCTCCGCTGAAGAAAAGATGCTCAAGCCGGATGCGGAAATTTATCATCGCCTGTTTGAAAAGTTTGACCTCAAGGCGGAAGAGTGCATTTTCATCGACGACCTGCAAAAGAATGTCGACGGAGCCAAGGCCGTGGGCATGCAGGGCTACTGCTTCGCCGATGCGGATGCTCAGAAGCTTCTGGATCATCTGCTCAAGCTCAATGCATAAGGAGAGAGAAATATGATTCGTCAGGCGGCATTTACCACGGAACGCAAGCTGCTCAAAGGCGGTCTGCACTGCCACACCACCCGTTCGGACGGTATGCTTTCCCCCGAAGATACCCTCAGACTGCACGTTGAAAATGGCTATGACTTTCTGGCGCTGACCGATCATCGCTATTACAATTATGCCAACTACGGCGATGCGCCGCTCACCATCATCCCCGGCATGGAGATGGATCGCAATTTTGCCCAGACCAAGGGCGTGCACTGCTTCCATACGGTTGCTATCGGCCCCGAAAAGGCGGATGGAAACGGCTTCGAGCAGGATGAGCGCATTGAAAGAGGCGTCATCGAAAAGCCCGAGGACTATCAGCCCATCCTTGACTGGCTGCATGAGAAGAACAATCTCACCTTCTACTGCCATCCCGAGTGGAGCGGCACGCCTGCGCGGGAGTTTGAAAACCTTCAGGGCTGCATCGGCATGGAAATCTGGAACAGCGGCTGTGTGATGGACAATGACATGGACACCAATGCGGCCTACTGGGATGAAATCCTGATTCAGGGCAAAAAGTGGTTCGGCATTGCCACGGACGACGGCCATAAGCCGGAGCATCACTGCAAGGGCTGGGTGCGCGTAAACGCTGAAAACAACGTGCGAGACATCCTCCAGGCGCTCAGAGAAGGCGCGTTCTACTCTTCCTGCGGCCCGGAAATCCATGATTTCTACCTTCGCGACGACGGCGTGGCCGTGGTGGACTGCTCTCCCTGCAAGTTCGTCAACTTTGTCTGCTTTGGCAATCCCAGCCGTATGGTGCGCAACGAAGAAGGGCTCATCACCCACGCTGAGATGAAAATCGACGCGCATTATCCCTACCTTCGCGTTACCATGGTTGACGCCGAAGGCAAGCGCGCTTGGAGCAATCCGATTTTTCTGAAGTAAAAACATCAGGACTCGTTTCGTTTTGAAACGGGTCTTTTCCTTTACGTCACCTCAAACCTGTGTTATAATGATTCATGAGGCCTATTTGCAGAGGCCTCCCCACAGCACACGAGAGGACGGAGACAAATGGGCACGGCGCATAAACGCAAGGCGGAGCGCAAGGCGATGGAAAACCGTGAACTGAGCTGGCTGAAATTCAACAGCCGCATTCAGGATGAGGCGGATAATCCGGATAACCCGCTTTTGGAGCGCGCCAAGTTTCTGGCGATCGTAACTTCCAACATGGATGAGTTTCTGCAGGTGCGCTATGAGCGGATCTATGACGGCCGCGAGGGTGAAAAGAAGCTGCTGGGACAGGTGACGGGGGAGAAGCTTTACCACAAGGTTAACAAGGAGATTCTGCGTCAGTCCAACCGTCAGTATACCCTGTATGAAGGCATCCGCAGCGAACTGTATCTGGAGGGCGTGCAGCTGTATCCCACGTTTTCAATGGGATCGGATATGCTGGTGCGCGAAAAGCTGCTGTTCGAAAAGGAAATCCGTCCCTATCTGAAGGTGGAACCCCTCAGTCAGGCGCATCCGAGGCAGAAGCAGCTGTATCTGTGCGTCAAGCTTGTGCGCAACCGCCGCAAGGGAGAAGCCTTCCAGTTGATCGCACTGCCCTCGTCTCTGCCGAGACTGTTTGACATGTCCTATGAAAAGGATGTGCAGCGTATCATCCGTCTGGAGGATGTGGTGAAACACTCTGTGCACCGCCTGTTCCCGCGCGACGAGGTGGAGCACTGCGCGGTGTTCCGGATCCTGCGCAACCAGAACTTTGCCGTTCAGGAGGAAGCGGTGCCCGATGTCGTGCCTGCAGTGCGCGATATGCTGGCCAAGCGCCTTGACGGCAGGGTAATGAGGCTGGAAGCCGAGGAACGCATGAGCGAGGAGATGCTGACGCTGCTGATGAAGCAGTTTGGCGTTGAACAGGAGCGTCGCTACCGTGTCACCGGGCCGCTGGATCTGAATAAGATGATGATGGGACTTTACGGTCTGCTCAAGCGTCCTGAACTCAAATATACTCCCGCGCAGCCGGTGGAGCTCACGGAGCTTCTGGGCGACGATGTGTTCGAACAGATCGATCGCCGCGACTGGCTGATGTACCATCCTTACCATACCTTTACGCCGGTTGTGCATCTGATGCAGCGCGCCGCTGTGGATCCCACGGTGCGTGCCATCAAGCAGACGCTCTACCGTGTCAGCGGCAACAGCCCGATTGTGGCTGCGCTGGCACAGGCGGCACAGAATGGCAAGGAGGTTACGGTGCTGTTTGAAGCCCACGCCCGCTTTGATGAAGAGAGCAATCTCCACTGGGGCGAAAGGCTGGAGCGTTCCGGCTGCCGCGTTCTGTACGGTCTGCCTAACCTCAAGGTACACAGCAAGATTACGCTGTTTGAACGCGAGATGGATGGCGAAATCCGCCGCGAAGTGCATTTGGGCACCGGCAACTATCACGACGGCACTGCAAAGCTGTACACCGACTTTGGCCTCCTTACCGCCGATCAGCAGCTGACTGCGGACGCAGCCGCATTCTTCGAAACCCTTGAGGGCGGCGAAGCGGAGATGAAGGAGATCATGAAAGCGCCGGATATGCTCAAGCCCAGGCTTTTGGAGCTTATCGAGCGTGAAAAGCAGAATGCCGAGGCAGGCCTGCCCGCGCGTATTCTGGCCAAGATGAACTCGATTTCCGATAAGAAGATCATCCGTGCGCTGATGGACGCCAGCCAGAGCGGCGTAGAAATTGATCTGATTGTGCGTGGCGTGTGCTGCGTGATTCCGGAGTGTGAAGGTGTGACGGAGAACCTTCATGTGCGTTCCATTGTGGGACGCAATCTGGAGCATGCGCGTGCATTCATGTTTGAAAACGGCGGCAGCCGCGAGGTGTATCTCTCCTCGGCCGACTGGATGCCCCGCAACCTTGACCGCCGTGCAGAATTGATGTTCCCTGTCAAGGACGAACGATGTAAGCAGGCTGTTATCAATGTGCTTACCCTGCAGTGGAACGATACCGAAAAGTGCCGTCACTGTACTGCGGAAGGCGTTTATCATCTCTCCCAGCGCTTTGCCGACGGACTTAACGCGCAGGAAGTGCTCCTTGCAGACGTGGAGGGCGTGTTTAACGGTACGGTTTCTCTGAAGCCGGTGGAGGCAAAGACGGAAGAAACAGAAAATCCCGTGTAACAGGCACGGAGAAGGGTCAGGGGCATGCGGCCCCGATAACGAAAATGAACGATTGGAAAATGCTCGTCCGGGAGGACCGTGAGGCGATTATGGCACGCGACCCGGCGGCTAAATCCATGGCGGAGGTGCGGCTGTGCTACCCCGGACTGGTGGCGCTCAAGTCGCACAGGCGCGCACATGCGCTGTATAACAAGGGACATGTGCTTCTGGCACGCTGGCTCAGTCAGCGCGCAAGGCACAGAACCGGCATTGAAATCCATCCCGGCGCGCAGATTGGCCGCAGGGTGTTCATCGACCACGGCGACGGCGTTGTGATTGGTGAAACCACCGTGATCGGCGACGACGTGACCATTTATCAGGGCGTCACGCTGGGCGGCACCGGCAAGGACGTCGGCAAACGACATCCTACCATCGGTTCCAACGTGACCATCGGCGCCGGCGCAAAGGTGCTGGGCCCAATCAACATCGGCAATCATGTCAAAATCGGCGCGGCTTCCGTGGTGCTTAAGGATGTCCCGGACAACTGTACCGTGGTCGGCAACCCCGGCCGCGTGGTGCAGAAGAAAAAGCCCCAGAAAAAAGGCGAAGTTGACCTCGATCAGGTTAACCTGCCCGACCCCATGCTCGAACGCATGGAGGCGCTGGTGAAGAGGCTGACGATGCTGGAGGAATGTCTGGCAAAGCATGCCATCGAAGCCGGGTGCGGCCACTGTCTGGATCAGCAATGCCGCTACATACAGGAAAAGACAAAGGATCAGCCTTCCCAAACGGCAGAGTAAAGGAGTTTTGAATATGCAGATTTACAACAGCATGACCCGTAAGAAGGAAGAGTTCAAACCCATCCACGAAGGCAAGGTCGGCATCTATGCCTGCGGCCCCACTGTGTACAACTTCTTCCACATCGGCAACGCGCGTCCGTTCATCGTCTTTGATGTGCTCCGCCGCTATATGGAGTACCGCGGCTACGAAGTAACCTTCGTGCAGAACTTCACCGATATCGACGACAAGATGATCCGCCGCGCCAACGAGGAAGGGATCACCGTCAAGGAAGTCGCCGACAAGTATATCGCTGAATACTATACCGATGCCAAGGCGCTGGGCATCCGTCCCGCCACGGTGCATCCCCGTGCCACCGAGCACATGCCGCAGATCATCAACATCATCGAAAGACTCATCGAAAAGGGTCTGGCCTACGAAAGCCGCGGCGACGTGTATTACCGCGTGAAGGCCTTCCCGCAGTACGGCTGCCTGTGCGGACAGAACCTTGAGGATCTGGAAAGCGGCGCGCGCGTGAGTGTGGATGAAGTGAAGGAAGACCCCATGGATTTCGCCCTGTGGAAGGCACAGAAGCCCGGCGAGCCCGCATGGGAGAGCCCGTGGGGCATGGGCCGTCCCGGCTGGCACATCGAGTGCTCCGCAATGTCCACCACCTATCTGGGCGAAACCTTCGACATTCACGGCGGCGGCAAGGATCTGCTCTTCCCGCACCACGAAAACGAAATCGCCCAGACCTCCGGCGCAACCGGCAAGCCCTATGTGAACTACTGGATGCACAACGGCTTCATCAACATCGACAACCAGAAGATGTCCAAGTCCGCGGGCAACTTCTTCACCGTGCGCGATATTGCCAAGGAGTTTGATCTGGAGGCTGTGCGCCTGTTCATGCTCTCCGCGCACTACCGCAGCCCCATCAACTTCAGCCGCGATCTCATCGAGGCCGCCGCAAGTTCCCTGGAGCGCCTCTACATCGCCCGCGATCAGCTCAACTTCCTCAAGCAGAACGCTGCTGACGTCGAGCCCGGCGAAAACGAGGCCGCGTTCGTTGAGCAGTGCAAGAAGAGCGAGGAGAAGTTCATCGCCGCCATGGACGACGACATGAACACCGCCGACGCGCTGGCCGCACTGTTTGAACTGGTGCGTGAAGTACACAAGCTGCCTCAGACCGGCGCCAGCCTCAAGGCTGTTGAACTGGGTCAGAGCACCCTCAACCGTCTGTGCGACGTGCTGGGATTGCTTATGAAGAAGGAAGACGGCATTCCTGCCGACGTTCAGGCAATGGTCGACGAGCGCGCCGAAGCCCGCAAGAACAAGGACTGGAAGCGCTCCGACGAGCTGCGCGACGCAATCAAGGCCATGGGCTATATCCTTGAGGACACCAAGGCGGGCCAGAAGGTCCGCAAGGCGTAAGATGCGCCGGGCGCTGGCATGGACGGGCGTATGCCTTCTGCTGATCATTGCAGGTGCGCTGCTCATAGCCAACCTGAAGCTGGATCAGCCGGTTTCATTCCATCTGTCCGCGTCCAAAGCTGCACTCAGGCAGGATGAACGCATGGATTATGCGTGGCCTGAGGGAACGATTGATATCAACACAGGCGATGCTGCGGAGCTGGACATGCTCCGCGGCGTCGGCCCGGCCATTGCCCAGCGCATCATTGAAGAGCGTGGGGCAAACGGTCGGTTTACCTATCCGGAGGATCTGCTCAGCGTAAACGGCATCGGTCAAAAGACGCTGGACAAGCTGTGGGAGCAGATTTTCCTTCCCAAACCTGATAACCAATGAAGAGGAGCTTGTGCCAAATGTACGAGCGATATATCAAGCGTGCGCTGGACGTGATCATTTCGCTGACGGCACTCATCGTGCTCAGCCCCATGCTTGCACTCATTGCCCTGCTCATCAGGCTGGAGAGCAAGGGCCCTGTGATCTTCAAGCAGAAGCGTTTCGGCAAAAACAAGGAATTCTTTGAAATTCTCAAATTCCGCACCATGCGTACCGATGCGCCCAGGGACGTGCCCACCAACGATCTGCGCGGAGCTGTAAGCTATATTACGCCTCTTGGCGGCGTGCTGCGCAAGACCAGTCTGGACGAACTGCCTCAGCTGTGGAATATCCTCAAGGGCGATATGTCGCTCATCGGTCCGCGTCCTGCACTGTGGAATCAGGACGACCTGATGGAGCTGCGTGACAAGTACGGCGCGAGCATGATCCGTCCCGGACTGAGCGGCTGGGCGCAGGTCAACGGCCGCGATTATCTCAGCCGTGATCTGGAGAAGAAGGCAAGACGCGACGGCGAGTATGCCAGCAATATCACCTTTGCTTTCGACCTCAAGTGCTTCCTGCTCACCATTGTGAAGGTCTTCAACCGCCAGGGCATCATCGAGGGCAGTCAGGAGGGTCAGGAATGATCCGTGTGCTGATCACCGGCGCAGGCAGCTACATTGGCACAAACATTGCTTCGGAACTCCTTAAGGAGCCGGAGCTATTTGAGGTGCAGGAGCTGGACGTGCGTAACGGGCTGGATGAACAGGCTTTTCAGGGCTTTGATGCGGTTTTGCATGTGGCCGGAATCGCCCATCAGCGCGAAACGGAGGAAAATGCGCCGCTGTATCGCAGCGTCAACCGCGATCTGGCGGTGAACGCTGCCCGCGCAGCCAAAAAGATGGGTGTAAAGCAGTTTGTGTTTTTCTCCAGTATGAGCGTCTATGGCATGACTACCGGACGCATTCATAAGGATACCCAGCCTGCGCCTAACACTCATTATGGTGTAAGCAAATGGGAAGCTGAGCAGGAGCTAGCGAAGCTTTCGGATGACAGCTTTCGCATTGCCGTGCTACGCCCGCCCATGATCTATGGAAAAGGCTGCAGGGGAAACTATCCCCGTCTGGCGTCTCTTGCCGGAAAACTGCCGTTTTTTCCGTATGTGCATAACGAACGCAGCATGCTCTATATCGGCACGCTGGCAGCTTTTGTGCGCCGGCTGCTCCTGAGCGCTCAGGGCGGGCTGTATTTTCCGCAAAACAGAGAATATGTATCTACCTGCGATCTTGTCAAAGAGGTCGCGGCATGCCACGGGAAACGTGTGCTCTTTGTGCGCGGATTCCAGTGGCTTTTGCATGCGGTGTCTGCGCGCGTCGGTGTGATCGGCAAGGTGTTCGGCACGCTGACCTATGATCATGACATGAGCATGGCGTTTGCCAATGAGGATGAGCTTTCGTTTGAGGAGACCATCCGTCTGACGGAGGCAGGACAATGAAAAAGGTTTTGTTTGTGGCCACCGTTCTGCGCGGCCACGTGCTGGTTTTCCATCTGCCCTACATGAAGTGGTTTCAGGAGCAGGGCTACGAGGTGCATCTGTGCTGCCGCAACGATACAGAGGAAAAAAACGTATCCGTTCCGTACTGCGACCGCTACATTGAACTGCCGTTTGAACGTTCTCCGCTGTCCAAAGCGAATCTGGCGGTATACAGGCAGCTCAAGGCTGTGATTGATGCGGGCGGATATGATCTCGTACACTGCAACACACCTGTGGGCGGCATGCTTGGCAGGCTTTGCTCGCGCGCAGCACGCAAAAAGGGAACCAGAGTGGTCTATACTGCGCATGGATTTCACTTTTTCAGCGGCGCGCCTCTGAAAAACTGGCTGCTGTTCTATCCTGTGGAACGTTTTTTGTCGCGCTTTACGGATCTGCTGATTACGATCAATCAGGAGGATTACCGCCGCGCGCAGCGTTTCCACGCCAGGAAAACGGCACTGGTCAACGGAGTAGGCGTGGATCTGACCCGTTTTGAAATGGTGGTTGACCGCACAACCGTGCGCGCAGAGCTTGGTATTGCGCAGGATGCACCGGTAATTGCCTGTGTTGGTGAGCACATCGACCGCAAAAACCATGAAACCGTGCTGCGCACCGCTGCTCTGCTTCCGGGTGTTGAAACGCTGTTTTGCGGCGTAGGCCAGAAGCAGCCGGAGCTGGAAGAGCTGGCGAAGGAACTGGATATCGAAGACCGCACGCATTTTCTCGGCTTCCGCCGCGATGTGCCTCAGATCCTCGGTGCGTCCGATATCTTTATGTTTCCGTCCTGGCAGGAAGGCCTTCCTGTATCCCAGATGGAAGCCATGGCAGCCGGTCTGCCGTGCGTGGTGAGCGACGTCCGCGGAAATGCCGATCTCATTCAGCCCGGTGAAGGCGGATTCCTGCGCAAGCCGGACGACGCCAAGGGCTTTTCGGAGGACATTGCGCTGCTGATCTGCGATCCTGCGCTCAGGGAAACGATGGGCGAGCGCAACCGCAGGGAAATTGAAAAGTACAGTCTTAAAGCGGTGCTTGAGCAGATGTCTGCGCTGTACCTCGAACAGCTGGAGGGAAAAACCAATGGCTGATATTTTGTTTCTGATGCGCATGCCCATGGACGGCAGGGACAATCTGCATGCCAAGTTCCTCGGGCAGATCCGCGGCGCGCAGAGGCTTGGTCACACCGTGCACTGGATCGGCTGGGATCACGAGGGCATGTGGCTGTGCGGCGACGGTGAACCGCGCCTTCTGCACAAGAACCGTCTGTCAAAGCTGCCCGCGTATCATCACACCTTCCTGTATATCGACCTGTTCTCGGCGCTCAAAAAACTTGCCAGAGAGCATGCCTACGATCTGATCTACATGCGCTACATGCTCACCTTCTTCAATGCGCCCCGTGCGCTTCAGCTGATGAAGGACAAGGGCGCAAAGCTGATGATCGAGCATCCTACCTATCCGGCCAATTTTGCGCGCACCACGTCGCTTCTGCGCCGTCCGGTCTTCATGTACACCGATCACGTGTTTGAAAAGATCAAGCCCATGGTGGACTGCTATGCTGTAATGGGCGACGACTGCGGCGGCATGGTGGATGGAAAGCCTGCTATCAATATTGTCAACGGCGTGGACGTGGACAGCCTGCCGCTTCACCAGAATCCTGATAACGGCAATGAAATCCATCTGCTGGCGCTGGCCAGCATGAGCTACTGGCAGGGCTATGACCGCCTGATCAACGCCATGGCGCAGTGGAAGGGCGAGGAGCGCTTTGTCCTGCACATGGTGGGCACCGAGGGAGACGGCTCCCTGGCGCAGTGGATGCAGCTGGCCAAAGATCAGGGTCTTGAAAATCAGGTCATCTACGAGGGTCAGCTCCACGGCGAGGCCCTCAATCAGATGGTTGCACGCTGCGATCTGGGCGTTGGCGGATTGGGTTTGCACCGCCGCAAGATCAAAACGGCCATTTCACTGAAGCTGCGCGAATACATGGCGCGCGGTCTGCCGTTTATGTATGCGGTGGAAGACGTGAGCGTGCCGTGGCCGGAACGTTTCTGCGTGAAGGTTTCCAACGACGACAGCCTCGTCGATCTCAAAGCGGTCTGCGATTTTGTGGCCAATGTGCGCTCCACGCCCGGTTTTGCCAGCGAGATGCGCGCCTATGCCTGCGAAAACATGAGCTGGCAGGACGTTTTGCGGGATGTATTTCATAAGGTGGGGATTTCTTGAAACTGGTCTATCTCAACAACTGTGCGACTGATGCTCACGGCAGGCCGCATGCGTTCATGGTGCAGGAGCTTCCGTGGCTTTTGAAGCACTTCGACACCATCGAAATGATTGGCTATCACGGCGTTTGCACCATTTCCGGTGAAACAAAGCCGTCCTATCCAATCGTGCGGCCTCTGGGCGGAATCATTCAGTCCATCCTGATGACGCCGTTTCGCAAGGAACTGTGGCAGGAGATGCGCAGGCTGTACCGCGACAAAAAGCTGACGCTGATCAACGCGCTCAAGCTGATCGCCTTCACCCAGAGAGGTTTGAAGATGTATCTGTGGGCGGAACAGCGGCTCAAGCTTGGACGTCCGTCTACGGTGTATTCTTTCTGGCTCAGCTATGACGCCTATGCCGGCGCGCTGATTCGCAAGCGCCATCCCAGAACCCGCTTTGTTGCGCGCGGACATTATTACGACATCGATCTGGCGCGCAACCACATGAATCCTTACCTGATGAAGGAGTTCATCGGCCAGCAGGCGGATGATATGTACATGATCGGCAAGCTGCCTATGGAATGGTATATGAGCTATATGCGAGGCCGTGTGGATGAAAGCAAGGTGCATGTGCTGGCGCTGGGCTCCACGGGCGAAAAGTTGGACGAGCTGCCTGTGCCCAACCGCTTTTCTCAGGATGTGCTGCGTATCGTGAGCTGTTCGCGCGTTGCGCCCATCAAGCGTCTGGATATCATCATCGACGCGCTGGCGCAGTGGGAAGGCATGCCGGTTCTGTGGATGCATATCGGCGACGGAAGCGAAATGGAAAAGATCCGCGCCTATGCCGAGGAAAAGCTTGACAGCAAGGAAAACGTGATCTATCAGCTGCCCGGCAGCATGAAGCCTGCGCAGATCCATGCGCTGTATGAAAAGACGCCGTTTGACGTGTTTATCAACACCAGCGAAGGCGAGGGCGTGCCGGTTTCCATCATGGAGGCCATGCGCTGCGGCATTCCGGCCATCGCCGCTGATGTTGGCGGTACCGCCGAACTGGTGGTGGACGGCTGCGGCTGGACCTTTGACTTTGATGAAGGTGCGCAGGGCGTACTGCGCTGTCTCACGGAACTGAGCAAAATGACGCTGGAGGAAGCCATGACCATGCGCAAAAATGCGCAGGATCAGTGGGAAAAGGGCTTCAAGAGCAGCGCTCTGCTTGAAGAAATGCTCAAATAACGGAAGGGATCAACGATGCCTACAAGCAAACGGATTTTGCTGATCAGCTATTATTTTGCGCCGCACAACCGCATCGGAGCAGTTCGCCCGACCAAGCTTGCCAAGTATCTGACGCGAATGGGTCATGATGTCACCGTAATCTGCGGCACTGGCTTTGACGGCGTGGAAGATCCCACGCTGCGCCGGGATCTGGCGGAGCTCAAGGACGTGCATGTGATCCGCGAGTGGAGTCCGCTCCGGAGTATGCTCATGCGCAAGGCCAAATCTGCGCCTGCCGCAGCCAGACCTGCCTCTGCTCAGCCTAAGGCACAGCCGTCTTCCGGCGGCGTGAAGAAGATGATCCGCCGCTGTGTGGACATGGCGTACCGGTATCTTCGCTGGATGGCCGAGCAGGATTTCCGCCGCAAGGCTGTTTTGGAGCTGGATAGGCTCAGCGGAACCTATGACGCGATCTTCTCCTGCTATGGCCCCGTATGTGTGCATCAGGCTGCACGCAAAGCCAAACAGAAGGGTATCGCACCCAAATGGTTCGCTGATTTCCGCGATGAATTTGCCTTCCCCTTTGCATGGCAGAAGTGGCGCACAAAGGGTTTCCTCAGAATGCTCAAAAAGGAGGCGGATGTTCTGTCGGCCGTATCCTCGGGATTTCTGGAGGTCATGGGCTTTGAGGACGTCGGCCGCGTCCTGTCCAACGGCTATGACCGCGAGGATCTTCCTGCGGCTTGCGAAAAGGAGAAGGACGGCATCCTCCGCTTTGTTTACTGCGGACAGCTCAACATGGGCCGCAAGGGTGTTCCGGACCGCGATGTAACGCCGCTGTTCCGTGCGCTCAGGAAGCTTGCGGATGAGGGCGTCATCTCGCCTGAGGAAATCCGCATGGTGTATGCAGGCGGCGAGGGTGCGCTGATGCGCCGCTATGCTGCTTCCTGCGGCATGGAAGAATGCATTGAGGATCACGGCTGGGTCTCGCGTGCGGAGTCCATCCGGCTGCAGCGTACCTCTGACGTGCTGCTGATGGCCTCGTGGAATACCGAGTCGCTCAGGGGAATTCTCACCGGCAAGCTGTTTGAGTACATGATGATGGACAAGCCCATCATCAACTGCATGGGCGGCGAATTGGGCAACAGCGGCGTAAAGCAGGTGCTTTTCGAAACCGGACTGGGCATCAGCTGCGAACAGGCGGATGGTCAGGCGGGCGAAGATGCATTGCTTGATTATCTGCGCACGCTCATTTTGCGCTGGCGCGCGGGCGAAAATCTGCTTGGCGATATGAACGCCGACGCAGTGGAAGCCTACTCCTATCCGCAGCTGGCGGCAAAGCTCTCGGAATGGATCTGACATCACAAGGGAAGGATGTGTCCTTCCCTTTTTCATTTGTGAATCATCTGTAAACCCTTTTCCGGTTCCGTTGACATGATCAACCAGACGATGATACTCTACAGATGATGGGATGGCTCTGCGTAAAAGTTCCATCCGGAAGGGGACAGATGTGAGCTATATTACCTTTGAAAATGTAACCAAGGAATACCGCACCGGCGGCGAACGCGTGCTGGCGGCAAACAACGTCAGCTTCGAAATGGAAAAGGGCGAGCTGTGCGTGGTTCTGGGGCCAAGCGGCGCAGGAAAAACCACCATTTTGAACCTGCTTGGCGGCATGGATAAGGCTACCTCCGGCAAAATCACCGTGGGCGGCAAGGAAATCACCCGCATGCGCAGCCGGGAGCTGACGGAATACCGTCGGCTGGACGTGGGATTTGTGTTCCAGTTTTACAATCTGATGCCCAATCTGACGGCACTCGAAAATGTGGAGCTGGCAAGGCAGGTGTGTCCTAATGCACTCAATCCCTCCGAGGTAATGCGTCAGGTGGGTCTGGGCGATAGAATGAGCAACTTTCCGGCACAGCTTTCCGGCGGCGAGCAGCAGCGCGTGTCCATCGCCCGTGCGCTATGTAAAAATCCGGCGCTGCTTCTGTGCGACGAGCCTACAGGCGCGCTCGATTCCAAAACAGGCCTACAGGTGCTTGCACTCCTCAAGGACGTGAGCGAAAAATATCAGACCACGGTTGCCATCATCACACATAATGCGGCCATTGCGCCTCTGGCCAGACGCGTTATCCGCGTCAGAAACGGCCAGATCGAAAGCGTAACGATCAACGAGCATCCAGCGAGCGTGGATGAAATTGCATGGTAAGGAGAATGGATCGGATGAAAAAATGGATTGCACTTCTTCTGGCGCTTCTTTTGCCTGCTGCAGCCTGCGCCGAGGGAACGTTGGTTACGGCCAACGGCGTAGTGGAAAGCGCAAATGTATATGAAATTACCGCGCCCTATTCCGGCGTGCTGATGCCTTTTGATTGGCAAAGCGGAGAGCGCGTTCTCAAGGGCTATCTGCTGTTTTCCATGGATACCATCAAGGTGTACGCGCCGGTGGATGGTACGGTCAGCGCCATTTTTGCCGAAAACGGCGATCTGGCGGACGATGTGATGAATCAGTATGGAATGCTTGCCAGCATGGAGAAGAAAAATGAATTCATCGCCCAGTGCTCTACCAGCGGCGCCTACAACGACGATGACAATAAAATCATTCACATGGGCGAAATCGTTTACATCGAGCAGACCAGCGACACTGAAAATGTGGGAGAAGGCCGTGTGATCTCGGTGGACGGTGCAAACTATGCCGTTGAAATCACCGACGGTGATTTTGACGACGGCGATTCGGTCAAAATCTACCGCGATGAAAAGATGACCTCCAAAAGCTGCATCGGCTCGGGCAAGGCGCAGCGCAGCAGCTACGTGCCTGTGTACGGCGCTGGACGCATACTACGCTGTGCGGTGGAAGAGGGCTATAAGGTAAAGAAGGGTCAGCTGCTGTTTGAAATGGCCAGTCAGGATGCTGATCCCAGACTGGAGGACGCAGAAATGAAAGCGCCTGCCGACGGTGCGCTGGAAATTGCCTGCATCTCCGGTCAGCAGACCTACAAGGGAATGGTGCTGGCACGCATCCACGATCTGACTGCGCTCAACGTGGTGATGCAGGTGGATGAGATGGATCTGGATCTGATTGCCGTCGGGGACAACCTGAGCGTCGAATTTGACCGCTATCCCGGCGAAAGCTTCTCCGGCATGGTCACGGAAATCTCCAGCATCGGTATTCCCAGACAGAACGCAGCCTATTACGCCGTGACGCTTGCCATCAGCGCGCGTCACGAACTGCTGCCCGGCATGAACGCCACGGTGCAGCTTTCCAAGTAAAAACATCAAGGCCGGACGAAAAATCGTCCGGCCTTTTGAAACGACGGCCATCGAAAGCAAGATGCTTCACGGCAGCGTCTGCGCTTGAGGAAAATCCGCATCAGGCTTCCATTCTTCACTCACACATCCCACATCCATCACCGACATGCGCCCCGCACGCGGCTGCGTCCTGCATCCTTCCAGAACGCGTTTTCAGCGGTTTTCGGCCGTTTGCCTGACCTTCGTTTCGTTAGCTATCATCTCCCGTCCGCTTGAAAATATTCTTCTTTTTTTGATCGCAGAAAGTTTTTTCAGGCAGGAATGGGCAAATTTGTACAGAAGTGATACTAACTAAGGTTTTTATGGGGAGGAAGCCATGGCTCTGTTTGATGCCTTGCAAACCGGTACGGAAAGTTACCTGCTTGGGGAAAAGCTTTTTCGGCGCGGAAGCGTAAACGTGGCGCCCTCTCTGTCCAGAGAGGCGGCGCTGATGTACCATGTAGGCTCCCTGCCTGCGCAGACGGTGACGCTGTACGCCAACGGTACGTTCCAGTGCACCTGCGGAGCGACGGAGGAATACTGCGAGCATGCCGCCGCCGCAATTCTGAAGTCACGCGAGGACGGAAGACTGCTCAAATTGCAGCAGGATACGGAAATGGCGCTGGGCGAAAGAATGCTTGCAGCGCTTGGCCGCGCCATGCCTGGCGGCGAAAACGTGCGTCTGGCCGCTTTGGTGCGCCTGTATGGCGACGGACGTGTCGGTCTTGGTCTGAGCGTGGGTCAGGAGAGGCTCTACGCGGTCAAGAACATCGCCGATCTGCTCACCTGCTATGCGCTGGGCGCGCCGCTGACCCTGTCGGATAAATTCACCTATCGTCCCACCGTGATGCGCTTTTCCCGTGAGGATGAGCGTTTGCTCACGATGCTGATGAACCATATTCCGCTCAAGGCTGAAACCCTGCGGCAGTGGGAGGACGGCTCTGCGCCGGATGAAGAACGCGATCGAGGCCCGGCGACGGACGGACGTTTTGTAATGATGAGCGGCGCTCTTTTGCACAGTGCGCTGCGCTATTTTGAAACCCATGCCTTCGCGCTGATGATCGGCGATCAGAAGAGTTCGCAGGCCGGAATCCGCACGGTGGAGCTGCCGCTGTGCTTTGCCGTATCGCTGTCACCCACGGAACTGACCGTGCGCGCCGAGGGTACGGAGAAACTCAGCCTCATCACGCCGGATGCGCGCTATGTGCTCTGGGAGGGCAGGATTACGCATCTGCACAGCGCGCAGGCGCGTGTTTGCAAGCTTTTGTGTACCGGAGGCGTGAGCTTCCGCTATCCTGCGCGCGAGGCGGAGGATACTTTGGCTACCCTTCTGCCTGCACTGTCCACCGTGGGAACGGTGGCACCCTCGCCGGAACTGGGTGCAAGGCTTGTAACCGCGCCCTTCAAACCTGCTGTTTACCTTGATCTGGTCGCCGGAAATGTGGAAGCCAGAGTGGAATTCCGCTATGGCGAGATCGTGCTGTATCCTTTCAACCTTTCTCCTGAAGAGCAGGAGGAAAAGACCGCCGCGCCTACGCTGGAGGACGGACGATTGCTCCTGCGCGATGGACGCGCTGAAAGCGAGCTTCTGGATTTCTTCTCCGACGCGGGTTTTGTGGTGCGCGGAGGACGCATTGTGCTCAGGCGCTCACGCGATATTCTCGCCTTCTGCACGCAGGGCGTAGGCGAACTGGGCAAGCTGTGCGAAGTCTATGCCTCCACCGCCTTTGAAAAGGTCAAGCCGCGCCGGCTGGCTGCACGGGCTGCTTTCCACATGCGCGGAGGCAGGCTGGTGTTTACATTGCTGGAAGAAAACGAAGCCATGCCCGAAGTGCTGCCCATTTTGCAGGCAGTTGCCCAAAGACAGCAGTATGTGCGCCTCAAGACGGGCGAATTCCTCGATGTACGCGATCTGAGCGCCCTTGCGCCGGTGGTGCAGGAGCTTTTGGACGCCGCTGCACTGGATGATCCGGGTGCAGATCCCGAGGCGCGTGAGCTCAGCTTTGGAGCCTATCGAACCGCCTACATGGTGAGCATGCTGCGCATGGCAGGCGCGAAAACCGAGACCGATCAGGAAGTCGAGGCGGCAATGAACGCCCTGACCGACCGCGATCAGGCCATGCAGAAATATGTGCCGCAGAAACTCAACCGCAAGCTCACGCCCTATCAGCAGCGCGGAAGCGGCTGGCTTCTGAGCCTGTACGAGGCGCGCATGGGCGGTATTCTGGCGGATGAAATGGGTCTGGGCAAAACGGTACAGATCATTGCAGCGCTTTCTGCCGCCAAACGACGTGATGGCACGCAGAAGAGCATCATCGTTACGCCGACCTCGCTGACCTATCACTGGCTGGCGGAGTTCAAGCGCTTTGACGACAGCCTGATCGTGCGCGTCATCACCGGTCCGCGCGAAGATCGCCGCCGCACAATCGAAACCATCAAACAGGAGGACGACGTGGACGTCATCCTCACCAGCTATCCGCTTTTGCGCCGCGATATCGATTATCTCAGAGACATTCCGCTGCGCTTTGCTGTGCTCGACGAAGCCCAGAGCGTCAAAAATGCCCAGAGTCAGGGCGCAGTAGCCGCCAAGGAACTTGATGCGCAGGTGCGCATTGCGCTCACTGGTACGCCGATGGAGAACCATACCGGCGAACTGTGGAGCATTTTCGACTTCATTCTACCCGGATACCTTGGAACGCAGGCGTCGTTCCTGCGCCGCTACGGCGGAGGCGAGCATGCCGAGGAACTTCGCGAACGCATCCGTCCGTTCCTGATGCGCCGTCTCAAGGACGAGGTGCTTGCCGATCTGCCCAAGAAGCACGAAACCTGCCTCTATGCTGCCATGACGCCTGAACAGACCGTGGTATATGAAGGCCTGATGCAGACCCTGCGTCACCATGTCGGCCAGGCTCTGGCTGATGGCTCCCTGCCGCGCGCCAGAATGCAGGTGCTCAGCATTCTGCTCAAGCTCCGTCAGGTCTGCTGTCATCCCAAGCTCTTCCTTGACAACTACGAGGGCACCAGCGGCAAGCTTGAGCTCCTCGTGCAGACTGTACATACCGCCATTGCGTCCAAGCGCCGCATGCTGATCTTCTCTCAGTTTGTCGGTATGCTTCAGATGATTCGCAAACGCCTTGGACGCGAAGGCGTGCAGTGTCTCTACCTCGACGGCGAAACCAAACCCGAGCAGCGTCAGGAACTGTGCGACCGCTTCAACGGCGGCGAGGGCAAGGTGTTCCTGATCTCCCTCAAGGCAGGCGGCACCGGCCTCAATCTCACCGGCGCAGACCTCGTGATCCACTACGACCCGTGGTGGAATCCCGCCACCGAGGATCAGGCTACTGACCGCGCACACCGCATCGGCCAGACCCGCGACGTCGATGTCATCCGCATGATCGCGCAAGGAACCATCGAAGAGAAGGTCACCGATCTCTCCAAGCGCAAACGCGCTATCTTCGACCGCGTTGTTCTCGCCGGCGAAACCGAACTCAGCAGTCTCACTGAAGAGGATATCCGCGCACTGTTCTTTACGTGAGGACTGGGGGAACGTTGGGAGGCGCTGCCTCCCAAACCCACCGCCAAAGGGTTTCACCCTTTGGAATCCCATGCTTTGAATAAAAAACAGGCTGCATCCACTCCAAAGGATGCAGCCTGTTTTTTAATCTGAAAGGATGATGGAATAGAGGCGTTCACGCGACTTTTCACCGGTTTTGGGATAGAAACGGCCTTCGTACTCGCTTTCCATACGGAAGAAAAGCTTTTCCATCACGCGGGAGGATGGAATGTTGCGCGCATCGCAGGTGGCTATAAGGCGTTGAAGTTTCAGAGTGCGGATGGCATATTCCTTAACGGCGTTTGCAGCTTCGGTGGCATAGCCTTTGTTCCAGTAATCACGATGAATAATCCAGCCCATTTCGCCTTGCGTACCATCCGGATGAATCATCACGGAAACCGCACCGATAACCTTGTTTTCGAGGGTAACAGCAAAGTCGTATACCAAAGGCTTTTCCAGCTGCCACTGAACCTCAGCCTTTCGGAGATAGTCCTGCGTTTCTCCTACCGTTTCATTGGGCATGAAGGTCATATACTGCGTATTTTCTGTGCTGGATGCATAATCATGCACATCTTCCCAGTCTGAAAACATTACTGGCCTGAGCAGCAGCCTTTTTGTCTTCAGTTCAACATACATTGTTTTTCTCCTTCAATGAACGGGATTCCAAAGGGTGAAACCCTTTGGCGGTGGGTTTGGGAGGCAGAGCCTCCCAACGTTCCCTTCCGTCACTTCGCCTCAATCGCGTGTGCAGGACACATTTCCTGGCAGCAGAAGCAGGAGATGCAGGATTTGCGCTGGATGACGGCCTTGCGTTCAACAATTTCGATGAGGTGTTTGGGACAGGATTCGGCACATTTGCCGCAGCCGACGCACTTTGAGGTCAGGACATGCGGATAGGCGCGTTTGCGTCCGCAGAAGCGGTGGAACAGACCGTTGATGGTGAATAGCTTTTCGCGGCCGTGAACGGAATCGGGCAGGACAAAGGGCGGATCGGCAGAGATGAGAGGATCGCCGACAAGAATGGTCGGATCGTCGAGCTTGCCGCGCTTGCGGGAGGCGCGTACGATCGGGGTCATCCGGGAAGTCAGCCCCATAAGTAGCGCAGCCTGTTCGTCCAGTGCATAAGGGTTGCGCGAACAGAGGGTCAGTCCCATGGGACGCACCGTTCCGCCGCCGGGCCCGTTGCCCTCCATGCAGTCGATGGCGTCAATCAGGGTGAGATCGGGCTGCACGGCATCGCACAGGTCGATGAGCATGTCGCAGAAACCGTCCAGCGTGGAGCGGCGCGCATGCCATTCCGGCTTTTTGAGGCCGGGAATGCATCCGAACAGGTTTTTGACGCCTGCGCTCATCACGGTGAGGCCGTGGGTTTTGAGCTTGGCGCAGTTGATGATGTAGTCGGCTTCGAGAACCGGCGTGATCAGATCGAAGCCGCTTCGATGGCCGTAGCTGACATCCTCGTTGAGGAGCATCAGCGGACGGAGCTGATCCAGTCCGCAGGCGGTGTAGGTTCGCTTGAGCAGCGCGGGCGTGTAGACGCCTCCGGGACTGTCAGCAAGGGTGATGTGCTCGATGCCGTGCGCTTTCAGCCAGCGGCCTACAGCGGCCAGTACGGCAGGATGCGTGGTCACTGCCGTGGCAGGATCGCGCCCGGCCAGCAGATTGGGCTTGATCAGCACGCGCATACCGGGACGGAGATCCGCAGCGACGCCCAGCGCATCAAAGTGCGCAGCAATGGCACGGTCGAGAATCTCCGGCTGGTACGCAGCATTCTGAATGGAAACGATCGGCATAATGTTACCCCCTCAGGATTCCTTCAAGATGCAGCAAGGCGTTTTCGGCGCAGTTGTCCTGCGGCACGCGGCCCTGCTTGATGCGGAATTCATAGTCCATCAGATAGTCGTAGGCTTCTTTGAGCCGATCACGCTCAAAACGGCGCGCCTGCTGCTGGGTGCGTGAAACGGAAAAAGGCGGAATGCCAAGCAGCTGTGCCTGTGCATTGGGCGGCGTGCGCTCGTCCAGCAGGCAGCGCATGTGATAGAGAATACGGTACTGGCGCAGAAGCATGGCCAGTATGCCGATGCGATCCTCTCCGGCGCGCACCATGTCGCGCAGAAGCGCAAAGGCACGGTCGTTGCTGCCGGCCACCTGTGCATCCACCATCTGGAATACGGTGCATTCGGTGGAGCGAGTGCACACGGCGTCGATGTCCTCGGCGGTCACCACGTCGCGGTCATCCAGATAAGAGGCAAGCTTTTCCATTTCCTGACGAAGAAGCGCCGCGTCGCGTCCAACGGTGAATACCAGCCGTCCGGCATTTTCGCCATCGAGCTGCTTGCCCATGCGGCGCATGGCTTTGCGCGCCCAGTCGGCACACTCCACGTCGTTCATCTGCGAAAAATCGACGATGGCGTTTTTCTTTTTGAGCAGCGTATAAAGCTTTTTGCGTCCGTCAGCCTTGCCTTTGACATAGAACACCAGACAGGTAGTGGGGGATATGTGCCCCAGATAATCGGTGAGCGCTTCCACCTTGCGCTCGTCCTCGGCCTTGCGTCCGGCGGTGATAAGTGAACACTCGCGCACAATCACCAGACGCTTTTCGCCCATGAACGGCAGCGTTTCTGCGGCGGCAATGAGCGCGTCGGCGTCAGGGTCGGTGAGGTCGGTCATGTTCATCTCTTCCAGACCAGCGGGAAGAAGCTTTGCACACAGCGCCTTGAGCGCCTGCTGCTTGATGTACTCCTCAGGTCCTTCAAACAGATAGCATTCGCCGATGCTGCCCGCCTTGACTGCATCGAAAAAGGCAGTATGATTCATGGGTTTACCTCGCTTTATATGGAGTTACGGTTAATGCGCCGTTTCTGACGGACAGGGTGATATCGCCGCATTCGTCTGTGCGGAGCACACGAATGCCTGCATCCTTCAGGCGTTGGAGCGTTTCTTCACCCGGCAGGTATTTGCTGCCGGAAGAGGAGCTGATGAGCGCGATTTCCGGCGAGACGAAGTGCAGATAATCAGTGCTGGTGCTGCTGGAGCTTCCATGATGCGCAACCTTGAGAACATCGGCAGGAACGGCGGCGTAGTTTTCGTACAGTCCCTCCAGATCACTGGACGTGAAAATGGTGTAGCCGTCAAAATCAATAGCGGTGACCAGCGGCATTTCATTGGCCGGATGGCCGGTGCGGCCATGCTCGCGCTCAGGCCACAGCACGCGGAGGGCAATTTTATTGTAGCGCAGCTCGTCGCCGCTGGCAAGCTCTGCAACAGGAATTCCTGCACTGCGGATCTGTTCGAGCAGAAGGAGCGCATCCTCATCGGCGCGCTGGTATTCCGCATTCAGCGGCAGATAGACCTGATGGATTTTGACAGGACTGTCCAGCAGCTGCTGTACGCCGCCGATATGATCCAGATGCAGATGCGTGATGATCAACGCGTCAATGTCACGGTTTTCGTCCATCAGATAATCCAGAGCGGCTTCGCCGTCCGCGCCGCAGTCAAGGAGGATGGTTGTACGCCCGTCCATCATCAACGCAGAATCCGCCTGCCCAACGGAAAGCTGGATATAGCGCACCTCCGCCGGACGATCAATCCATGAAGAAACCAACGTGACGGCAGCGATCATCAGGGAGGCTGCAATACGCCTGCGCAGACTTCCAGGCATACGGCGCGAAAGCGTGATAAGAACCAGTCCTACACCAATGCATATAAGCAACGAAGGTGAGCCAACGCGCACAGCGGCACAGGGAAGGCGGGAAAGCAATGCAACCAGCCACAACAGCAGTTCAGTTGCCAGAGATGCCAGATGTCCAGCCAACGCTCCGATACCGGGAATGAGACTGAGCGGAAGAACGGCTGTGTACAGCGGCATCAGCACAAAGGAGACGAGCGGAACGATCATCATGTTGATGAAGATGCCGTACAGGGGCAGCTGATGAAAGAATACCATGCTGGGAAGCAGCACGCCCAGCTGTGCGCAGAAGGATACCGTAAAGGTGTCCAGAAGTCCGATCTGAATTCGGCGAAGCAGTTGCTTTTCACGTTCTCTGGGCTGATGCTCAGGAATGGCGAAAAGGCGCATGAGCAGTTCCTGAACCGCATGGGAATACAGCGTTATGCCCAGCATAGCGGAAAAACTCAGCATAAAACCAGCGCTGAATGCCTGCAGCGGCTGAAGAACCAGCACGCCCAGCATCGCGCCTGCAAGAACCGTCAGCCGGTCTGGATAACGCATGAGAATCCGTGCGGAGGAATAGCTCAGCAGCATGATGGCCGCGCGAATTGACGCAGCTGAGAAGCCGGTAATGGCGCAATAGATACTCAGAAACACCGCCATGACCAAAAGCTGGGAACGGCGGTTCATGCGCAGATGATCCATCAGCCAGCAGATCATTCCGCCCAGAATGCTGACATGCAGACCTGAAACACTCATCACATGTGCGATACCCAATTCCTGAAAAGCTTTGGTTTCCGTTTCGTTTATACCGCTGCGGTCGCCCAAAAGAAGTGCCATTGCCATGCGGGCATGATCGCCCATCACGCGTTCGAGCGAGCGGCCGAAAGCCTCGCGCATACGATACCATGGGTCGGAAATGGGGGCAGTCTGAGGTGTATTCTCAATGAGCACTTCCTGATAGGCTGCAACGCCGAAGCTCAGTCCCTGCTGAAGCATCCACATCCGAAAATCCATGTGAGGTTCGCCGGATTTTCCGTCCGGCAGATACACACGGGCGGTGAAGTGAATTCGTGCACCGTCAAACAGCTCGGGAGGCAGTTCCTCGTAGTGAAGAGAGCAGTAGCCCTTGCCGGAAAAGGGCTCGCCGTCCAGAAGGACATCATCCAGAACAAAAGTGAGGCGATTGTCCGAACGCAGGCGCGCGCCGCCTGATACCGTGGCGCTGATGCTGTAAGTGCCTGGCAGTAGCTGCGGAATCCGCATGGCGCTTTGGGTGCGCAGGATTCCCAAAGAAAAGAACAGAAGCACAATGGCCATTCCGGCCCTGTGCCCCAGCGCTTTGAGCAGAAAGCCAAGCAGCAGCGCTGTCATAACCAGTGCCCACAGCCAAATGCCCGCATGAAAGTGCACAGCACTAATACAGCCAATAAGAAAAGAAAGCGCAACCATAAGTAGCAAATGGTTGCGCTTATTCACCCTGAAACACGAATTAAGGGTGTGCTTCAGGTGCTGATTCATGGATCAGGCCTTCATCAGAAGGCATACGGCATGAGCGCTGATGCCGCGCTCTTCGCCTTCGAAGCCCATTTTTTCAGTGGTGGTAGCCTTGACGCTGATGCGTTCCACATCCACACCGATGGCGTCTGCCAGACGCTGACGCATCTGATCAATATAGGGACGCAGCTTGGGCTTCTGCGCTACGATGGTTACATCTGCATTTCCCAGTACGTAGCCGCGCTCACGGACAACGCTGTAGACATGCTTGTACAGCTCAACCGAATCTGCGCCGCGATAACGCTCGTCCGTATCCGGGAAGAGCTTGCCGATGTCACCCAGCGCCAGCGCGCCAAGCATGGCATCCATCAGCGCATGGGTGGCTACGTCGGCGTCGCTGTGTCCCAGCAGACCCAGATGATGCGGAACCTCCACGCCGCAGAGGATGAGCTTTCGTTCCTCCACCAGCTTGTGTACGTCCATGCCATGTCCGATACGGATCATCAGTCATCCTCCATTTCTGCGCGTTCGGTAAGAATCAGCTCGGCCAGATCCAGATCAACCGGCGTGGTGAGCTTGAGATTTTCGCGGCTGCCTTCGCTCAGATAAACCGGCATGCCTGCATGCTCCATGAGCGAGGCGTCGTCGGTTCCAAGGAAACCATCCTCCTGAGCCTTCTGATGTGCCTGACGGATCAGCTCGATGCGGAAGGCCTGCGGAGTCTGCACCGCATAGAGGCTCGAACGGTCGGGCGTTTCTTCAACCAGACCGTCGCGGGAAGCGCGTTTGATGGTATCCACCACAGGTACGGCGGCCACGCCGGAACCGTGCATTTCAACGGATTCCATCGCGCGCTGGATCACATTCTCCGTTACCAGCGAACGCGCGCCGTCGTGGATGAGAACGCATTCGGCGTCCTCGGGCAGGGCGCACAGGCCGTTCCATACGGAGTGCTGGCGCTCGCTGCCGCCCGGAACAACTGCCTTGACAAAGCGATCCATGCCGTAACGGGCAAGAAGCGTGCGCATATCATCCACCTCGCTGGACGCAGCGACAACAACCGCTCCTGCACAAAGTCCGGTAAAGGGTGCGATGGAACGAATGATGGCAGGAATCCCTCTCAGCGGCAGAAAGATCTTATTGAGATCGCTGCCCATGCGGCGGCCGCTTCCGCCGCCCAGAATCACAGCATAGCTTTTCATTCTTCGCCGCGCTCAGCCTTGGTCTGAGCATCCTCCTCCAGCACCTCGTACATGTCGGCTGCGCCTTCCTTGCGTACAACTTCCTTGATGCTTACGATGCGGTAGCGGCCTACACGGCTGCCGAAACGGATTTCAAGCACGTCGTTTTCTTTAACTTCGGCGCCGGGCTTGGCCACTTTGCCGTTGAGCGATACGCGTCCGCCGGAGCAGGCCTCGTTGGCCACGGTACGGCGCTTGATGATGCGGCTTACTTTGAGAAATTTATCCAGACGCATGATGCTTACTCCTTTTCAACATAGGCCTCGATGAGACGAAGCGTGTTTTCAACACCCTTGATGTGGCTGCGCTCGTAGCCATGAGAGGCGTATACGCCGGCACCGATGAGCGCAAAGCGGATGTCATTTCCGGCGGACAGTGCCGTGCCGGCATCCGAGCCGTAGAAGGGATAAATGTCGACGGCATAGTCGATGCCATTTTCCTTGGACAGCGCAATCAGTTCGCTGGTCATGCAATAATCGTAGGGGCCGTGCGAATCCTTGGCGCAGATGCTCACCTGCATCTCAGTGCAGTTCAGATCATCGCCAACGCAGCCCATGTCCACCACCAGCAGATCCTCGGTATCCTGCGGCAGACCTGTGGACGCGCCGTGGCCGACTTCCTCATACACGGAGAAGAAAATGCTGATTTTGCGCGCAGGCTTCACGCTGCCGTCCGCAATGCCTTTGGCCAGCGCAAGCAGCATGCCGGCGGAAAGCTTGTCATCCAGAAAACGGCTGCGGATAAAGCCGCTCTCGGTTACGCGGGAACGGGGATCAAGGCAGATGACATCGCCTGCGGAAATACCCAGCTTCTCCACATCCTCCCTGGAGGAAACATTCGCATCAAGCAGCACTTCCATGGTGCTATCGTCGCGCTTTTCAGAATCCATCTCACGGTTGACGTGGGTGGAAGCGTTACGCAGCTCGATCACGCCGGTATAGCGCTTGCCCTCGCGGGTGACGACGGTGACGTTTTCGGTTTCCACCGCCTGATAGCTAGGACCACCCAGACGGGTGAACATAAGACGGCCATTGCTCTTGATGGAACGCACCATCAGACCCAGCGTGTCCACATGCGCGGCCAGCGCGAGCGGATGACCCTCGCCGCCCAGCGTGCAGCACACGCTGCCCTTGCGGTTGCGAACAGGCTGGAAGCCCATTTCTGTGAGCGTGGCGAGAAGATAATCCGTCACATTCATGGTGTAACCGGTAGGGCTGTCGATGGAAAGCAGACGCATGGTCTGATCAACGGCATATTGTGTATTCAGTTTCATAGAGAAAATCCTCCTTAATATATGCATCACGCATTTCAACAACCATGATACCGCATTTGCAGGACGGAGGCAAGTAGAAATATGACGGACAAACCGATCATTCAATCAAGCAGCGTCCCCTTCAAGGGCTAAGAGACGCTGTCCCTGGATAAAAGTTTCACAAAGTTTGCAAGGAGTATTGCAAGAAACGGTTCTTTTTGGTAGAATACTAGTTGGGACACTATCATTTATTAGGAGGTACACCACCAATGGTTAAAGTTGCTATTAACGGTTTCGGCCGCATCGGCCGTCTTGCTTTCCGTCAGATGTTCGGCGCTGAGGGCTACGAAGTCGTCGCCATCAACGACCTGACCAAGCCCGCCATGCTGGCTCACCTGCTGAAGTACGATACCGCTCAGAAGGGCTACTGCGGCGCCATCGGCGAAAACAAGCACACCGTTGAATCCACCGAAGACAGCATCATCGTCGACGGCAAGGAAATCAAGATCTACGCCGAGAAGGACGCTGCCAACTGCCCCTGGGGCGAGCTGGATGTGGACGTCGTGCTGGAGTGCACCGGCTTCTACTGCTCCAAGGAAAAGTCCATGGCCCACATCAACGCTGGCGCCAAGAAGGTCGTCATCTCTGCTCCCGCTGGCAACGACCTGCCCACCATCGTGTTCTCCGTTAACGAGAATACCCTGACCAAGGAAGACAAGATCATCTCTGCCGCTTCCTGCACCACCAA
>JAGBBE010000205.1 GCA_017938645.1 Clostridia bacterium
ACAGTGCCAGCGCACCGCCGAAAAGAATGGACATCGCCAGTCCCAGCAAAATCTGCGCGGCAAACAGACCCTGACAGGAACGGTTGTCCTTAGCGCCGTAGTATTGACTGATCATCAGTCCGCCCGCACCGGTCATACCAAAAAACAGGCAGGAAAAAATCAGAAAGGGGCGGTTGGCAACGGAAACGGCGCTCATCGCCAGACCGTTAACGTCCAGACTGCCCACCATCATATTGTCAACGGTGTTGAACAGCGTGTTGATCAGCTGCTGGATGGTGACGGGAATCATCACCTTGAGTGCGCTGGAATAGAAATCGCGCGTACCGATAAAGGGTTTGATTCTGTGAAGTATGGCCTGCATAATCAACCTCTGTATCAAATGACCGGCCGCAGGGCGTGCGGCCGGCAAATGGTTATTCTTTCGTCTTTTCCCTCAGCACAAACCGGATGGGCGTGGCCTGGAAACCGAAGCTCTTGCGGAAATGGTTTTCAAGGTAACGCTCATAGGCGAAGTGCATGAGTTCCTCGTGATTGATGAAGAAGACGAAGGTGGGTGGGCAGACAGACTGCTGCGTGCCGTAGTAAATCTTGAGACGGCGTCCGCCGGACATGGGCGGCTGCAGGCTTGCCTGCGCATCGGCCAGGGCCTCATTGATCACGCCGGTGGGAATGCGCTTGCAGTACTGGGCATAGGCCTCCTTCACTGCGGAGAGCACAGTGTTGACACGCTGACCGGTGAGAGCGGAGAGGAAGAGCACGGGCGCATAGCTCATGAACTTCAGATCGGAGATGATCTGCTTGCGCATCTTCTCCATGGTGTTGGTGTCCTTCTCAATGGCGTCCCACTTGTTGACCACCACGATAACCGCCTTGCCGGAGTTGAGAATCAGTCCGGCAATCTTGGTATCCTGCTCGGTCACGCCGGTCTGGGCGTCAATCAGCAGAAGCGCTACGTCGCAGCGGTCGATGGCGGCGATGGAGCGCAGCACGCTGTAGCGCTCGAGGGACTCATCCTCGATGGTCTTCTTCTTGCGCATGCCGGCAGTATCGATGATGTTGAAGCGGGTGCCGTCGGTATCGGTGAAGAAGGTGTCGATGGCGTCGCGCGTGGTGCCGGGAATGTCGCTCACCATGGTGCGCTCCTGGCCCAGCAGCTTGTTGGTCAGGCTGCTCTTGCCCACGTTGGGACGGCCCACCAGCGCCAGCTGGATGGTATGTTCTTCCTCTTCCAGCTCGTCCTCCTCGGCAGGGGGCAGGTTGTTCACGATCGCCTCCAGCAGGTCGCCCAGACCCAGCATGTTGGTGGCGCTGATGGCGATGGGATCGCCGAGGCCGAGGTTGTAATATTCGTAGAGCTGGTCTTCCATGCCCTGATAGTCCATCTTGTTGACCACCAGAATGAGGGGTTTGCGGGTGCGGCGCAGATAGTTGGCCACTTCCTCGTCCTCATTGGTCATGCCGGCACGGCCGTCGCAGAAGAAGCAGATCACGTCGGCAGTGTCCATGGCGATCTGCGCCTGATGACGCATCTGGCTGAGGAGCACGTCATCGGAACGCATGTCCAGTCCGCCGGTGTCAACCATGCTGAAACGGCGGCCCATCCATTCCACGTCGGCATAGACGCGGTCGCGGGTCACGCCGGGTATGTCCTCCACGATGGAGATGCGGCGTCCGGCGATGCGGTTAAAGAAAGAAGATTTTCCTACATTGGGGCGGCCAACGATGGCCACAAGCGGCTTTGCCATGGGGTCCTCCTTATTCATCAAAGCGTCCGCGCAGCGCATCGTAGAAGGCCTGTCCGTCGCAGTCGACAAGATGCACGGGCAGCGGCGCGCGGGAAAGGAATTCATCAAAGGTCATATCGTCAAGGAACAGATCGCGTTCGTGACGGAGCGTCGAAGAGGCAAGCAGGATTTCATCTGCACCCTCCACATTTTCGGGCGTGAGCGCTCTAAGCAGGTCGCCTCCGGTCAGAAGGCCGGTCACGGTCACGGTTTCGCCAAAGAAACGGTTGGTTACCGGGATCACGCGTGCCCTGACATTGGCGGGCGCGTACTTTTCCACCCAGCGCTTCATGTGCGGCGCGACGCTCTTACCGGTGGGGATCACGTAAACTTTGTCCTCGACCGGCTCGTCCATATCGAACTTGCGCTCGAATTCGGCAATCTCCTCGATTTCGGTTTCCATCTTGCGCAGGAGCCCGACGCCGTTTTCGATCTGCGGATAGTTCTCGTACCAGTCCTCGGAGGGAATTTCGCGCCCGGCGAGGCAGTAAAACTCGTCGCTCGGGAAAGCGAAGGTGGTACCGATGGTTTCGCGGCATTCCTGCTGGAAGGGTGCGATCATGTCCAGAAGCTTTGCGGCTTCCTCAGACGTGAAGCAGCGAAGCTTTTCCAGCCCGTCGCGGAACTTCGTAAGCCCCACCGGCACCATCGCTACGGTCATGGCTGCAGGAGCCAGCGAGCGAAGGTCGCGCAGGGTGCGCATAAGCTCTTCCCCATCGTTCCAGCCCGGGCAGGTCACAATCTGGCAGTGGAAGCGGATGCCCGCATCCTTGAGCCTGGTGAGCTTTTGCATGATGTCGCCCGCAAAGCGGTTGTTCATCATGCGGCAGCGAAGCTCCGGATTGGTTGTATGCACGCTTACATACAGAGGCGACGCCTTGCGGCGGATGATGCGGTCAAACTCGCTTTCGCTCACGTTGGTGAGGGTGACGAAATTGCCCATCATCAGCGAGTAGCGCCAGTCGTCGTCCTTGACGTAGAGGGTTTCGCGAAGCTTCGGCGGCATCTGGGCGATGAAGCAGAACACGCAGTTGTTGTGACAGGTGCGCGGCGACAGCGCCATCGTCTGCCCGAAATGCAGCCCCAGCGCCTCGCCCTCCCCCTTGCGGATGGAAATGTGCACAGGCTTGCCGTCACGTTCCAGTTCCACATCGACCCGGTCGCCTGCAATCAGCGCCTGATAGTCGATTTCATCCAGAACCGGTTCGCCGTTGAGCGCAAGCAGGAAGTCGCCGACACGAAGCCCGTGTCTGTGCGCTACCGAGCGCTTGTCCACCCCGGTGATCTCGTGCCGCATAAACTCCCTCCTTCATTGCAAGAACGGCAGAAAACAACAGCTTGTATTATGCCCCGAAACGTTCTGGAAGTCAAGCTTTTCAGCCCTTCTTCTCCAGCGTTTTTGCATGCTGGGCAAAGGTTTCCGCCTCGTTGGAATCAATGGTTTCGCGGCTGTAGCGCGCACGTTCGTAGATGGAGGCAGCCTCCGGCGGAAGATTCTCACGTGCGGTGCTTCCGGGCTGCCATTCCTGATGTCTGCGCAAAAGGCGGCGGTAGCGGTAGCGCACGCGTTCGACCGGTGTAAGCCGGTCTTCATTGACCTGCCTGAACCACTCGCCAAACGGGCTTCTGCGTCCGGAAGAGGATGTTTCGCCTGTTTCGCGGGTGTCGGCGATTTCATCCACATAGTCCTCGGACGCGGCCTGCGCGTAGCTGCCCAGCAGCTTCCACAATTTGCGCACAAGCACTCGCAGCTTGCGCCATACGATGCGCAGGGCAAAGAAGAGCGCGACACATAGACCGATCACGGCCAGCACGGCAAAAATCTTTTCCAGAATCACAGCCAGAAGACTCGGCTCGCTTACTTCTCCAAGCATTTCCATCGGCCCCGCGCCTCCGCCGCCGGCTCCGCCTGCGGTCGTCTCAGGCAGAAATCCTGAAAGAAAGCGCAGAACCACCATCACCAGTTCCAGCATCCTGTCCCACATCCACCTGAGCGCTCTGGCAAGCGCCGGAATGGAGGATAGCAGCAGAATTACCACAATCAAACCAGCTGTAAAGAGTTTGTTCTTCTGCCGCATGCCGCCGGATGCACCCTGTCCGCGCGAGGAAGCCTCCTGCAGGCTCTGACGGTTGAGCATGAACAGCCACAGCGTCACATAACAGAGGAAGCTGACAATCAGCGGCACTTTGATCGAGGCATACACGCCAGAGGGAATCATCTGCATGACCTGCGCCGCTGCAAACAGACAGGCTCCGGTAAAGGAAACCGTGTAGGAAAGCTCCCTTCCGGCTTCCCAGCCGCCGATGGGCAGCGTGTACAGAAGCAAAACGACATATCCAATCGGCAGCGCAAGCGTCCACCATTTTTCTCTCCACGGCAGAAGCACGATTCCAGCGGCAAGAATCGCCGCAGCAAACACAAGGCCGACAGGAAGCCTTCTGCGTCCCTTCAGCGGAAGGCATACGGCTGCTGAGACCGCATACAGCGCGGCAAACATGCCGCACAGCCACATGTCAAAGCCGTGCACGCTCATCAGCAGCGCCGGAGCCATTCCGGCAAGCGCCAGCATGAGCACCGCCTGACATCTCCTCAGCCATCCCTTCATGCGCGCTCACCTCCCAGCACATGCAGCGTAACCATGTTGCCCTGACGGCGCAGCTGGTTCAGCTTTTCATGCATGACATCGCTTTCGTAGGCGCTGAGCACCACGATGTCCATGCCGCTGAGGTCTGTAAGCGACGAAAGGAATGCGTTGAAGCTCACAAGCCTGAGGATGCGCAGATGCGCAAAGGCGGTCAGCAGTTCCTCTTCTCTGGCTGTTCCGCCGGAGGGCATCAAAATCGTGCAGTCCTTGCTTTCGTCCAGAGGCATGTTGCAGGCAAAGCCTGCCGTCAGCCCTGCGCGCAGCGCATACACGCACAGCGTTGCCGCCATGGAGATTTCGCGCTCAACCATGGCCTGTTCGTAATCCATCAGATTGTCCCATTGATCGTCCGAAAGCTGGGCGTTTAAGATCACCATCAGCCGCGCCTGCGCTGAGGGATCGTGCAGCCGGACCTGCGTTTCACCCATGCGTGCACTGGCAGGCCAATGAATGTCCCGCACAGGGTCTCCAGGCTGATAGGAGCGGATGCCGTTGATCAGAAAAGGATCGTGCAGAAGCTGCTGCCTGAGCGCCCATTCGCCTGTGAGCCTCGTCAGCGGCGCAGGCAGTTCGCTTGGGTCCAGCAGCTTCGGATACACCAGTACCGGCACGCTCATGTGCTGTTCGCGCGTGCAGATGTTCACGCCGGTGATATCGCCCGCCGTGAGCGCCGCGTTGCCGATGTCATACGCACCGCGGTGCAGGAATGTGACACGGTGACGGCGCGTGATGCGCTGAAACGGCATCACCGTAAACAAACTCTGGTGATACATCGTGCCGCTCACTTCCAGATTCTCCCGGCGGCCAAAACGCAGATGCGGGGAAATGCGGCTTTCCACCCGCAGCCACGGAATGATCAGCGGACGATCGTTGACGACCACTTCCACCAGTTCGGCCTCCTCGCCTTCAAACACAGCCCGCTGCGAAAAAGCGCGCGAGATGTGCAGACCCTTGAGGCCGAAATGTTTGAGGATCAGTCCATAGACGGCGGATACCGCCGCGTATACGAGAAGGATGACCAGAATATTCATGCGCGTTCCTCAGTAGGCGCGGGCACCTGCGAAAGAAGCTCGCGGATGAAGGTTTCGCTGTTGTGCTGATAGCTGATGCCGCGCAGAATGATGCGGTGAGCCAGCACTGGCACGGCCAGTTCCTTCACGTCGTCTGGAATCACGTAATCACGTCCGCGGATGGCGGCAAGCGCCTGAGAGGCGCGCATGAGCGCAATCAGCGCACGCGGAGAGGGTCCCAGACGCACGCGGTCGGGATCGCGCGCCGCCTCGCACAGCGCGGCCATGTAGCGCATCACGTCCGCAGACACCGAGCATTCCGCGCACAGCTTTGCCGCCTGCGCCACCTCGTCCTTCTGTGCAACCGGTTCAAGCTCTCCCAGCGGATCAGCCTGAATGAAGCGCTGCATCATCCTGACAGCTTCCTCCTGCGTGGGATAGCCCAGAGACAGCTTCACAAGAAAGCGGTCCAGCTGCGCCTCCGGCAGAGGGAAGGTACCCTGCGTTTCCACAGGGTTCTGCGTGGCGATGACAAGGAACGGACGCTCCAAGGGATAGGTCACACCGCCCTCGGTAATCTGCCTCTCCTCCATGCACTCCAGAAGCGCAGACTGCGTTCTGGGCGTGGCGCGGTTGATTTCATCCGCCAGAAGCACGTTGGTAAATACCGGGCCTTTGACAAAGGTGAACGTGCCTGTCTGCTGCGCAAACACGCGCATGCCGGTTACGTCGGCAGGCAGAAGGTCGGGCGTGAACTGCACGCGCGAAAAATCGCAGCTGAGCGATTTGGAAAGCGCCTTGGCCAGCGTCGTTTTGCCCGTGCCCGGCACGTCCTCCAGAAGCACATGTCCGCCTGCAAACATGGCGGAGAGCATCAGTTCGATTTCCTTTTCCTTTCCTACGATCACGCGGGCGATATTCTCCTGAAGCCTTCCGGCCAATGTTTTTACATCTGTGTATTTCACGAAGCACCGCTTCCTTTCGAAAATCATCTGCCTTCATTATACTGCACCCACCTCTCCGCCGCAACAGTTTACATCCGCAACATGCGCCGGGGCTTGCCTGAGAGGGCATGGATAAGGTATAATAGGATGAATTGTTATGCACATTCCCCAAGAAAGGAACGGATGAACAAGATGCGCAAAGCCATCGACCTGACCCTGAGCGTGCTGGCAGCCGTGCTGGCCGTTTCCCTGATTTTTACCATTCCCTCCGGAGCCGTGACCGAATCGGCACAGAGCCGTTATTTTGACGCGCTTTGGGAAGAGGAAGAGGACTATGTATCCAGGCATGAACCCATGGCCGTGCTGGCCAGCGCCGTTTTCAGCGATATTCTTCCTGCCGCCAATGTAAACGGCCTCGACGGCGACCTTTTCACGCCCGGCAGCACGCCCATTGCGGAGAATTTTACCGAAAGCGGCTACCGAGACGATACCATCATCGTGGAGATGGAGCAGAAGCGCATGTTTGACAGCGATGTTTTCATCGCCTATGTCAAAATCGCCACGCCCTCCCAGATCCGCACGGCCATCGCCGGCAACAAGCTTTCCTCCACCCGCACCAATCAGACCTCTGTGATCACCGCCGCCTACAACGGCATCGTCGGTATCAACGGCGACTACTACTCCGACAGCAACCGTCAGGGCGGACACATCGTGCGTCAGGGACAGGTGCTGCGCGAGCGCGTGAGCGACAACTTCGACCTGCTCTTCATCGACGAGCTGGGCGATCTGCATGTGTTCCACCGCGGCAAGGCCGACCAGAAGGAGCAGGTGGCTGCCTTCAAGAGCGAGCACGAGCTGGTCAACGGCTTCTGCTTCGGCCCGGGTCTTGTAATCGACGGTCAGAAGCCCGCCGATGTGGGCGAGTACAAGTGGTTCGATCCCTCCAGCGTAAATCCCCGCGCCGCCATCGGCCAGCTGGACACGCTGACCTATGTGCTGGTCGCCGTCAACGGCCGCACGGACGAATCCATCGGCGTGACGATGGATCAGTTTGCCGACATCATGCTGGAGCTTGGCTGCCAGCAGGCCTACAACCTCGACGGCGGCAACAGCGCCACCCTCGCCTTCAACGGCGAGGTGTTCAACACCAAGGTACAGAAGGAACGCGACGTATCCGACATCATCTACTTTGCCAGCGCGACCGACGCTGAGTAAGGAGCATTCCTCATGGCTGAAACATTTTCTCTTTTCGGGCTGCAGGGGTATCTCTACGGCCTGTGCGCCTTTATCGGCGCTGTGATCCTGCTTGCGGGTATGCAGCTGACGGACCGCAAACTGCCCCATGGCACAGTGAGCCTCTTCGGCGTGCTTGGCATCGTGCTGGGTATTGTGTTTGCCCGCGCGTTCTTCTGCGCAGTCAACTGGTCGGAGTTCGTGCACAATTACGAAAATCCGATGCTGATGCTCAACTGGTTTGACGGCGGCATGAGCATGACGGGCCTGCTTCTGGGCCTGCTTCTGGCCGCGATGCTGACGGCTCGCATCCGCAGGATCTCCTTTGGACGCCTGATGGACGCCGTATGCGTTCCCTTTGGACTGATGATCGCCGCCCTGCGCTTTGGCGAGCAGTTCACCGACCTGGGCGTGGGCGCAGCCGTAAACGAGGGTTTTGCTACCGAAAAGCTTTCGTGGCTGCTTCTGGAAAGCCGTATGGGCGTGATGGTGGAATACCGTCTGAACGTATGGCTGTACGAAGTCGTCGCAGGCGTGATCCTCTTTCTCGCGGCGGTCTGCTTCTTCCGCAAGCTCAAATCCCATGCCGGAGATACGGCGCTTCTGGTCGTTAGCCTCTGGGGTGCCAGCCAGATCCTGCTGGAAAGCATGCGCGACGACGGACACATGCTCGTCATTTTCCTGCGCATCGGCCAGCTGTCCGCCTTCCTGCTGCCTGCGGTGTCCTGCGGCATCCTCTGCCGCCGCGTCAAATGCCGCAAAGCCGTGTGGATCGCATGGCTGGTGGTTATGCTGTGCGTTGCCGGTGTTGCCGTGCTGGAGTTCTCGCTTGACGGCCGCCTCACCTTCGGCACTCCCACGCTTGCGCGCGACTGGACGCTGATGGCGCTGTGCTGCGCCGCGCTGGCCGCCGTGCCCTGCACGCTTCTGCACAAGGTGCGCAAACAGTGAAATATGCGCTGATCATTTCTTCTCCCATTGGCGCGCTTACGCTCGTGGAGGAGGACGGAGCGCTCACGGAAGTGCGCTTCGGCGAAAAAGCACAGGGGGTTATGCTGAAAAGCACAGAGCTCCTTGAGCGCGCTGCACGGGAGCTTGACGAATACTTCCGCGGTGAGCGCAGGGCTTTCACCATTCCGCTGAATCCTCATGGCACTCCGTTTCAGAAACGCTGCTGGGATGCACTCTGCCGGATTCCCTGCGGCGAAACGCGCACCTATGCACAGCAGGCAGCCATGATCGGAAACCCGAAGGCCTGCCGCGCCGTGGGCATGGGCAATCACCGTAATCCGCTGCCCATTTTCATTCCCTGCCACCGTGTGATAGGCAAAAACGGAACCCTGACCGGTTATGCCGGAGGACTGGATATCAAAGAGACACTTTTGAACATAGAAAGGATGACCCGACCATGAGTCAGCGCAAAACCAAGATTGTGTGCACGCTGGGACCCTCCACCACGGACGACGCCGTCCTGCGCGAACTGATGCTTTCCGGCATGAACGTTGCGCGTCTGAACTTCTCCCACGGCGACCATGAGTACCATCTCAACAACATGCAGCGCGTGCGCAGGCTGGCCAAGGAGCTCAACAAGCCCGTTGCCATTATGCTGGACACCCGCGGCCCGGAAATCCGTCTGGAGCTGTTTGAAAACCACAAGGTTGAACTCAAAAAGGGTCAGACCTTCACCCTCTGCACTGAAAGTATTTCCGGCAACGCTGAGCGCGCCTCCATCACCTACAAGGAGCTGCCCCGCGACGTGCGCGAAGGCACCACCATCCTTATCGACGACGGTCTGGTCAGCATGACCGTTCGCAGCGTGAGCGATCAGGAGATCGTATGCGTGGTCAACAACGATGGCGTCATCTCTGACCGCAAGGGCATCAACGTGCCCGACGTCGACCTCAGCATGCCCTACCTCGGCCAGAAGGACCGCGAGGACATCGCCTTCGGCGTTCGCAACGGCATTGATTTCGTGGCCGCATCCTTTGCCCGCACGGCTGACGATATCCTCGAAGTGCGCCGTCTTTTCAGCCAGGAAGGCCGAACCAACGTAAACATCATCGCCAAGATCGAAAACATGCAGGGCGTGCAGAACATCGATGAAATCCTGCGCGTTTCCGACGGCATCATGGTCGCCCGCGGCGACCTGGGCGTGGAGATTCCGCTGGAGCAGGTGCCTGTGATCCAGAAGATGCTCATCCGCAAGGCCTATTCCTCGGGCAAGCCGGTCATCACTGCCACCCAGATGCTCGACAGCATGATGAAGAATCCCCGTCCCACCCGCGCTGAATCCACCGACGTTGCCAACGCCATCTACGACGGCACCAGCGCCATCATGCTCTCCGGCGAAACCGCAGCCGGTCTGTATCCTGTGGAAGCTGTGCGCACCATGGCGCGCATTGCGCTGTGCGCTGAAAGTGATATCAACTATGACAAGCGCTTCAAGGAACGTGAGTCTGAGGGCACGCCCGACGTAACCAACGCCATCTCCCATGCCACCTGCACCTCCGCGCAGGATCTGGGTGCTTCCGCCATCATCACCGTTACCAAGAGCGGCCGCACCGCCAAGATGATTTCCAAGTACCGTCCCAGCTGCCCCATCATCTGCTGCACCACTGACGAAACCGTCTGCCGCCAGCTCAGCCTCAGCTGGGGCGTTACGCCGCTGATGATCGACGAAGTCAATAACACCGACGATCTGTTCGAGCGCGCTGTGCAGGCGGGCGAAGACGCCGGTCTGCTGCATGACGGCGAGCTGGTGGTCATGACCGCCGGCGTGCCGCTGGGCGTGAGCGGCACAACCAATCTGATGAAGGTGCACGTTGTGGGTCACATCCTCGTAACCGGCAAGGGCGTCACCCGTGAAAGCTGCTGCGGACGTCTGTGCGTATGCAAGGACGCCGAGGATGCGGCCAAGTCCTTCCGCGACGGCGATATCCTCGTCATGGCTCAGACTTCCAACCTGATGCTGCCCTATGTGCGTAAGGCCAGCGGGCTGATTCTGGAAGACGACAACCCCAACGGCCACGGCGCGATTGCCGGCATGAGCCTCAATCTGCCGGTCATCATCGGCGCTGCGGGAGCCACCAAGATTCTCAAGAGCGGCGCGGTTGTTACGCTGGACGCTGATCGCGGCGTGGTCAGCTGCAACTCCACCAACGCCCAGTAAATCTCTCTGATTTCATGCAAAAACTGCGAGGACAGCTCCCCGCAGTTTTTGCTATCATTTCCTCAAGGAGGCGATGGAGAGATGGACTGGATCGCTCGCATGAACGAGGCGCTTGATCTGATTGAGGAAAAGCTGACCGACGAGGTGGATACCTGTGCGCTGGCCAGACTGGTATGTCTGAGCCCTTTTCACTTTCAGACGCTGTTTGTGTGCATGACGGATATGACCCTCACCGAGTACGTGCGCCGAAGACGCATGACCCGCGCAGCTGCCGAATTGCAAAGCGGCGCAAAGGTGCTGGACGTGGCGCTCAGGTACGGTTACCAGTCCCCCACGGCGTTCAACCGCGCGTTCCGTCAGGTGCACGGCGTCGCGCCCAGCGATGCGCAAAAACCCGGCGTGCGGCTGAAAAGCTATCCGCCCATCCGCTTCCAGATCACCATCAAAGGAGTGGAGGAAATGAAATACTGCATTCAGCCCATGGAGGCTTTCACCATCGCGGTCAAAAAGCGTGTTTTCAAACTGGAAGGCTGCTTTCAGGAGGTCCCGAAGTTCTGGGAGGAGTACTCCCAGAGCGGAAAGTACCAGCCGCCTGTGAAGGGCTGCTATGGCATCTGTTATGATCCCATTGATGATTCCGGCGAGTTCACCTACATGATCGGCGATCAGTGTCAGCCCGACGCCGATGTGCCCGAAGGCTACGAAAAAGTGACCATTCCCGCACTGACGTGGGCAATCTTCGAGGAGGAAGGCCGCATTCCCGAAGCGCTGCAGAAGCTGAACCGGCGCATCTTTACCGAGTGGCTGCCCGGAAACAGCGAGTATCGGATGGCCGCACCATGGAGTATTGAAGCCTACGATATGGAACCCGGCGACTGCGGCGCGAACCGTTTCGCCATCTGGATTCCCGTCAAACGAAAGGAAGACTGATTCATGAATCTTCTCATCAGCGCCTGCCTCATGGGCGTCAAATGCCGCTACGACGGCAAGACCAAGCCTCTTCCCTGCCTCAAGCAATTGATGGACGAGTACACGCTTATTCCCGTATGCCCGGAGGTGCTGGGCGGCCTGCCCACGCCGCGCGTACCGGCTGAGCGTATTGGTGATAAGGTGATCACGCAGGACGGCCGCGATGTGACCCGAAACTACGAACAGGGCGCGCAGGAGGCGCTGCGCATGGCGCAGATGACCGGCTGTACTACAGCGCTTCTCAAGGAACGCAGCCCCAGCTGCGGCAGCGGCGTGATCTATGACGGCAGCTTTTCCGGCGGCCTGTGCCCCGGAGACGGCGTTTGCGGCGCGCTGCTGAAACAAAACGGCATCCATGTGCTTGGCGAAAGCCGTGTGCATGAACTTTTGCCCTTCATGGTACGCAAAGCCGGAGAACAAGACGCGCAGACCATCACCCGCCTGGCGCTTAAGTTGTGGCCAGATAACGATTCCGAAGAGCTGCTTGATGAAATTCGCACGCTTCTCCATACCCCTGATGCAGCGCTCTTTTTGCTGATTGCCGCAGGCGAGACTGTGGGCTTTGCCCAGTGCCAGCTTCGTCACGACTACGTGGAGGGAACCGACGGAAGCCCGGTGGGCTATCTGGAGGGCGTTTATGTTGATGAATCCCATCGCAGGAAAGGCGGCGCGCGCAGACTGCTTTCCGCCTGCGAAGACTGGGCACGCGAGCGCGGCTGCACCGAGTTTGCCAGCGACTGCGAGCTTGACAACACCGAAAGCCTCGCCTTTCATCTGCATGCAGGCTTTTCCGAAGCGAACCGCATCATCTGTTTCACCAAAAAACTCTGATTTCCCGCCGCCCTCAGGCGGCTTTTTTTCATGCAGTTCGACCGTTTTCACGAACTTGTACGTTGCTTTTGCAAAAACATGCGAAATAAGTTGCATGTATAAGAAGGAAAAAGCACGACCGATCTCGAAATGTATGTATTTAGAATGTTCTGCGCTCCACGTCCGGAGCATGGAGCTTTGGGAGAATATGATATCCGCACTCAAGAAAGGAGATCCCATGAACATCTTTGTGTGTATCAAGCAGGTGCCGTCCACCAACAAGGTGCAGGTGGATGAGAAAACCGGCGTGCTCAAGCGCGACGGCATCGCCAGCAAAATGAATCCTTATGATCTGTATGCGCTGGAAACCGCGCTGCGTTTGAAGGAGCAGCACGGCGGCACGGTGACTGTTGGCACCATGGGTCCGCCTCAGGCTCAGGCCGTCGTCAAGGAAGCCTACATGATGGGCGCTGATGAAGGCTATGTCTTCTCCGACCGCCGCCTGGGCGGCGCGGACGTGCTGGCCACCAGCTATACCCTGTCTCAGGCCATTCAGAGCGTCGGCGACTTCGACCTCATCCTCTGCGGCAAGCAGACCACCGACGGCGACACCGCTCAGGTCGGTCCCGCCATTGCCGAGCATCTGGGCATCCCCCACGCTGCGTGGGTGAGCAAGCTGGAAGTGGAAGGCGACGGCGTGAACGCCGAGCAGCAGCTGCAGGACGTCATCGAAACCGTGCATATGCCCTTCCCCTGCCTGGTTACTGTTGAGCAGGATATCCATGTGCCGCGCCTGCCCTCTCTGATGGTTGCCCGCGAAATCGGCGACAAGCCCGTTCACATTCAGGGTCTGGATACCTTCCTGGACACCGATCCCAATCACTACGGCCTCACCGGCAGCCCCACGCAGGTGGAGCGCATCTTCCCGCCGGCCAACGACACCGAGCATGAGGTGTGGGAAGGCGAAGGCACCGCCGACAAGCTGCATGATATTCTCAAGAAGTGGAAATTCGTCTAAAAGGAGGACGCGACCATGGCACAAATCGCAATCGTTGAACGCAAGTGCACAGGCTGCGGCCTTTGCCAGTCCAACTGCCCCTTCGGCGCTATTGATATGGTCAATGGCAAGCCGGAGCTCAACGCCGCCTGTAAGGTTTGCGGCATCTGCGTAAAGAACTGCCCCGAAAAGGCCATCGTCAAGCTCGAAACCAAGGTTGATTTCGTGGACAAGTCCAAGTGGAACGATATCCTGGTTTACGCCGAAGTCAGCGGCGGCCGCCTGCATCCCGTGAGCCTCGAGCTCATCGGCAAGGCGCATGAGCTCAAGGAAGCCGTACCCGGCTTCAAGGTCAAGGCCGTGCTGGTCGGCGACGGCGTTTCCGCCTATGCCGAAGAGCTGCGCCACTACGGCGTGAGCGAAGTTGCCGTCTATGACGACAAGGAGCTCGGCTATTACCGCGCCGACGCCTATGCGTCCTGCGTGGAAGACTACATCAAGTACGCCAAGCCCAGCGTTGTGCTGGTTGGCGCTACCGCTCTGGGCCGCAGCCTCGCGCCCCGTCTGGCCACCCGTTTCCACACCGGCCTGACCGCCGACTGCACCACCCTGATCCTGCGCGACACCACCGACCTGGTTCAGATCCGCCCCGCTTTCGGCGGCAACATCATGGCCCAGATCGTGACCCTCAACACCCGTCCCCAGTTCGCCACGGTTCGCTATAAGGTGATGAACGCTCCCGTTCGCTCCGAAGAAGTGACCGGCGAAATCGTTACCCGCCGTATTCCCAAGGGCGTGGTCGAGAGCAAGGCCAGCTGCGTAAGCGTCGTGCCCGTACCTCCCAAGCAGAGCATTTCCGACGCGGAAATCCTGGTTGTCGGCGGCCGCGGCCTCGCCAAGGAATCCGACCTTGACATGATCAAGGAACTGGCTTCCCTGCTGGGCGGCGACTGGGCTGTGACCCGTCCTCTGGTCGAAAAGGGCTGGACCACCAACGAGCGCCAGATCGGCCTTTCCGGCCGTACCGTGCGTCCGCGCCTGATCATCACCTGCGGCGTCAGCGGTGCGATCCAGTTCACCGCATCCATGAACGGCTCCGACCATATCGTTTCCATCAACAACGACAAGGACGCGCCCATCTTTGAAGTGGCGCACATCGGCATTGTGGCCGACCTGTACGACGTTGTTCCCGCTCTCATCAACCAGCTGAAGGAGGCGCAGGCATAATGAGCTTCAATCGTGTTACCGAAGCGGATCTCAAGTATTTCAGCGAACTGATGCCCGGCCGCGTCTTCAGCGGCGAGGCCATCTCCACCGACTATGACCACGACGAAATGACCATCTACGGCCACTATATGCCCGAGGTCGTCGTGCAGGCCCTGACCACCGAAGAAGTCAGCGCCGTGATGAAGTATTGCAACGAGCACAAGATCGCCGTCACTCCCCGCGGCGCGGGCACCGGCCTTTGCGGCGGCTGCGTGGCCATCCACGGCGGCGTGCTGCTGTCCACCGAAAAGATGAAGAAGGTTCTGGAAGTGGACGTCAAGAACATGACCGCGACCGTAGAGCCCGGCGTGCTCCTGATGGAGTTCCCCAAGTCCCTCGAAGGCACCGGCCTGTTCTATCCCCCGGATCCGGGCGAGAAGACCGCGACCATGGGCGGCAACGCCATGACCAATGCAGGCGGCATGCGCGCTGTGCGCTACGGTGTCACCCGCGACTACGTGCTTGGCATGGAAGTGGTTCTGCCCACCGGTGAAGTGATTAACCTCGGCGGCAAGAACGTAAAGACCTCCTCCGGCTACAGCCTGATCGACCTGATGGTCGGTTCTGAAGGCACGCTGGGTATTCTGACCAAGATGATGGTCAAGCTCATCCCCGAACCCAAGGTCAACCTCTCCCTGCTCATGCCCTTTGACGACCTGGATGCCTGCATCGGCGCGGTTCCTGCCGTGCTGGGCTGCGGCTGCGAGCCCACTGCCGTCGAGTTCATGGAGCGCGAGGTAATTGCCTGCGCAGAGACCTATCTTGGCAAGCAGTTCCCCGAAACCAGCGCCGACGCCTATCTGCTCGTGCGTCTGGACGGCGCGAGCACCGAGGCCCTCAAGCCCGCTATGGATCAGCTGACCGATCTGGCCCTGTCCATCGGCGCCAAGGACGTGCTGCTGGCTGACACCGACGAGCGCAAGGAGAGCATCTGGAATGCCCGCGGCGCGTTCCTCGAAGCCATCAAGGGCTCTACCCCGGTGATGGACGAGTGCGACGTGGTTGTTCCGCGCGACGTGATTCCTGCCTTTGTTCGCAAGACCGTTGATATCGGCAAGAAGCTGAACGTGCGCATCTGCTCCTTCGGCCATGCCGGCGACGGTAACCTGCATGTCTATGCCTGTAAGGACGAGCTTCCCGACGACGTTTGGGAGAAGGCTGTGGAGCAGGTCATGGACGAGCTGTACGTAGCTGCCAAGGAAATGGGCGGCGAAGTCAGCGGCGAGCATGGCATCGGCCATGCCAAGAAGGGCTTCCTGGCTGAGAGCGTTGGCGAAACCCAGATCCGTCTGATGCAGGGCATCAAGGCTGCGTTCGACCCCAACGGCATCCTCAATCCGGGCAAGGTTATTTGATAACTGCACACAAAAAGCCGGGGCGTATCCATGCGCCCCGGCATTTTCAACTGCAACAAGGAGGTCCTCTTCTTATGAAATGGAATATGCTTCCCACGGATGAACTGCTTCGCAAGCTCGAACCGCCCAAGGGAAGAATCCGCATGGTGCTGGATACCGACACCTACAACGAGGTGGACGACCAGTTTGCCATGGCATACAGCCTGCTTTCTCCCGACAGGATGGAAGTGGAAGCCATCTATGCCGCTCCGTTTCACAACGACCGTTCCAACGGCCCGGAGGACGGCATGCTCAAGTCGTACGATGAAATCATCCGTCTGCTCGGCAAGATGAATCTTAGCGCGGATGGTTTTGTATTTGAGGGTTCGCGCTGCTACCTGCCGGACGGCGAGACCTATGTTGACAGTCCCGCAGCGCGCGATCTGGTGAAAAAAGCCATGGCGCACAGCGAGGATGATCCTCTCTACGTAGTGGCCATCGGCGCAATTACCAACGTCGCTTCCGCCATCCTCATGGAGCCCGAAATCTGCAAGCATATCGTCATCGTGTGGCTGGGCGGCCATCCGCTGAGCTATCCGACGGCGCATGAATTCAACCTGATGCAGGACGTTCCCGCTGTTCGCGTGGTGCTGGACTGCGGCGCGCCTGTGGTGCTGGTGCCGTGTTACGGCGTCGCGTCGCATCTGCTCTCCTCTACGGCGGATATGCAGGCGCATCTCGCCGGTCAAAATGCCCTGTGCGATGCGCTGAGCGAACTGTTCTGCGCCTATGCAGACGATCCCTTCGGATGGGCCAAGGAGATCTGGGATGTTTCCACCATCGCATGGCTCGTCAATCCCGACTGGGTTCCCTCCACGCTGGAGCATTCGCCCATGCTGACGGATGACTGTCACTGGGCCTTCAGCGGCGACCGTCATTTCATCCGCGTAGCGAATTACTGCCGCCGCACGCCCATCTTCCGCGATATGTATGCCAAACTGCGCACCGCGCCGTAAGGAGGAAATAACTTGAAGCTGCTGGTTTTTGGGTCGCTGAATATTGACCATGTGTATCAGCTGCCGCATTTTGTGCGCGACGGCGAGACCATTGCCTCCACGCAATATGACCGTCATTCCGGCGGCAAGGGGCTCAATCAGGCCATCGCGCTGGCCAAGGCCGGACAGGCTGTGTGCTTCGGCGGCGCCATCGGCGAGGACGGCAAGTTCCTCAAGGATCTGCTCGGCGAATACGGCGTTGACACGCAGCTGATCCGCACGCTGGACGTGCCCACCGGCCATGCGCTCATTCAGGTGGATGCGGACGGACGCAACTGCATCATCCTCTTTGGCGGCGCCAATCAGGCAATCACGCCGGAGATGATCCGCGAAACGCTTGGCAGCCTCGAAGCCGGCGATCTGATTCTTCTGCAGAATGAAATCAGCCACGGCGACGAAATCGTACGCGAGGCGGCGGAGCGCGGCATTCAGATTGCGCTCAATCCCTCTCCCTTTACCGACGAGCTGCTCAAATGGCCGCTGGACAAGGTGACCTGGTTCATCCTCAACGAGGTGGAAGGCGCGGATATGACCGGTGAAACCGAACCCGACCGGATTCTTGACAAGATGCTGGAACGCTGGCCGGAGTGCAAGGTGGTGCTTACGCTGGGCGTTCAGGGCTCCATGTATGCGGATCAGGAGCAGCGTATCTTCCAGCCCGCAGTCAAGGCGCATGCCGTGGATACGACCGCTGCCGGCGATACCTTCACCGGTTACTTCCTGCACGCTGTTCTGGAGGGCAAGGACATCGCTTTTGCACTGAGCGAAGCCGCCTCCGCTTCGGCTATTACAGTCAGCCGTCCGGGCGCGGCTCAATCCATTCCGCTGCTGAAGGAAGTTCGCAAATAACACGAGGTGATTTACATGAGCATTCAGAATGCTGCCGCGCAGAAGGTGCTGATTGCAGCGCACCGCGGAGTGGCCGGCGGCAATGTTCCCTGCAATTCCTATCCCGCCTTTGAAGCAGCCCTGCGTCAGGGCGCAGATATCATCGAACTGGATATTTCCATGTCCCGCGACGGCGTGCTGTACGTGTTCCATCCTGGCATGGAGCCGGTGTTTCTGCGCAGCGAGCGGCTGATTTCCGACATGGATGCACGCGAGGTGGATCAGCTTCCTCTGCGCAATCAGGACAGCACGCCCACGCAGTACTATGTGCCCCGCTTTGAAGACATCATGCATCGTCTGCGCGGAAGATGCTACATCAATCTGGACAAGTTCTGGACCTGCCCGGAGCGCATTACAGAATCGGTGCGCAGCCTCGGTATGCAAGATCAGGTGCTGATCAAAACCTCCGCCACGCCGGAAAATTTTGCACGTGTGGAAGCCGTCGCGCCAGATCTGCCTTACATGGTTATTGCACGTGACAGGGATGACTTCACCGACGAGCTTCTCAAACGCCCGATGCGCTACGTAGGTGTTGAGGCGCTGTTTGAGCGCGAGGATGCGCCCATTGCAAGCGAGGACTATCTCAGCGGTCTTCGTAAAAAGAATCTGCTGGCCTGGGGCAACGCCATCGTCTACGACTACCGTGCCGTGCTCACAGCCGGTCATACTGACGACATTTCCATCTCCGAGGATCCTGAAAAGGGCTGGGGATGGCTGGTAAAGCGCGGATTCAACATCATTCAGACCGACTGGACGCTGGATCTGGCCAGATATCTCGGACGATAAAGAAACACGGCATCACCGGAAAGATTCCGGCGGTGCCGTTGTTTTTGATTCAACTGTCTTTGTCGCGCACGAGCATGCCCGTGAAGCGCGGAACATGGAATCTGGTGGCAAACAGCTGACATTTGCACATAAACAGATAGAACACGTTCAGCCCGCAGCCGCGCATGGTCTCGAAGTTGGCCTGTCCCTTGGCAAGAATCAGATCGGCATTTTCAAGCGTCGCTCTTGCCTCGTCCGAGATGTCCTCCAGCCATGTTCCGGCCACGTCGCTGCCGTTGTCCATCACCTTCGCTACCTCGGCAAGGCCGACCTGTTCGGCATCCTCGCGCGTGGCGTCGTTGAGCACGTCGTTTCCGCGAACCATCACCCGAAGGTCTGCTTCAGGATTCATGCGGCCGATCAGTCTCAAAAGCAGCTTGTCCATCACGATTTCGCCGCAATTGTCGGTGAGGCACACAATGCGTCCGGCTCGCAGGATTTCCGCCTTCAGCGCTTCGCAGGCTTCCGGATTCAGTTCAAAACCCGGGGCGGCGTCGATCAGGCGACTGAGTTCCTCCTCCTGCACCTTGTGCATAGCGCCGCCGAAGTCAATATAATTGCCCACGAAGGCGTAACGAAGCGCCAGCAGAAGTTGATCTTCCGCCGCATCGATGTTCTGCTGCAGCACGTCTTCCCTTGCGAGCATCAGCGCGTTGAAATGGCGCTTGATCTGCGTGAAATCCTCCAGTTCGCCAAACATTTCCCGCTTCAGGTTCTTGATGTCGCGCGAAATGGCAGGTACACCCACGTCACGGCGAGCATTCGCCACCAGCCCGAGGAAGCGCTGCATGTACTCCAGCTGCTGTTCAGACGATGCATCCGCAGGATAGGCCGTAAGCTGCTTGGAAACCAGACAGCGGATGCATTCCGGCTCCAGTCTGTTAGTACTCATTCTGAACGCTCCTTATTCGGGCTTGCGCTTGCGAAGCAGGTAGTAGTCCAGCTTCTCCTTGATGCTATCAGGAATCGTACGGCTGACAGGGCAGAGTTTTGCGTTGGCCATGCGGTCGGTAAAAGCCACGAGGAAGGCCACGTCCTCCTGCACCTGTTCGGCCTTCATGACCTTGCGGGTGTCGTAGCTGTTGTGAATGGTGGCGGTGTTCGGAGGCGCAAGACGGGCAAAGGAAACAGCAGGCACGCCCTTATCGGCAAAAGGCGTGGAGTCGCTGGAATACACGTCCTGACGCGCTTTGAGTCCGAAGCCGATTTCGTTGGCAAAGTACTCGATGTAATGCACCAGCTTCTCCTCGCAGGTGCAGCAGGCGATGAACTTGCCCATGATGCAGCCGATCATGTCCAGATTGATGTTGAGCGCCATCTTGTCCAGCTCGTTCTCGTGATCCTTCACATAGGCCTTGGAGCCGAGCAGTCCGCGTTCCTCGCTGCCGCAGAACACAAAGCGCAGGCCATAGCGATGGGGCTTGCTGACGAAGGCCTCCGCAATGCCCAAAAGGCCCAGGCAGCCGGACATGTTGTCATATGCACCCTGGGACAGCGAAGTGGTGTCATAGTGCGCTGTCAGCACGATCCACTCGTCAATCTCGCCGGGCAGCTCCATCACAACGTTCTGAGACTCACCCTTGTATTCATCCTGCTTAAGCACGATCTTTGCAGTATTGACGCCCTTTTCCACCAGTGCGATGGCATCCTTGGCATTGATATTGACGCAGGGAATCTTGTTGCCAAGGCTCACCACAGCGCGCAGTTCACGCTGATCAATATCGCGGTCAGCATAGTTGGCGTTGCCATCAAAGGTGATCAGACCTACTGCGCCGTTATCGAGCAGATCCTGATACATCCAGCGGCGCAGATAGCTGTCGATCATAACCACCTTGCCCTTGACCTGTTTCAGGGAATAGGCGTCGTCGGAGCGCAGGTAATAGAAAGGCGCTTCCACTTCACCGCTTCCGGCGCACAGATAACCCTTGCAGGGAATGCTCACGCCATCGGCCTCAAACACGGCCTCATGCATCGTGGCCATATCCACCTCGAAGGCTTCCAGATGCGCTTCAATGCCCAGCTCACGGCAGCAATCCGCCAGGTATTCGGCAGCCTTGCGCTCAGCAGGCGTTCCGCTGGTGTGAACATAAGCGGTATCTTCCAGAATCTGATTGATCTTCTGAATATCCATATTGATTCCCTCCTGTGTGGTTTCTATCAAAAAGTATATCGGATGCTCCATCAAAATGCAACCGTCTGCGAAAAAGGGCGCACAGGCGGCTGATCGTTTCCATGCTCGCCGATGATCTTTTCCATCCAGATCATGTGATACCAGCGGCCGAACTTGTATCCGCACCGGCGGAAGAAGCCATTGCGCACGAAGCCCATATGCTCATGAAAACGTTCGCTTGCGAAGCTGAGGTATTCGTCCTCCTCTTCGGGGACACCGATGCAGGCATAAAGATTGAGGACGCCCATCTCCCCAAGCGCCTTCTCCAGCGCTTCGTATAGCTTTCTGCCTGCGCCCTTTCCTTTGCACCGGTGATCCAGATACACCGTCATTTCTGCAGCCCAGCCATAGGCTGCACGCGCATGGAATGGCCCCGCATAAGCATATCCGATGATCCTGCCCTCAGCCTCGGCCACCAGATAGGGATACTTCTGCATAATACGGCACATCCGGCTCTGGAATTCCTCCACCGACGGCACCTCGTATTCAAACGTTACGGCTGTATGCAGAACATAGTGCCGGTAAATCTCCAGAAGCTCCGGCGCATCCTTTAGCACTGCACGCCTGATCCGCACGTCCATTTCCATTCCCCCAAACAGCAAACGCCCGGGCACATGGCTCGGGCGTTTGGATTTTTTCATTCGTCAGCCGCCCAGATAGGCCGCGCGCACGCGGTCATCGGCCAGTACGTCGGCTGCATCGCCGGACATGGTAATCAGACCGGTGCCCAGCACGTAGGCTCTGTCGGCAATGGACAGCGCCATCTGCGCGTTCTGTTCAACCAGCAGAATGGTGGTTCCTACCTCATGCAGCTCCTTGATGATGTCGAAAATCTGCTCCACCAGAATGGGCGCCAGACCCATCGAAGGCTCGTCGAGCATGAGCAGCTTGGGCTTGCTCATCAGAGCGCGGCCCATGGCCAGCATCTGCTGTTCGCCGCCGGACAGGGTGCCTGCGATCTGCTTTTCGCGCTCGCGCAGGCGCGGGAAGCGATTGAACACATCTTCGATAGAACCTTCAATCTCGCTGTTGGGACGGGAGAAACCGCCCATTTCGAGGTTCTCGCGCACGGTCATCTGCTGGAAGATGCGGCGGCCTTCGGGACAGAGGGCCATGCCGTTGTAAACCATCTTGCTGGCGGGCATTCCGGTGATGTTCTTTCCATCGAAAGTGATGGAGCCTTCACGAGGCTTGAGCAGACCGGCAATGGTGTTGAGCGTGGTGGATTTGCCTGCGCCGTTTGCGCCGATGAGGGTAACGATTTCGCCCTCTTTTACCTCAAAGGAAATGCCTTTGATGGCGTGAATCGCGCCGTAGTAGACGTGAATATTATCAACCTTGAGCAGACTCATCCTCAGTCCTCCTTCCGCTTGCCCAGATACGCCTCGATAACCGTCGGGTTGGACTGAATCTCGCTGGCGGTACCCTTGGCGATAATGCGGCCGTAGTTGAGCACGCAAATGCCTTCGCAGATGCCCATGACCAGATTCATGTCATGCTCGATGAGCATGATGGCAATCTGGAACTGGTCACGGATCTTGATGATATTCTCCATCAGCTCTTCGGTTTCGTGCGGGTTCATACCGGCGGCGGGCTCGTCCAGCAGCAGGAGCTTCGGATTGGTCGCCAGCGCGCGCACGATTTCCAGACGGCGCTGTGCGCCGTAGGGCAGGGAACCGGCCTGAACATCGGCCATATCCTGCATGTCGAAGATGGACAGGAGTTCCAGTGCCTTCTGATGCTGCGCCTTCTCCTGCTTCCAGTAGGAAGGGAGACGCAGGATGCCGGAGGCCATGTTGTAACGAATCTGATTGTGCAGACCGATGCGTACGTTATCCTCAACCGTCATGTTGCTGAACAGACGGATGTTCTGGAACGTACGGGCGATGCCCAGCTTGCTGGCCTGCGCAGCATTCATGCCAGCGGTGTCCTTGCCATCGAGGATAACAACGCCACGGGTAGGCTGGTACACCTTGGTCAGCAGGTTGAATACAGTGGTCTTGCCGGCGCCGTTGGGGCCGATGAGACCTGCGATTTCGGTGGCGCCGATGGTGAGGTTGAAGTCTTCAACCGCCTTCAATCCGCCGAACTCAATACCGAGATGACGGGTTTCCAGCACCGGGCGCTTGTCCACGTCGCGCTCAGGCACGATGGAATGGCTCGGCACGGGAACCATTTTGGTATCGGACTGTCTTTTCTGCGTCATGCCTGATTCCCCTCCTTGTCATTCTTTTCTTTACGGGAAAACGCGGTCTTTACAACCGCCAGCTTAGCAGCCAGGAACGGGCTGTTGGACGCCAGCATCACAACGATCAGCACCACGGCGTACACCAGCATGCGGTAGTCGCTGAAGGCGCGCAGCACCTCGGGCAGAACCGTCAGAAGCGTTGCTGCAATTACCGAGCCGCGGATATTGCCAATGCCGCCCAGCACCACAAATACCAGCACCAGAATCGACGTATCGAACTTGAACTTCGCAGCCGTCACGGAGGAAATATTCAGTCCGTACAGCGCACCAGCCATACCGGCCAGCGCAGCGCTGGTAACAAAAGCCATCATTTTATATTTGGTCACGTTGATGCCCACGGACTCAGCCGCAACACGCGCGTCACGGATGGCCATGATGGCACGGCCGGAGCGGGAGTTGATCAGGTTGAGCACGACAAACAGCGTGAACAGCACCAGCGCAAAGCCCATCGTGAAGGTGGAAATCTTGTCAACGCCGGTTGCACCAGCGGGGCCGTTGTAGATGATCTTGCCAGGAAGCGTCGGATTGTTGAAGCTCACATACAGCCTTCCGCCGTCCAGCGAGAAGTACAGGCAGTTGAACACATTGCGGATGATTTCGCCAAAAGCCAGCGTCACAATCGCCAGATAGTCGCCGCGCAGACGAAGCACGGGAATGCCGATCAAAACGCCCGCAAGGCCGGCAAACACGCCGCCGGTCAGGAGGGAGAGGATCAGACGGATCACTTCATTTTCCATCTGGAAAGCGCCGGCCAGCCAGGTGGACATGATGATGCCGGAGAAAGCGCCCACGCTCATGAAACCTGCATGGCCCAGTGAGAGCTCGCCGGAGATACCAACCGTCAGGTTCAAAGACACAGCCATGACGATGTAGACGCAGATCGGAACCAGCTGTCCCTTAAGGGAACGCGTCATTTTGAAGCCATCAATGGTGCCGGACAGCGCAAGCTGGCACACGAGGAAGGCGACAATCACAATGCCGTAGGTGATCAAATTGCTGATGAAATTCTTTTTTGACCTTGACATAGGCACCTCACACCTTCTCGTGCACTTTCTTGCCAAGCAGACCAGTCGGCTTGACGAGCAGCACGATAATCAGCACGCCGAAAACCAGCGCGTCGCTCAGTTCCGTGGAAACATAGGCCTTGCCCAGAATCTCGATAACGCCCAGCAGAATGCCGCCCAGCATAGCGCCGGGGATGGAGCCGATGCCGCCGAAAACAGCAGCCGTAAAGGCCTTGATACCGGGCATAGAACCGGTGGTGGGCATCAGAACCGGGTAGGTAGAGCACAGCAGCACGCCTGCGATGGCCGCCAGCGCCGAGCCGATGGCAAAGGTCACGGAAATCGTAAGGTTTACATTGATGCCCATCAGCTGGGCAGCGCCCTTGTCCTCGCTGACGCCGCGCATGGACTTGCCCATCTTGGTCTTGCTGGTAAACAGCGTGAGCGCGATCATGATTACGATATTGGCAAGCACGGTCACGATGGTTTCAGCGGAAATGATCAGCTGACCGCCCAGCAGAGACAGGGAAGGCAGACCGATCACAGAGGGGAAGCTTTTGGGGTTGGCGCCCCAGACAAGCAGCGCAATATTCTGCAGCAGATAGCTCATGCCGATGGCGGTGATCAGCACCGCCAGAGACGTGGCCTGACGCAGCGGCTTGTAGGCCAGACCTTCGATCAGAACGCCCAGAACCGTACACACGATCATTGAAATCAGCACAGCAGCCAGCGGAGGCATGTTCCACGCATGCACTGCGCTGAAGGTGATGTATGCGCCAATCATGATAACGTCGCCGTGGGCAAAGTTCAGCATCTTGGCAATACCATAAACCATGGTGTAACCAAGCGCAATAATGGCATATACGCTTCCCAGGCTAATACCATTGAGCAGGTGGGACAGCAAGGATACCATTCCTTCACAACCTCTCCATCAAAATACCATAAGGTAATCAACTGCAAACAGCCGCACAGGGGCTGTCTGGGGTTGATTACCTTGCTTTTTGGGGTCTGTACGCAAACCGCCCGGCTCCCACCTTTGCGGCAGAAGCCGGGCGGAAAAGTTCAAGGATTAGTCGACCTTGGCGTAGATGCCGTCCTTGATGATGTACACGGCAGGAACCTTGGTCACTTCGCCGGTGGTGGCCCAGGCCAGCTCGCCGGTCAGACCGCTCACCTGCAGGGTGGCGAACTGCTCGATCAGCATTTCGCAAGCGTCCTCAGCAGCAGTGTCGGCAGTGATGCCGGCGTTCTGAGCGGCGGCGTAGAGAGCGTAAACTCCGTCGTAAGCGTCAGCAGCAAACTGGTTGGGCTCTTCGCCGTAGGCAGCCACGTACTGCTTGACGAAAGACTGGGTCTTCTCGTCCTGAGAGGAAGCAGCGAAGGGGGTCAGCAGCATGACGCCTTCAGCCAGGGTCTTGTCGAAGCCTTCAAGGGTCAGGATGCCGTCCATGCCGTCCACACCGAAGAACAGGGGGGCATATTCAACGGCCTTGGCCTGAGCCAGGATCAGAGAAGCGGGGGTGTAGTAGATGGGCAGGAACACCAGGTCAGCGCCGGCGTCCTTACAGGTGGCAACCTGCACGGAGAAGTCAGCGTTGTCATCAGCGGCAAAGGTGGTCACGGCCACGATTTCCAGACCCAGCTCAGCAGCCTTCACTTCGAAAGCCTGATAGATGCCGGTGGAGTACACGTCAGAGTTGTTGTAGATCACGCCAATCTTGGTGCCAAGCTTCTTGGAGGCGATCATCTCGGCGGCGGCAACACCCTGACCGGGGTCGGTGAAGCAAACCTGGAAAGCGTTGTCCTTGCCGGCGGTAACGTCAGCAGAAGAAGCAGAGGGAGTCAGCATGAAAATGCGCTCTTCATAAGCCTGAGCAGCCACAGCAACGCAGGGAGCGGTGGTCACGGTGCCCAGAATCATCTGCGCGCCATTGTCCAGCACGGCGTTGTAAGCGTTGATGCCCTTTTCGGGGTCATGCTCGTCGTCCTGAATATCCAGCACAATCTGCATGCCGCCCAAGGCATTGATTTCGTTAGCAGCAATCTGAGCGCCATTGGCAACGGCATTGCCATAAACCGCAGCGCCGCCGGTCATGGGGCCGATCACGCCGACCTTCAGAGCGTCTTCCGCCACAGCAGAAGCCATAAGGCTCATAGCCATCACGAGAACCAAAAGAACAGAAACCAGTTTCTTCATTATTGTGTCCTCCTTGAGTACAACTTGTCATTCAGTACAAGCTGAATGATGATGAATATTATACGACAATAGTTCGGCATTTCGCAAGCATTTATACACCGATTTCCTGTATTTACGATGTTTTTTGTCAAAAAACTTATGCAAAAGGATGCATACCCGTTTCTTCTGCAATTCCGCCGCCCAGACAGACATCGCCCTGATACAAAACCACGCTCTGACCCGGCGTAACCGCGCGCTGAAGCTCATCGGAGGTAATGAACATTTCGTCTCCGCGAATCACAACCGTGACCGGCTGGTCAGCCTGACGATAGCGGAAACGGGCCGTCGCACGGAAGGCCACACCGTCTTTGGCAGGAGGTTCTTCAGAAACCCATGTTATCTGACTGGCTCTCGTATAGCGGCTGTAGAGTCTCGGGCTGTCCTCGCCCTGAGAAACAACCAGCACGTTTCGCTTGAGATCCTTATCCACTACAAACCAGCGCCGTCCGTCTCCGCCGCCGCCGATGCCAAGGCCTCGCCTCTGGCCGAGCGTATAATAGGAAAGACCGATATGCTCGCCCACCTTCACACCGTCTTCTGTGCGCATGTCGCCCGGCTGCATGGGCAGGAAGCCCTGCAGGAACTGACGGAAGTTGCGCTCGCCGATAAAGCATACGCCGGTGGAATCCTTCTTCTTTGAATTGATCAGGCCATTTTTCTCAGCGATGGCGCGCACTTCCTGCTTGGTCATTCCGCCCACGGGAAACAGCGCCTTTTCGATCTGCTTTTCCTTGAGCATATATAGGAAGTAGCTTTGATCCTTGTTGGGATCATCGCCCTTGAGGAGCACGGTATGTCCGTCTCGAACGTCCTTTTTGACAAAGTGACCGGTCGCCATGTGATCCGCGCCAAGCTTCATGGCGTAGTCCAGAAACGCTTTGAACTTGATTTCACGATTGCACAGCACATCGGGATTGGGCGTACGTCCGCGCCGGTATTCATCCAGAAAATAGCTGAATACGCGGTCGTAGTATTCCTTCTCAAAATTGACGGAATAGCACGGGATGCCGATGGTATCGCACACGTCCTGCACGTCATTCCAGTCGTCCGCGGCGGTGCAGGTGCCGTTTTCGTCCTTTTCATCCCAGTTTTTCATGAACACGCCGACCACGTCGTAGCCCTGCTCCTTGAGCAGAAGCGCAGCCACGGAGCTGTCCACGCCGCCGGACATGCCAATGACAATTCTTTCCATTATTCAACCTCCACCTTGCGGTCGGGAATCAGGCGCTTGAGCACGGCATCCAGCGCGTCTTTGGCGATGCTTTCGATGTCCTGGGATGCATCCACCACAAGGAAACGCTTCTTGTTTTCACGAACCAGCCGCTCGTAGGCCTTCTGTACGCGGGCGTGGAATCCGTCCGCCGCCAGTTCCAGACGATCCGGTTCAGAGGCCGCATACCTGCGCTTAAGCGCCACTGCATGATCAATCGCCAGATACAGCGTCGCATCCGGAAGCATGCCCGCAACGGCGGGCTCATTGATCTGCTGAATGGTTTCCACACCCAGTTCGCGTCCGCCGCCCTGATAGGCAACTGAACTATCCACAAAACGGTCGCACAGCACCAGTTCGCCGCGTTCCACCGCCGGACGGATCACCTGATGCACATGCTGCGCGCGCGATGCAGCATAAAGCAGCGCCTCGCAGGTATCGCACATTTCCATGTTGGAAGCGTCCAGCACGATGCGGCGGATGTCCTCGCTGATGGCGCATCCGCCGGGCTCACGGGTACGCAGCACATTGAAGCCAAACTGACGGAGGCTCTTTTCCAGCAGATTGACCTGCGTGGTCTTGCCGCTTCCATCCGGTCCCTCGACGCTCAGGAAAAAGCCGCGCGGAATCACGCCTCCCGGACAAAGCAGCGCGCGGAGGCTTTCAGTGTCGGGAACAATCACATCCGCACCGGCATCGGCAAGCTCCTCTTCAGTACCGCAGCCGTAGCTGACGCCAATGGCTTCAATTCCATTGGCCTTTGCGCCTTCAACGTCGTATTTCCGATCGCCCACCATGGCAGCAGTCCGGTGTTTGTCCGGCAGAGCACGGCGGATGAGTTCGGGCTTGCCCAGCTTGCAGGCGTCGTCGCCCTCGCCCACCACGTCGTCAAAATACTTCATGATTCCGAAATACTCCAGAATCTGCACAGCACGCCAGCGGGGCTTACTGGTAGCCAGCGCAACATGCACGCCATCCTCAGAGAGCATCTGCAAAACGCTGCGGATATTCGGATAGAGACTGTACAAATACATTCCCTTGGAGCCGAAATGCTCGTGATAATACGTCACGGCCTCTTCTGCGCGCTTTTCAGGAACGCCCAGCATTCCGCAGAATGAATCGCGCAGAGGCGGACCGACCACCTCCCGAAGGTCTGCGCTTTCAGGAATCGGATACCCAAGCTTCTGCATGGCATATTTCACAGAGGAGATGATTCCCTCCTCGGCGTCAAACAGCGTTCCGTCCAGATCAAACACGATGGCATCGTATGGAAAAGTGCTCATGAGCATGCTCCTTCAGTCCTTTTGAGGCTGATGATACAGCCATGCAAAGCATAGCAAAAAAACGCTGATCTTGCAAGCAGTAAAGGCAATGAAAGCGTCTGTTTCCGGATGTAACAATTCGTTTTCTTGGAATGATTGCCTTGCAGCAAAAGTTCATGCGTGATATACTTATACTTGGTTTGATATGTCTCTATTTTAGGAAAGGACGCATCACCCGATGAATGAAAGCAAATCTTCGCGCCGGCTGCAGATTGCCAGCTGGATTGTTCTGATTCTTTCGCCTTTTCTTCTTCTTGCGCTGATCTCGCTGATTCTCGGCCAGAATGCCCTGAACGCGCAGCCTGTCTGGCTGGATGAACTCAGCTTCTGGCGCAGTCTGTACAGCTGGAATCAGATGGGTTTTGACACCGGCTACTATGGCATGTTTGAAGAAACCGCCGCGCTGGGTACGCTGGGCATTTCCGGCCTCGGACCCATCCTGATTTATGGCTGGTTCATCAAGCTGTTTGGCATGAGTCACAACACCATCATGCTGTGCAACGCGCTGTGGATTTCCGTGGCCGCCGCTGTTTTCTGCCTCATCCGCAAGCCCCGTCCTGCGGTTGCCTTCAGCCTTGCCGGTCTTGTGATGGGATACATGCCCATTATCCTCTACAGTCTGACCTCGATGACACAGCTGTTCAACTACGCGCTGATGTTCTTCTATCTCGCGTTCCTGCTGAACTATCAGGAGAAGCGTTCTCCCTGGGCATTTGCGCTGGGCTGCATCACGGTTGTCTTTGGATGTCTGTACAGCCCGATGTACTGCGTGCTGTTCATCCCGATGGTGATGTTCTTCAGCCGTTACCAGTTTGGCTGGCGCATGGTACTCTCCGCCATCATCGCAATCCTGCTCTCTGCGCTTTGCTGCTTTCTCAGTCAGCTCGCTGCCGCGCCCAATGCACAGGGCTTCCCTTATCACCTGATCCGCGCTGAGAATCTGGATACCTTCATTCACATGCTTCTCAGTCACAGCAAGGCCAATCTGCTGGATTACTTCCGCTCCACCGGCAGCATCATGCAGGATGCCTTCCGCGTGCTGTATATGGGCACTACGCTTCTGTGCCTGCTGGGCAGCTTTATGGCGCTGGAGCGCAGAGGTTTCAAGCCTGTGCATGTCACCTTCGGCTACCGTCCGCCATTCTTCTCCTGCTTCCTGCTGCTGGTCGCCGCCTTTGGCATCACGATCATGCTGCATGAGGCCTACGACTGGCGCGACTACCGCCGTCTGGCCCCGTATCTTTGGCTGGTCATTGCGTTCTTCATCACACGGCACCGCTTCACGCTTCCGGTTGTGTCTCTTGCTGCCTGCGCAGCTACAGTCGTGCTTCTGTTCACGATTCCCGCCGTTGGCGCTTTCGGTGATGCCGATCGTCTGACCGCGCCTGCACCTTCTGTAAGTATCACAGAGGTTGCTGAAGCTATCGTCTATGACGAAACTGCCGATGATCCTTTTGCCAACACCATACGCATTGACGTGCATAACCTGCAGCTGATGCAAGAGATTCATCCCGGTATGGGCATGCAGTATGGCTGGTTTACCACCGACACCACCGGCAAGAGCCGCTGGATCCTGACAGACCAGCTCAAGTGTCCGGTAAGCGGGTATGAAAAGGTGCTTGATACGGGAGATTACAAGGTTTACAGGCATATTGATTAAACTCTTATACGAGAACAGCCACGGTTCGCTGTGGCTGTTCTGTATTTTGTTTATAACACGCTAATTCGTCAGCCGAACAGGAGATAGACAATGTTTTACCATGCTTCTTCAACAAAAGATATTTCCATTCTTGAACCAAGAATCTCAAATCATAATACTCCACTGATCTATTTCTCAAAAAAAAGAGAAAATGTTTTGGTGTATCTTAGTAATGCTGTCGAAAAGTATTGTAAGGATACTTGTTTTCCATATGATGGCATTTGGAAGAAATGGGCCTCATATGGCTTTGATAAAAACGGCTTACTATATATAGAAGAGTATTACCCCAATGCTTTGGAAACGACATATAAAGGTGTATCCGGATATATTTATTCTGCTTTGGGCATAGAAGAGTCAAGTTTTGATCTCCAAATTCCATATGGGGCTACCAGTATCAGTCCGGTGAAAGTAACAGGTGTCGAATACATACCGGATGCATATCTTTCTATTATGGAAGCAGAAAACAAGGGACTCATCAAAGTCATTCGATATGAAGAATTATCCGAAGGTACGTTGAAATGGCTTAACAAAACGATTCGGAAGGAGTACGAACAATTTTCAGATCATCCGGAATACAGACATTTCCTTCGCGGCAATTTTCCTGATCTGTTTGAAGAATGACATATACAAAGAAACGATCTGCGATAACTCACAGATCGTTTCTTTTATTTACCTTGCTACAAAGAAGAACCCAAACCCTGCAATCGCCAGCAAAAACAGCAGCGCCGCAGGCACCAGCACGATCAAAGCGGAAATGATCATCGCCGGCAGATCGCCCTTCTCCAGTTTGTTGCCGAGCTCATCATCCTCAAGCGCTTTCGGAGAAGCGGCGTTTTTCTCCTTCAAGTCCTTCATCTGCTTGTCGTACTTGCGCTGAAAGATCACTTGCTCTCCTCCTTGCCGAGGATGTGGTGGCAGGCCACGAAATGGTTGGGAGCAACCTCTTCCCATGCAGGAATCTGATGCTGGCAGATTTCAGTTGCGTACTTGCAGCGGGTATGGAACTTGCAGCCCTTGGGAGGACGCACGGGGCTGGGAATGTCGCCTTCCAGCACCTGAATTTCACGTCCGCTGTCCACATCGGTGGTGGGGATGGCGTTCATCAGAGCCTCAGTGTAGGGATGACGGGGATTCTCGAACAGCTCCTGAGAAGCGGCGAGCTCCACCATGTTGCCCAGGTACATAACGCCGATACGGTCGGAAATGTACTTGACGACGCTGAGGTCATGGGTGATGAACAGATAGGTCAGGTTCTGCTGTTCCTTCAGATCCTGTAGAAGGTTGAGGATCTGGGACTGGATGGATACGTCCAGAGCGGAAACAGCTTCGTCGCACACAACGAACTTCGGGCGTACGGCCAGAGAACGGGCAATGCCGATGCGCTGGCGCTGGCCGCCGGAGAACTGGTGCGGATAGCGATGGACAAAGTAGGAAGCCAGGCCGGCGTTGTCCATTACGCGGAGGATCTCCTCCTGCATGCGCTCGTCGTTCTTCTTGAAGTACTTATGAGCGATCATGCCCTCGCTGATGATCTGACCGACCGTCATGCGGGGATTCAGAGAGGAATAGGGATCCTGGAAGATCATCTGCAGATCCTTGCGGAGCTGACGGATCTCATCGTACTCAAGGCGAGCAAGGTCGATACCGTCGTCGCGGAAGCTCTCCAGATGCTGGAACTCTTCGTTGCCGGCGTAAGGCTTGCGCATTTCGTCGATCACAGCATGCTGCGCAGCAATCTCAGCGCGGATGCCGTCGATTTCCTTCTGGATGCTATCAACCTTTTCCTGCGCCTTGGCAGCACGGGCCTTGGCCTTTTCGGGCTTGGCGCTGTGCTCGGCGGTAAAGGCGGCATCATCCAGATTCAGCTGTGCTTCCTGCAGACGGGCGTCCGCAGCATGCAGCTTGGAAGACAGACCATACAGCTTGAGGAAAGCATCAGTGACGGGCTTGAGGTCTTCGACCATCATGAAGCCGCCAATCAGATTGGTCATATCGAGGAAGCAGTCGTTGGCTTCCTTCGCGGCCTGATCCAGCTCGTTGCGCTTGGAATACTTGGCCTCGCCGTCCTGCATGGCTTCGTATTCGCTCTGCAGGGCGTCGCGCTTGGCTTCCAGCGTCTTGAGCTGCTTGCGGCGCTTGGCCAGCGTCCTGATGGTCTCGCCCACATACCTGGGAGCCAGATCATCCAGCGTGCGGCCATAATACATGGTGCGGCCGTCGGTCTGACGGTACAGCTGCAGGATGGTGCGGCCCAGCGTGCTCTTGCCGCAGCCGGATTCGCCTACCAGACCCAGCGTTTCACCCTGATAAATATCAAGCGTGATGCCGTCGTTGGCCTTGACGTACAGACCCTTCTTCTTCAGAGGGAAGTACTGTTTGAGGTTCGAGATGCGAAGCAGAGGCTTGCGCTCACTTGCTGAGGTTTGCATGGCGCTCCTCCTTCCTTGCATAGAAGCAGCGTACCTGCTGTCCGGGCGCGACCTCTACGAGATCGGGCTCTTCTTCCATGCACTTCTTGGTGCAGTACTTGCAGCGCGGAGCAAACTTGCAGCCCTTGGGCAGATCCAGCGGATGCGGAACCGCGCCGGGGATAGCGTCCAGACGCTCATTGGCGGGCGTATCCAGACGCGGGATGGAAACCATCAGGCCTTCGGTGTAGGGATGAGAGAACTCATTCTTGCCGAAGATCGTACGGGCGGGAGCCAGTTCAACCACCTGACCGCAGTACATAACGGCCACGTCATCGGCCATCTGGGCGATAACGCCGAGGTCATGGGTGATGAACAGAATGGACGTGCCATGCTCACGCTTGAGCTCGTTCATCAGCTTCAGGATCTGAGCCTGAATGGTTACGTCCAGAGCGGTGGTGGGCTCGTCGGCGATGAGCAGCTTGGGCTGACAGGCCAGAGCCATGGCGATCATAACGCGCTGACGCATGCCGCCGGACAGCTGATGAGGATACTGCTTGGCAACCACTTCAGGATTGGGGATCTTGACGTCCTTGAGCATTTCGATGACCTTTTTCTTGGCCTCTTCCTTGCTCATGCCCTGATGGATGATGAAGGGCTCAGCAACCTGCTTTTCCACCGTGAAAACGGGGTTAAGGCTGGTCATGGGCTCCTGGAAAATAACGGAGATGTCGTTGCCGCGGATCTTGTACATCTCATTGCGGGTGAGCTTGCTCAGATCCTTGCCGTCAAAATGGATGCTGCCGGAATCGATGTAGCCATTGCCGTCCAGCAGCTGCAGGATGCTCATGGCGGACACGCTCTTGCCGGAGCCAGACTCGCCCACGACGCCCAGCGTCTTGCCGGGCTCAACGCTGTAGCTGACGTCGTTGACGGCCTTTACGATGCCGCGCTTGGTGGTGAAAAAGGTCTTGAGGTGATTCAGTTCCAAAAGTGCCATCTTCATCCACCTCCTTAACGTTCAGCGCTCTTGGGATCGACCGCGTCACGCAGGCCGTCGCCAATCATATTGATGCAGATGGTACACAGACCGAAGACCACAGCGGGGAACACCCAGCGCCACCAGTACTGCTGGATAACCACGGAGTTGTTCGCGCCGTTGAGCAGGTTGCCCCAGGTGGGCTGAGGCAGCGGAATGCCGAAGCCCAGGTAGCTCAGCGTGGATTCGGTGAGCATGCAGGTTGCGAAGTCCAGCGTCATGCTGACCAGCAGGATGGAAAGCACGTTGGGCAGGATGTGACGGAAAACAATCGTCTTTTCCTTGATGCCCATTGCCTTGGCGGCGGTTACGTATTCCATTTCACGCTGAGCCAGAATCTGTGCACGAACCAGACGGCAGGTGCCGGTCCAGCTCAGAACACCAAGCACGACCATGATCAGATACATCTTCTGGTTGGAAGTCATGCTGGAACCGATAACGGCGGACAGGATCATGGCGAACGGGATGAAGGGCAGACCGCCCACGATCTCAGAAACACGCATGATCAGCAGGTCAACCTTGCCGCCGAAGTAACCGGCCATGCCGCCCAGCAGCACGCCGATGATGGTGGCAATGACAACGGAGATGGCACCAACCGTCATGGTTACGCGGCCGCCGTTGATAACGCGGGTGAGCATGTCGCGGCCCAGGTCATCGGTGCCCATCAGGAAGCCCTTGAGGCCCCAGGTGTGCACATTGCCTTCGGTGTCCACGGCATAGTTCTGGAAGTTGCCCACGTACAGGCTTTCCACCTGCTTGCCTTCCAGAGAGGCGGGCACTTCGATCTGCTTGTGCTTGTTGTTGCCCCAGGAAACCACGGAGCCGTCTTCCAGCAGAGCCGTGAAGTGATAGCGGCCGCCGTAGATCTTGCTGACAGGAGAGGTGAACTCAGGCACATTGGCTTCGCCCTTCACGGCGTTGCCCCATACATGAACGGTGCCGTCCTCAGCCACAGCCGCCACGGCGCTGCCGGTGGAGGCGATGTCCTTGAACTTCACGTTCTTGAGCTTCTTGGGAAGCAGGAAGGGGCTGCCCTTGTCCTTGTAGCCGGTGTAGACCACAGAGCCGTCCTTCATGAGGCAGATATACTCATTGGAGGTCAGCGCTACCTTGGCAACCTTGCCCTGGTACTGCTTGCGGATCTTGACGTCGGCCATGTTGGAGTTGCCCCACAGGTGCAGGGTGCCGTCGCTGGAGAGCGCTGCGGAGAACTGGTTGCTGGCCTCAAGCTGGATGATGTCCCACTCTTCATCCGTCTTGCCCTTCGCGGCGTTCTTCATGTACTTGTTCATGTCGGTGGAGTACTTGTCCTGCTGCAGGCGGGTGTTGCCCCACACATACATCTGGCCGTTTGCATCCATCGCCACGACGTGGTCAGCGCCGGCGGCAAGGCGTACGATTTCCGCATTCTGAACCTCTTCAGGAATATCCTTGAGGTCGATCTTGTCGGTGATGCGGGTGACGCCCCAGGTATGGATCTTGCCGTTCTTGTCCAGACCGATACCATAGGTATTGCCGGGAGCAATGTCGGCCACGTTGCCCTTCATTTCTTCAGGCAGCTTCATCATGTTGTAGCCCGGAGGCAGGTTGATGAGCGTGGAGTCCTGATCGGAAAGATCCAGCGGGAAGAAGGCAGGACCAACGGTTACAAACAGGAAGATCAGGATGAACACAGTCAGGCCCACCTGAACGGTGCGCTTGGCAAAGAAGTTCTTGGCCATCATCTTGAAAGGCGTCTGAACCTGCTCTTCCTTCAGCAGATCCTGCACCTCCTTGGCAGGGCCAAAGAACATACGCTTGAACCAGCGGACGAGGAAAAACTCTTTTTTCTTGCTGCTCATTGTTTTTTCCTCCTTCCTTACTTATCGACGCGTACACGGGGATCAACCAGACCGTAGCTGATATCGATCAGCAGCGAGCCAGTCAGAGAAACAACAGAATAGAACATCTGGATGGCCAGAACCAGCTCAAAGTCGTTGTTGTTCAGACCCTGCCAGTACAGTCGGCCCATGCCGCTGAGGCCAAAGGTGTTCTCAATAACAACGGAACCAGAGAAAATGCTGAGGAACCAGCCAAGAATACTGGTGATAACAGGCAGCAGCGCGTTACGCCAGGCGTGGGAATAAATAACGACTTTTTCGCGGAGACCCTTGGCGCGGGCAGTGCGGATATAGTCCATGCTCAGGGATTCGATCATGGCAGAGCGCACATAGCGGGTCATTCCGCCAAGCGAGCCAAAGGTCATAACGATAACGGGAAGACAGATGTGATAAAGCTTATCAACGAAGGCTTCCCAATTGTTTGCGTATTCAATGCCGGCCGTTTTGATGCCCATTACCGGGAAGATGCGCCAGTAGACGCAGAAGAAGAACATGAAAACGAGCGCAATAATGTATACCGGGAGAGAGTATCCCAGCATGGTGACCACCTGCGTGGTCTTGTCAAAACGCTTGCCTTTGTGCACAGCACAATAGATACCCAGCGGAATCGTTATGCTGAGTGCGGCAATGGTAGAGAAAATGTTGATAAAAATGGTGTTGCTCATCGGGTCCACAATGGCCTCGATGACGTCACGCTTGAAGAACTGGGAGTAACCGAAGTTACCCTGCAGCATGCCGTTGAAAGTCTTGCCGTCCGTATCGGTCCACAAACCCATCCAACGCAAATAACGCACGACCAGCGGATCGTCCAGACCCATCTGTGCGCGCAGCTGCTTATACTGCATTTCATACTGTTCCGGCTTCAAAGTCTGACGCAGGGGTTCCAGCTCAGCTCTGGCCGGGTCACTGGGAATCAGGTTATAAAGCGAATACATCAGAAAGGATACAATGAGGAATACCACAACGATGTATGCGCAGCGCTTGAGTATATACTTGCCCATATGGCCTAGCCCCTTCTACCCTCCGTGAACAAGAGGGCGGGCTGTTGTGCCCGCCCTCCCGCGTCACAGAGACTTATTGGTTTTGAACCGCCGTTAAATCTTATTCAGCAACGGTGGCGTACAGGATGGCCTGGTTGAAATCCCAGAAGGAATCCTGAGTGTAGTTCTCCAGCCAGTCGGGGTACACGGTGATGTAGATGTTGGAGTACAGCGGAACCTGGGGCATCAGGCTGTTCCAGCGCTGGATGTACTGCTGCCAGAGGATCAGGTGAGTATCGGGATCGTCGGACTCAACGCCGTAAACCATCTGCATGGTCAGCCAATCCAGCACGTCGTCGAACAGGTAGTTCAGGTTGTAGCCCAGAGCAACCAGTTCGGGATCGGAGGTGAAGGAGTAGGACTGATCGTACAGGGGAGTGAAGTTGGTGGCGAGGTTGAACATGCCGTAGGTGGGCACGCCGTACTTGTCGCCCTGAGAAGCGTCACGATAGTAGAAGTTGAGCAGCTCGGTGAAGGTCATGACGTTCTGGTTGATCTGCATACCGGCAGCCTTGGTGGCGTCGGCCTCAGCCAGCATAACCTTCAGAAGGTCAGACACGCTGTTGCCTTCGGAGGAGGACCACTCGATGGTCAGGGGCATCAGGACGGTGCCGTCGGCCAGAGTGATGTTGTGCACGTAGGTGCCGGCTTCTTCAGCGGTAACCTTCTTGTGACGGATGTTGCCTTCGGTCCACTCGGAGCCGTCAGCATTGTAGATCCAGCCATCTTCAACCAGCAGGGCAACAGCCTCTTCGGGGTTGTAGGTGTAGGGATCGAGGTTCTCGTTGAGCCACTCTTCGGAATCCTGGTACTGCCACAGGCCAGTGCCGTAGGGTCCGTTCACAACGCCGCCCCAGCCGAGGCAGAAGGTGTTGGCGAACTCGTTACGGTCAAGCAGCTTGATGATGGCCTGACGAACGGGCAGGAACTGGGTGGGACCAAAGTCGCAAGCGAAGTTGATCATGCCGTAGCCGGGACGGTCGAACTGCACGTAGTCGAAGCCGCCTTCAGCGATGATGTCCAGAGCGGTGTTGATCTGGGAGCCATCGGTCATGGTGTCGTAGAAGTTGAAGGAGCCGGTCTTCAGAGCGTCAGCCCAGGTGGCGTCCTCAGCCTTCACGATGACGATCTTCTCGATGGAAGGCTTCTGGCCTTCGAAGTTGCCAACGTAGTTGGGGTTGATGGTGAAGGTAGCCTGCAGAGCAGCCTTGTCGAACTCGACCAGGTTGTAGGGGCCAGCGGAAACGCGGTCGGGGCCAGCATAGAAGCGAACCTTTTCCACGTGATCCTTCAGAGCTTCAGCGGTGAAGTCGCCAGCGATGTAAGCGCCTTCGCCGTCGTCCTTCAGCTCGTAGCCTTCGCCCAGCCAGTAGTTGATGTCATGGGCGGTCCAGGCAGCGTAGTTGAGGTCGAAGAAGTAGGGCAGGTATTCGGCTTCGACGGTCACGGAGAAGGTGTAGTCGTCGATCAGGCGCACGCCGGAGACGTAGGGCACTTCGCCGTTCTTGTAAGCCTCGCCGCCAACGAAGGTGGTGCTGGCGGTGGACTTGCCGCCCAGCTCAGCCAGAACGCTGGAGCAAGCCCAGACAGCGTCCCAAGCAAAGTCAGCAGCCTTGATTTCCTTGCCGTTGTTGTAGACCAGACCCTCATTGATGGTGATGGTGTAGGTCTTGGAACCGTCGGTGTTTTCCTCGGTGGTGAGGTCGGCAGTGACGGTCTCGTTGACGATCAGAGCGCCGCCCTGGTCAGTCACAACGGTGGTGGTGTCGTCCGCCATGTTGCGGATCATGTTGTCGGTGGCGTTGTTGGTCCAGTAGCTGGTGTACCAGAAGTCGCCGCCGATTTCGGTGGTGGAACCGTAGATGATGGTGCCCTTCTCAGCAGCGGTCTCGGCCATAGCGGGAGCCATGGACAGGATCATGCACAGAGCCAGAAGCATAGCAAGCATCTTCTTCATTGTTCGTGTCCTCCTCTATTATTTTCTGCCAGAAACAGTTATCGTATTCTAGCCTATCTATTTTCTCATAAATGTTCACAAAAAGCAATACATATTTCCCGGTCAGCCAAGAAAATTGTGCATTTTTTCGAAAGCCAACTTGCAAAATTCCTATATATGAAAAGCAAATCAGATCAAAATTGCAAGTTCTCCGTGTCCAATAGCTGAAACCCCTGCATAAATCTTTTTTTCGCCAATTTTCTGTCAATGATGATTACATCGATTCGGGTGTGTATTTGCTGTTTTTCCTATGGTTTGACAGGAAAAGTATCCTTATATATAATGGTTGCAGCAAACAGAAAGAAGGGATCTCACCATGGATCTTACCCGGATGCTTGAATCTCTGCGTGCACTTCAGACCGCCCGCAGCGCTTATTATCACGCTATGGCCGTTTTGCAGACCGACGGCGAAACCGCCGCTCCCGCAGGCGCTGCCGAAGCCCGCGGCGAAACGATGGCCTTCCTCGACCAGAAATGCTATGAGCTGCTGGTCAACGATCAGACCCGTGAACTGCTCGACGGCCTGTGGGAGAAGAAAGATGAACTGGACGGCGACACGCTGCGCCAGGTGGAACTGCTTCGCAAGGAACTCAACGACTTCACCCGCATTCCCATGGAAGAGGTTGTGGAGTACAGCCGTCTGCGCAACAACGCCACTGCCGCGTGGGTGCAGGCCAAGGCCAACAACGACTACGCCTCCTTCGAGCCCTATCTGGAAAAGCTGATTGCCTACAAGCGCCGTCTGGCCGCCTATCTCGATCCCGACCGTCCTGCCTATGACGTGCTGCTGGACGACTACGAGAAGGGCATGAATACCGAGGTGCTCGACGAGTTCTTCAGCATGCTGCGCAAGGAAATCGTGCCGCTCATCGAAAAGGTGCGTGCCCTGCCGCCCAAGCCCGATTTCATCAGCAAGTTCTGCTCCGTGGAAAGCCAGCGCGCCTTCTCCGATTACCTCATGGACGTGATTGGTCTGGACAAGCACCGCTGTTCCATCGCCGAAACCGAGCACCCCTTTACCTCCGGCATGAACCGTCATGACGTGCGCATCACCACCCACTATTACACCGACGCAATGCTGTCGTCCATGTACAGCGTGATCCATGAAGGCGGACATGCGCAGTACGAGCTGGGCATCGCTGAGGAATATCAGGGAACCGCGCTTTCCGGCACGCCCAGCATGGGCATGCACGAGAGTCAGAGCCGCTTCTATGAGAACATCATCGGCCACGACGCTGCTTTCCTCGCCCACGTGATGCCGAAAATGCAGGAGCTTTTCCCCGAGGCCATGGAGGGCGTGAGCGAGCACGACCTGTTCCTCGCCGCCAACTATGTGGAGCCTTCCCTGATCCGCATCGAAGCCGATCAGGTCACCTACCCGCTGCACATCATGGTGCGCTACGAGCTGGAAAAGCAGCTCATCGCCGGCACCCTGACCACAAAGGAACTGCCGCAGAAGTGGAATGAGCTGTACAAGGAATACCTCGGCGTGGACGTTCCCAATGACACCAAGGGCGTTCTGCAGGATACCCACTGGGCCGGCGGCATGTTCGGCTACTTCCCCACCTATGCGCTGGGCAGCGCCTATGCCAACCAGATTCTCCACGCCATGAAGAAGGATCTGGATGTGGATGAACTGCTGAAGACGGGCGATATTGCTCCCATCACCGAATGGCTCAACGACCACATCCACCGCTGGGGCAACCGCTACGATCCCGCCGAGCTGCTGGAGAAAGCAACCGGCGAAAAGTTCAACCCCGCTTACTATGTGGAACATCTCAAGAAGGTCATCAGCGATCTGCTGGCCTAAACCATTTCAGCCTCCGGCCATGTACCGGAGGCTTTTGCTAATTTTCCGCTAAGAGATTTGCGGAATTGGACGCGGGCGTGGTTTCATGCTATACTCAGATGGCGTATAGTTTCCCGGCCATACGCATACGTTCATGTGAATCCTTGATAAAGGCGGGATGATCATGCAGCGTCGCAATTCAGTGGTACACAATCTTCTCTCCGGTCTGCTGATCGGAATCGGTTGCATCCTTCCAGGCGTAAGCGGAGGTGTGATGGCGGTATCCTTCGGGCTGTACCGGCCCATGCTGGATGCAGTCATCGGCTTCTTCCGCGACCCGAAAAAGCATCTGCGCTTTCTGCTTCCGCTGGGCCTGTCAATTTCCGCAGGTATTGCGCTGGGTGCATGGGGACTTGCCGGCGCGATGGAGCATTATGGCGGACTGATGCTGTTTCTGTTTACCGGCTTCATTCTGGGCAGTATCCCGGATCTTCTGCACGAGGCTGAACAGAAGGAACCCTTCCGGCCTGCATGGCTGGGAGCGCTGGCGCTGGGCGTTTTGCTGGCGCTTCCGATGAGCCTGTTTTCACCGCAGGGCGCAGGGGTTGATTCCCTGTCCCCCGTGCAGGCTTTTGCAACCGGCCTGCTGGAAGGCATCGGAACGGTGATCCCGGGCGTGTCCACTTCGCTTTTGCTGATTCATCTTGGATGGTATCAGGCGTACCTGCAGTCCGTTGCGTCGTTGGATCCGGAAAGGCTTTTGTTCATTGCCGCAGGATTTGCGCTTTCGGCGCTTTTGTGCATGCGGATTGTACAGCGGTTGTTTGACCGCTTCCCGGGACATGCCTGTTACGCGGTTCTGGGCTTTCTGCTGGTTTCGGTTGCGCTGGTGTTTCCCGGTTTCAGCCGCGGAATGACAGCGGCGGCCGAATGCGGCATGCTCGTTATCGGCGCGGTTTGCGTCAGATGGCTGGGAGCACTCGAAAAATAAAAGAGGTGAGGGAATGACCAAAGACAAACGATCGAACCATGCCCGAAGGCTGTGGAACTACCGCCACACCTTCAGGAACCTTCTCACAGAAAAGTGGAAGGAAGCCTATGACTCCGTACTTCCCATCACGCTGATCGTGCTGATTCTGTGCTTTGTGTGGGTTCCCGCGCCTGTAAGCGCGATGCTTGGATTCCTCGTGGGCGCAGTGATGCTGATCATCGGCATGGGTCTGTTTACGCTGGGTACGGATCTGGCCATGACGCCCATCGGCGAGCACGTCGGCTCTGCCATGACCCGCAGCCGCAAGCTGTGGCTGATCATGCTGGTTTCCTTTCTTGTAGGCGTAATCGTTACGATTTCCGAACCGGACCTGCAGGTGCTGGCCGAGCAGGTGCCCGGCGTTCCGAATATGACGCTCATTCTGTCCGTTGCACTGGGCGTGGGCGTATTTCTGGTGGTTGCGCTTCTGCGCATCCTGTTCTGCATTCCGATGAAGTGGCTGCTTCTGGGCTGTTATGTGCTGGTTTTTGCACTCGCGCAGTTCGTGCCGGACAACTTCCTCGCCGTGGCCTTTGACTCCGGCGGAGTTACCACTGGCCCGATGACCGTGCCCTTCATCCTTGCGCTGGGCGTCGGCGTCAGCTCCATTCGAAGCGACTCCCGCGCCGAAAACGACAGCTTTGGTCTGGTTGCGCTCTGCTCCGTCGGCCCCATTCTGGCGGTGATGCTTCTGGGCCTCATCTTCCAGCCGGACAATGCCGCCATCACAACGGAGTCTGCGCTCACCGGCGTCGGCGATACGCTGGAGCTCACAGGCATGTTCCTGCACTCCTTCCCCCATTATATGAAAGAAGTGGCCATCGCGCTTCTGCCCATCGCCGCCTTTTTTGTGCTGTTTCAGATTCTTGTGCTGCACCTGAGCCGCCGCGAGGTCTTCCGCATCAGCGCGGGTCTTCTGTACACCTATGTGGGTCTTGCACTGTTCCTCACCGGCGTGAACGTGGGCTTCATGCCCATGGGCAATTATCTGGGCCAGTCTCTCGGCGCGCTGGACGTGCGCTGGCTGCTGGTGCCCATCGGCATGCTGATCGGCTACTATGTCGTATCTGCCGAACCTGCCGTGCACGTGCTCAGCAAGCAGGTGTATGAGCTCACCGCAGGCGCAATCCCGCCCAAGGCGCTCGGCCTGAGCCTGTCCATCGGCGTTTCCGTTTCCGTGGGGCTTTCGATGCTGCGCATTCTTACGGGGCTGCACATCCTCTATCTGCTCATCCCCGGCTACCTCGTCGCAGTCGTGCTGATGTTCTTCGTTCCCCCGATCTTCACCTCCATTGCCTTCGACTCCGGCGGAGTTGCCTCCGGTCCCATGACGGCCACGTTCCTGCTGCCTCTGGCTATGGGCGCGTGTCAGGCTGCAGGCGGAGACGTTGCCACGGATGCATTCGGCGTGGTGGCCATGGTTGCCATGACGCCTCTGATCACCATTCAGTTCCTCGGGCTCGTATATAAGCACAAGCAGAAGGAAAAGCCCGCTTCCACCACATTCGTGGAAGATATTATCGAGTAAAACGGAGGTACGCATATGCATGATCTGTGTATTGTGTGCGTCATTGTCAAGCGCGAGCACAACGATCAGCTGATCCGCTTTTTCAATGATCACAAGGTAAATACCGTGACCAGCCTGCTGTGCCAGGGCACCGCCGGAAAGTCCCTGCTGGACCTGCTGGGGCTGGAAGAAACCGAAAAAGAACTTTTCTACGCGATGACCAGCCGTCCGCGCGCCAAAAGGCTGATGATTGCCCTTACGCGCGAGATCGGGCTGGACATGCCCGGCCACGGCGTTGCCTTCATGATTCCCGTTGGCAGCGTGGCGGGCTCCAGCAGCCTTAACTACTTTACGCATGGACAGGATATTATTCTGGGAGAGGTGACCGAAATGCCCAAGGCTTTTCTCTATGAGCTGATTATTGCCATTGTCAACCGCGGCCACGTGGACGAAGTGATGGATGCTGCGCGCGAAGCCGGCGCCATGGGCGGCACGGTGCTGCACGCCAAGGGAACCAATCCCGGCGGCGAAAACCGCTTCTTCGGCCTGTCGATTGCCGACGAAAAGGAAATGCTCATGATCCTGACCGCTGCCAACCAGAAGACCACACTCATGCGCGCCATCATGGAAAAGGCCGGTGTTCAGAGTCCTGCGCATACGGTGATGTTCTCTTTGCCGGTGGAAAGCGTTGCGGGTCTTCGCAGCGTGATGGTTGCCGCAGGCGAAATCGAAGAATAACGCCAGATGCTCCTCGTTTCAGAGGAGCATCTGCGTGTCGAAAAAGCTCGCCTGTGGCGATCTTTTCCGCCAAATACTGTCGGAATGTTTTCGTGCAGGCACGAAAACTCCCCGCCCGACCGGCAAAGCCGGTCGATACGAATGAAAATCAGAGGGATTGCGATCCCTCCGATACCACCCTTTAGGGTTTATTAACAGTCTGATGCTTCTCTTTTCAGAGGAGCATTTTTTCATGTATGCAGGGATTCCCTCTTTCATCCCGAATGCCTTACATAACTGATTTTTCAATTCGAGGTGACAACCAATGGCTGATTTGTGGATGCTTTATCCCGGCGGAAAGAAAAAGGCGCTGACGCTCAGCTACGACGACGGTGTGGAGCAGGATATCCGGCTGATGGACATCATGAACCGTCATGGCCTGAAGGGAACCTTCAACCTCAACAGCGGACAGTTTGTGCCGGAGGGAACGGTCTTTCCTGCCGGACAGATCCATCGCCGTCTGAGTGAAAAGGCTGTGCTGGAGCTCTACGGCTCTTCCGGACACGAAGTAGCCATTCATGCGCTGTATCACGGCGATCTGCCCAACCTGCCCGTATCCCATGCGATGTGGCAGGTGCTTCGCGACAAGGAAAGGCTTGAAAATCTCTTCCAGTGCATCGTGCGCGGCATGGCCTATCCCTACGGCACCGTGACGCCCGAAATTGCCAAAACCCTCAAAGACTGCGGCGTTGCCTACTCGCGCACGGTGGAATCCACCCATCGCTTCGACGTACCGCACGACTGGCTGCGCCTGCCGGCCACCTGTCATCACAACGATCCGAAATTGATGACTCTCGCCCGCCGCTTTGTGGAGGAGAAGAACTACCGTCCGACGCTGTTCTACCTCTGGGGCCACAGCTACGAGTTCGAGGCCAACGACAACTGGAACGTAATCGAGGAGTTTGCCGAATACATCGGCGGCCGCGACAACATCTGGTACGCCACCAACATCGAAATCCACGACTATGTGGAGGCGTGGCGAAGCATGCATCTGTCCGCCGACGGACGGCGTGTGTACAATCCCACCGCGCAGACGCTTTGGCTGGAGTACAACGGATGCGAATACCGCCTCGAAAGCGGATATGAGATCACGCTGGGATAAATGGACAGCGGCTGCTGCATGGCATGCAGCGGCCGCTGTTTTTGATTGGGTTAAAGAATGTACTCCGTAATGCAGTCGTACCAGTGAACATAGACCTGACCGTTTACAATGAGTCTGTCGTTATCCGGCAGCTGCTCGCTCCATTTCTTCTGGTAGCGTTCGATGGCCCAGTCATCCCGGTTGAATCTGCGCCACAGAATGGTTTTTCCATTCTGATCGAGGAATTGCTCGGACACCACGCCGGAATTGTAGGTTTCAATGTCCATCACGCAGATGGTATCATAGCTTCTGCCGCCAATGGTAACCGTATATCTTCCCACTACGTCAAGCAGAAACTCCTTGTTAACCGTGGTAACGGCTGTTCCTTCCCTGCGGATGTCCCCCTTGGGCACCGGATTGGTTTCGTTTCCGCAATTATCCTCTCCGAAACCCCAGTTTGGCAAAAACTCCTCCCCGTCAAGGAACGTGATATAATTGCGCACATCTCCTTCGTTTCTCAGCGCCGCCAGATAGCGGCAATGCGTATCGGTGAGCTGCACAACAAAGTTCCAGTCGATCGCTTCCTTGGGTTTTGCATATGGCGTTTCGCGCGCCGTCAGTTCCACGCCTTCAATTCCGTGAACCTTCGCCTTTCCCGTCACCTTCAGATCGTATACATTACTGCACTTGCGGGAGGGAATGTCATACATACCCCAGCTGAGCTTCTCTCCAAGCTTGGGAACAAGAAACCAGCCCATCATTTCTTCCCACCTGACCGCAAAAGGCGGCTCGGCGCTTGCTTCGATCCGATATTCAGGAATATACTCAGGCATCTTTTTCATGCTGTCTTCTCCTTTCGGTTCATCCGTGCGACAGGGATATATGTTTTTGAAATTCTGCTTTGCCGTATGCAGCCTGCTCTTGACCGTTCCAAGCGGAATGTTCAGAAGCTGCGCAATTTCCGCTTGCGGCATTTCCTTCCACCAGAACAGGTACAAAATCTGCTTGTCCTTGTCGCCAAGCCGGTTCAGCGTTTCCCTGACCGTTTCCACCACGGAAACACCGCGCCGGCCAATGGATATCTGTGTTTCCGCCAGATTCTCAACCGGAATTTCCAGCTGAGCTGCCTTGCGGCGGAAGTAATCGCTGCACTTGTTTCTGGCAATGCTGATGATCCACGCTCTGAACGACTCCCTGTTCTTCAGCTGCGGAAATTTCTGATAGGCAGCAAGGAATATTTCCTGCAGCACATCATCCGCATCCGCTCTGGAGCAAATCTTAAACCTAACATACCGTTCTGCTGCGCCGCTTGCTGCTTGAAGCAGTTTCTCAAACTCGTCCATATCACACCTCCTTCATTCTCAGAATGAATAAAACCGGTTTCACCTATATAGACGCATCCTGATTCTGAAAAGTTCATTCTGCGGAAAAACCATTCAAAAAAACGGTACAGCAGAAGCACTGCACCGTTTTGACCAAGAGATGTTACTTTTTCAGATATCCGCTTTTCTCCCACAGGGCGATCCAGTCCTTGAGGCGCTCGAGCAGATCGGCGTTGCATTTGGTTTTCTTCATCATATCCACCAGCTGAACGACCGCTTCACCGTTGGTGGCTGCGCCGAGCACCTTGCGGATGGCGCGCAGGCCTTCCTTCTGCTCATTGCTTAAGAGCATATCGTCCTTCTTGGTGCCGCTGAGCTGCAAGTCGATCATCGGATGCACGGGATCGTTTTCACGCTCGGAGCAAAGCGCCAGCTCCATATTGGCCGTACCGCGGAATTCTTCAAAGATGATATCGTCCACGCGGGAGGCAGTGTTGACGGCGATGGAGGCGATCATGGTGAGGCTTCCGGCATCGCGGGTGTTGCGCGCAGCGCCGAAGAAACGCTTGGGCTTGACCAGTGCGGCCGGGGTGACGGTATTGGTCATGGGTCGTCCGCCCTGGGACAGCACCGACTGATAGGCGCGGGTGAGCTTGGTGAGGCTGTCGAGCAGAATCACCACATTGTGTCCCATTTCCACCAGACGCATGGCGCGTTCAAGCATCGTTTCGCTCACGCGGGTCTGGGTTTCGGGCGCATCGGCAAAGGTAGGCAAAGACTTCGGCTTCCACGCTTTCGCTGATTTCGGTGACTTCCTCAGGCGCAACGTCGATGAGGAGCATCAGCACGTCCGCCGCGGGATCGTTGCGCTTAATGGCGCGGGCCATTTCGCTCATCAGCGTCAGGCGGCCGGATTCCGGCGGTGAAACAATCATCGCACGCTGGCCGAAGCCCATGGGCGCAATCAGATCCACCAGACGGATGGCCATGGAGCTTTCTTCCCCCTCCAGCACGATCCGCTTGTCGGGATAGACCGGCACGAGCTGTTCAAAGCTCAGGCGGTCGGGATTTTCCTGTGCCTCTTCGCCATTGAGCCTTTCCACATACAGGAGCGCGGCAAACTTATCGCCTTCGCGCTGGGCGCGGGCCTTGCCTTCCACATGGTCGCCGGTGCGCAGGCCATAGCGGCGGATCTGCGCCATGGACACATAGATATCCTTCTTGCCGGGCAGAAGCGACTTGCCGCGCAGGAAGCCGTAGCCGTCAGGAAGCACTTCCAGAATGCCCTGCACCGGTTCGCTCTGCGCCACCTGCATCATATCCGGCAGCTGACCGGCCTCGGCCTGCTCCATGAACTGCTGGTCGCGGGCCATGCGGTAGAGGCCGTCGTTGTAATTGTTTTCGCTGGACTGCTGGGGCTGGAAGCTTCGCTGCTGATAGCCGTTGTAATTATTGCGGTAGCCTCCCTGCTGCTGATAATTGTTCTGCTGGTAACCGCGATTCTGGTAGCCATAGTTATTCTGCTGATAGTTGCCGCGCTGCTGATAGCCGCCGTAATTCTGGTCACGGCTGCCGTAATCATTGCGGTTCTGATAGGGCTGACGCTGAGGCGCAGCGCGATAGCCCAAACGGTAGCCGTCCAGACGGGGTGCGTTATCCTGCGCAGGACGGTTCTCCTGACGCGCAGGCTCTGCGCTCATGCGGGGAGCTTCCTCCTGCATCTCCTGCTGAGGCTGAGGCGCGGGGCGGCTCTGCGGGCCAAAGCGGCTGGGTGCGGCGACATTGCGCTGCCATGCAGGCTTTTGCGCCTGTTCATTCTGCGCGGAACGCGCCTGCCATGCCTGACGGTACGCAGGACGATAGCCGCCCTCCTGTGATTCGCTCTGGTTCCACGGACGGAAGCTTCCGCCGGGCGAAACGCTGGTCACGTCGGCAGAAAGGCTCGCCTCCTGCAGGGATTCCATGGTGGGCTGAGGCGCTGCTTCTGCCTTGGGTGCTTCGGGTGCAGCCGGTTCAGCGGCGCAAAGCTTTTCCGCAATACGTTCCACGATTCCTGCTTTATCAATGCCAGCGCCGAGCTTTACGCCGTTTTCCTTGGCCAGCTTGCGCAGCTGGATGACCGTCATGGTCTGCAGCTGTTCGATCTGCAAAAGAAACCCTCCTTATCCTTCCTTGCGCGCGATGACGATATCGCGCTCCACAGCCTGCTCCACCCAATGCGAAAAATCAGCATAGGGTCCGTCCTCCAGAACGTGGAGCCCGGCTTCCGAGAGAACCCGCGCCACTTCCTTGCGGCGCAGGGTGTTGATATTGAATGAAAACGCCAGTGCGCCGCCCGGTTTCAGGGCGCGTACGCATCCGGGTGCAACGCGCTGAATAAGCCTTGCAAGCGAGGACATGCCGCCGTTTTCTTTCGGAGCATGCTGCACGCCGTAGGGCAGGTCACTGGCAATCAGGTGAACGCTTCCGAGCTTGACCATTTCAGCGGTGCGGGCAGCATCGCCGTTGATCAGTTCAAGCTGCATCGTCCGTCCATCCTTCATGGCCTGTGTATCGGCGGCCACTGTGTAGGACGAGACACGTACGCTTCCGCCGCCCGGGAGCGTGCGGGACTGCTCGCAGCGCTTGTGCTTGATGCGGTGCAGTTTGAGCGAGCGTTCAAAATATCCGTCCGTTTCCGCGATGGCCTTGTGGTCGGTGTCGATGCCAACTGCATCGTGACCCTCGCACATGGCGCAGAAAAGCGTCGTTCCCTTGCCGCACATCGGATCCAGCACGCGCAGTTTTTCGCCGCTTCTGGCAAAATCAGAAGCAGCTCTCGCGCAGTGAAGCATCATCTGCGTGAAATCGGCATTGGTTTTGCCCTTGTATTTGAGCACGTGCGGCAGATCGTCCGGCAGAACCCCCTCGATGCTGCGTGCAATGGGACGGATCAAGCCGCCTTCAAGCACCTCGCCCGCCATACAAATCGAGGAATGACGTGAGATCTCCGCCCACGCTTCATCGGTCATTTCATTTGTTTCAAACGTTAAAAACGGCTCCTGTCCAATCCGGGTCCATTCAGGCGATGCACCTTCCATCCCCCAGGCGCCCAGAAGGCATTGAAGCTCTAAAAGAGCCAGCTTTTGCAAAGACTGTCGATATCTCACATTTGCGTGCGGCTTCAGCAAAAAGGCGTAACGCACAAATAATCCTCATTTCCATTTCATTCAACATATCCGGAAATTCACTGTCAGACGTGACAGAACACCAGTTGAAATCAGTATATCACAACGTTTTCCCATTTGCAAACATTTTTCCAGTTGTGAATTCATGCCTCCCGGGCACGAATTCAATGCGCCGTGCTTGCCAATTCATGCTTTGCAGGGTATAATCTTTACCGTTCCCATCATGATGAATTGTATGCGCTGCTTTTTTCCGCATGCATTTGAAAGGAGGTTTCTCAATGGGAATTCTCAGCAGGCTGCAGAGCTGGTTCAACTGGCTGATGGCCGATCCCGCTGACTTCATTGTCTACCTGATCTATTTTGCCGCATCGATTCTTCTGACGCTGATGCTCCATGAAATTGCGCACGGTTATGTGGCGTGGAAATGCGGCGATCCTACGGCCAAAATGCTGGGCCGCCTTTCGCTGGATCCCCGCAGGCACCTTGATCCCATAGGCACGCTGTTTCTGGTCTTTTTCGGCTTCGGCTGGGCCAAACCCGTGCCGGTCAATCCCCGCAACTTCGACAACTATCGCCGCGATGATTTTCTGGTAAGTATCGCAGGCATCACGGTCAACATCACGCTGTTTCTGCTGTCCCTTTCTCTGGCTGTGGGCCTCAATGGTCTTCTCTGGAAGCCGGAGGTCATCGAGTTTTATGGTGCGCGCGAGCTCCTGAGCTCCAACGGCATCGGATATGCGGTGCTGCTGGGCGGCGGCGGCGCGGACAATGTGGATGCGATGCGCTATCCGTGGCTTCAGTACATCCAGCGTTTCCTGCTTCTGTTTGCCACGATGAATCTGTCGGTGGGTCTGTTCAATCTCCTGCCCATTCCTCCGCTGGACGGCTACCACATCATCAACGACATTCTCCTCAAGGGCAGATTCAACCTTGGCCGCAACGCCTTCCAGATCACGCAGGTGATCCTGATCGTCCTGTGCCTGAGCGGCGCGTTTTCCCGCATTCTCAACACCGCCTTTGACGCGGTGGAAGACGCGGTGCTCAATCTATTGCTGATGATCGCGGGGTTGAACTGATGGCGCTGAGCTTTCATCTCAAACAATTCGACGGGCCGCTGGATCTGCTGCTCACGCTGATCGGCAAGGCCAAAATCGATCTTCAGGAAATCTTCGTAAGCGACATCACCGAGCAGTACATCGAAATCGTCAGGAACGCCGAGGATTTCGACATGGACGAGGCCAGCGAGTTCATCGCTATGGCTGCAACGCTGGTGGAAATCAAAAGCCGTCATCTGCTGCCCAAGCCGCCCAAGGAGGAAGAGGAAGATCCCGAGCAGGCGCTCATCGCCCGACTGATCGCCTACAAGCAGTTCAAGGAAAGCGCCGAAAACATGAGCAGCTTTGAAAAGAGCGCTCTGCAGGTCTTCGGCAAGCTTCCCGAGGAATATCCGCTTCCGCCGCCCACTTTTGAACTGGACGGCTTAACGCTCGAAGCGCTGTGGGAAGCCCTTTTGCGCGTGCAGAACCGCACTCCTGCCGAACCGCGCGAGGTGGATTTCCGCCTGCGCGATATCCGGCGCGACAACTACACCGTGGAAGGCTGCATGGAGGCCATCGAAAGCAAGCTGGTCATGGGCGAAACGCGGTTTGACGAGCTTTTTTCCGACGCTCCGGGCAAAGAGGAGGTTGTGACCCTCTTCATTGCCCTGCTGGAAATCCTCAAGCTCGGCAAGGCGCATGTAAAGCAGAGCGCTACGTTTGACACCATTCTTTTGGTACCCGGAAGGAAGGAAACCGATGGAGACGAGAACGACGGAGACGACGCAGCTGCCTCAGATCATCGAGGCCATTCTGTTCGTCGCAGGAGAGCCCGTAGCAATCAATGATCTGAGCATTGCACTGGGCGTGAGCGATATGGAAACCATCCGCGCGGTGGAGGAACTGGAGCGCGCCATGGACGAGGAAAAACGCGGTATCACCGTGAAGCGCTACGGCGATCACCTGCGCCTTGAAACGCGCGCCGAATATGCGCCTTACGTGGAACGCATGCTTCAGCCCGTGCAGCGCCAGTCCCTTTCGCAAACGGCCATGGAGACGCTGGCGGTGATTGCCTACCGTCAGCCTACCACCAAGGGCGAGGTAGAGCAGGTGCGCGGGGTGAAGTGCGACTACTCCGTGCAGTCACTCCTGCAAAAAGGACTCATCAAGGAAGTAGGCCGCAAGGAGGCGCTCGGCCGTCCGATCCTTTACGCTACCACGGATAAATTTCTCGAACACTTCGGCATTTCCGACATCCGCGAGCTCCCGCCGCTGCCCGATCCTCAGCCCGTGGAAAAGGTCGAGGAACCTTTGACACCCTGATATATGTATTCTTTTCATGCGTTCGGCACACACTGTGTCCGAACGCTTTTTTGTATGAAGGAGGCCTTTTCTTGAAACAAACCGTGCTGATCCTGACCGCTCTGGTTCTTACGCTCATGGTGGTTACAGGCTTCATCCTCACCGGCAGCCTGCGCCAGACAGAATTGATGGCGCAGCGCGATGAAATGCTGATGGATCTTCGTCAGCAGCATTCCGACCTGACGCTTGAAAATCTTCGCCTTACCCGCGAACTTGACCAGACCCGCACCGAACGCGACGCTCTCACCGCCCAGCTTAACGACGCCATTCTCGCTTCGCAGGAGGCCAACGACGCCGTCGCATTTCAGGTATCCCAGCGTCAGTCGCTCGAAACGGCGCTGGATCAGGCAAACCGTGAAATCGAACGTCTGCGAACGCCTTCCGAGTGACGCACCAAACCAAAAGCACTCCATATACTGCTAACGGAACCAACTTCCGCAGCAAAGGAGTGCTTTCTTTCTATGATGATTGATGTTCCTGCCCAGCCCGATGAAGGCCCGGCCACGCTTCCAACGCCTGACGTTTCAACCGACAATCAGCCCGCCGAACCCGGCGAAGGCCCCTCTTCGCTTCCCACGCCCACTCTGCCGTCCCGTCCTGCCGTTCCCATTCGCCTCTGTCCCTTCGGCTACACAAGCGGCGTTGTTCAGAACGGTCAGACCTTCACAGACCTTCTTTTGCAGCACAACGTGAGCTATCAGGCCATGCGAAGCGCCAATCCCACGCTGCCCACCACACGCCTTTCCCCCGGCACCTTCTACTGCGTGCCGCCGTCCGGCTCCCGCCGCCTCTGCCCCGTCGGCTCTCAAACCTATATCATGGGCGAGTTCGAAGACCTCAACACCCTCGCCGAGCTCTTCTCCGTCTCCCCCGGCGTCTTCCTCACCCTCAACACCCAGCTCGCCCCCGGCGACTTCGTGGCCGGAAGAGTGGTGTGCGTACCGTAAAAAGGGGACGTTGGAGGCGCTGCCTCCAAACCTCCGCTTAAGGGCTGTCGCCCTTAAGAATCCCTTCATTGATCTCAAAGAATGGGATTCCAAAGGGTGAAACCCTTTGGCGGTGGGTTTGGGAGGCGGAGCCTTCCAACGTCCCCTTCGTTCGTACTTAGCGTCCTCTCTCAGCGAAGCCCACTTTGCGCTGGACTTTGCGGAGGGTCTTCATGGCCATCTTGTTAGCGATTGCGGCGTTCTCGTCGAGCACGCCCTGCAGATAGGCTTTGTCGGCCATGAGACGCTTGTGCTCAGCCTGCAAAGGCTCGAGGGAAGCAATCACCACGTCGGACACGCGCTCCTTGAGCTTGCCATAGCCCTGACCGGCGAGATCAGCGGCGGCCTGTTCCACGGTGGTATCGGTCAGTGCAGCGATGATGGAGAGCAGGTTGCTCACGCCGGGCTTGTTTTCGGGATCGAAGCGGATTTCGGCCTCGCTGTCGGTAACGGCGCGCTTGATCTTGCGGCGGATAACGTCCGGCGGATCGAGAAGCGCGATATAGGTGTCTTCAGGATCGGACTTGCTCATCTTGCGAGTGGGCTCCTGCAGGCTCATCACGCGCGCGCCGACCTTGCCGAAGCGGCCCTCGGGAATGGTGAATACGTCGCCGTACACGCCGTTGAAGCGCTGGGCGATATCGCGGGTGAGTTCGAGGTGCTGCTTCTGGTCTGCGCCGATGGGCACAACGGAGGTGTTGAACAGCAGGATATCGGAGGCCATAAGCACCGGGTAGGTGAAGAGGCCGGCGTTGATGTTGTCCGCATGCTTGGAGGACTTGTCCTTGAACTGCGTCATGCGGTTGAGCTCGCCCATGTAGGTGAAGCAGTTGAGAATCCAGCTGAGTTCAGCGTGGCCGCTGACATGGCTCTGGCAGTAGATCACATTTTTCTTGGGATCAAGGCCGGAAGCGATATAGATGGCGGCCAGTTCCTGGCAGCGCTTGCGCAGCGCGGCAGGATCCTGACGCACGGTGATGGCATGCATGTCCACCACGCAGTAAATGCACTGGTATTCATCTTCGGGGAAACGGTTGAAATTGCGCAGCGCGCCGATGTAGTTACCGATGGTCAGCGTACCGGAGGGCTGGATGCCGGAGAATACGATCTTCTTGGGCTGGACGACGGGAGTTTCCATATTGACGTTGCCTCCTTAGACAGGATCAATTTGTTACAGCGTAAGGGTGAGGATGATGCCTACAATGATGATGATATTGCCAACAAGTTTTCTCAGCGTGATTTTTTCCTTGAGGAAGAAATAGCTCAGCGCCATGACGTAGATATAGCCGGAAGCCTCCAGCACGCTTGCGATGGTCAGATCCAGCGTACGCAGCGCCACGACATTGAGGAGCATGCAGCCGAAGAACAGTCCGTAAGCGGAAATGACCGGCCAGTTGAGATAGGCACGGATGCCGGTATACTTCGGGTTGTCGGCGGCCTTTTTGAGGATCATCTGGCTCAGCGCCGAGAGCAGCGGAGTGATGAGGTAAATCAGAACGCCACTATTCATGATCGGTCACCACGAGAATGACTCCGATGAGCACCACTACGATACCCAGCGCCTTTCCCCAGGTAAGGCTTTCGCCAAACAGCAGCCTGCCGAACAGGAGCGTCCACAGCGTGCAGACAGCCTTGTTGGCAAAGGCAAAATTGAGAGGCATGCGCTTCAAAACCTGCTGCCACAGAATCGAGTAAACACCCAGCGCGCCGACCTCCAGCGCGAGGAACACCAGCGTCATCATCCACTGCTGGCCGGACATGTACAGCCCGGCCACCTTGGCGCAGACGCTGGCAAGAGCGTAAATCAGCAGCGTGCCATGCAGAAGCAGCATGCTGCGTGCATTGGTTTTAGCCACTCACATTCTCCTTTCATGAAGTCTTCTGAGCGCGGAAAGCACCGGACTGTCGCCCAGCGAGCATTTCTGCGCCGGAAGAAGTGCGTAGCGAAACGGCGATTCGCTATATTCAATCAATCCCAGCTGACGGAAGGCGTGCAGACCGGCACGGGTCTGGATTTCCGTGAGGCCGGAAGCTTCGGCGGTCTGGGAAAGGGTTCTGAACGCGCCTGAGCGCAGCGCCTTGTAGAGCGTGCGGTAGGCGGGATCGCCTGCGTCGACAGCCAAAGCTGCGGAGGAAAGCGCCTCTGTGCACGGCAGAATATGCACCACGGACTTCGGCAGGCGCGCATGCCAGCGCTCCGCTTCTCCGGCGCAAATTTCGCCGTCCAGAAGCCACACATGCCGCCACTGTCCCTGTGTCATGCTCATCAGCGGAGAGGTCAGAAGCGCCGGGAATCCGCGCAGATCCTCAGGTCCGTGCAGACTCACATCCATCTCAGCCATTTCCAGCGCCTTGAGCGCTGTTTCTGCCGTGCGGGAAATCAGCAGATGACCGCGCTGTTTTTCGCACAGCGCTTTCTGCAGATTTGTCCATTCCGTTTCCTGTATAACTTCTGTGTCTGCTTCCTCTTTTCCTGCCTTCTGCGAAAAAGCGTCCAGCAGCGCCTCCAGCAGCGCAGACTGCTGACGGACAGGATCGGGTTTCTGCAGCTTTTCCATCCGGGCGCTCTGCACGCTCTGAATGGCTTTTACCTCCATCTGCAGACTCGTGACGCCGCGGAAGGTGTTGCGGCTCAGGCTGAACACAGCGTCCACTCGATCCGGCATGTTTGACGCCATCGCTCCCATACCAAAGGCGATGCCGCCCATCATTTTTCCTTCCTGACGCATGGTGAGCTTCAGGTGGGAGCCATCCGTGCCCACGGCGCGGCTTTCCTCGGGATGCATTCCGCGGCAGAGAAACAGCGGCGCAGGATTGCCGCAGCCGAACGGAGCCATCAGTTCCAGTTCACAGAGGAGTTCCTCCGTGCATTCGGGGAGGGTGACTTCAGCATCATACTCCTGCGCAGGAATGAAGCAGCTTTCGTCCGCCTCACCCACCGCCGACTGCAGCCGATGGCAAAACGCGTCGTACTGTTCGCTTGCAAGCGTTACGCCTGCAGCCTGCTCATGACCGCCGTAGCGCAGGAGCAGATCGTCGCATTTCTGCAGGCATTTGTGGATGTTCACCCCGGGGATGGAGCGCAGGCTGCCGTGAAGCATTCCCTCATGCTCGCTGAGCACGCAGGTCGGGCAGTAATAATGCGTGCAGAGCCGTCCAGCTGCCAGACCGATGACACCCACGTGCCAGTCGTCGCCTTTCACGATCAGGGCTCGGTTTTCAATAAAATCATGCTCACGCGCGGCTGCCTCCGCGATCTTGACCAGATTGCTCTCGGTGGTTTTGCGCTCGGTGTTGAGGATATCAAGCTCTTCGGCAAGCGCATCCGCCTCCGCCGGATCGTCCGTCATCATCAGGCGCACGCCCTTGCCCGCATCGTCCAGGCGGCCTGCAGCGTTGAGGCGCGGCCCCAGACGGTATCCCAGCGTATCGCTGTCGATGATCTCCGGCTCGCCGCTGACGCGCAGAAGCGCTTTCATGCCGGGACGTTTGCGCGAAGCAATGGTTTTAAGCCCCAGCGACACGATCACACGGTTTTCGTCCTGAAGCGGCACGATATCAGCAACTGTTGCAAGCGCGGCCAGATCGAGGTATTCCTCGCAGTTTTCCAGACCCAGAAGCGCCGTTGCCAGCTTGAAAGCCACGCCCGTTCCGCACAGCTTGCGGAAGGGATAATCGCCCAAAAGCGGATTCATCACCGCGTCGGCAGGGCTAGCTTCCAGCGCAAGACCATGGTGATCCGTCACCACCACGCGCATGCCAAGGCTCTGCGCAAGGCGGACCTCCTCGTGGTTGGTGATGCCAAGGTCAACCGTGACCAGCACGCGATAGGTCTGCGCAAGGTTTCGGACCGCATCGCAGTTGAGCCCGTAGCCCTCCGCCCGAAGCGGCGTATGGTTATGCGCATCCACGCCGAAACGCCTCAGTGCCAGCGTCAGAAGCGAGCAGGCGCAGATGCCGTCCACGTCGTAATCGCCGTATACCACCGTGGGCAGCTTGCGGTCCCGCGCGTCGGTCAGGATCTCCACCGCTTCCTTCATGCCGTGCATGAGCATGGGATCGTGCAGCTGGTCCAGCGACGGATGCAGGAATTTTTCCGCGCTTTCGGCGTCTGTGATGCCGCGCGCGTATAAAAGCCGCGCCGTCACTCCTTCATAGGGGTGCAGCGCGGCGGCTTCACGCCCGGTGAGGGCGCGGGAATCTCTTGGGATGAAGCGAAGCAAAACCCTTCCTCCTTGGGAGGTGCAGGAGGGCCGCTGCCCTCCTGCTCTTGTTCGTATCGACCGGCTGACCTGCGGTCGGCAGATTTAAGACACTTATGCCGTGCGCAGCACCCGGGCGGGCGGGGAGTTTTCGCGCTTACGCGAAAACATTCCAGCAGTAATCGGCGGAAAAGATCGCGCAGCGAGCTTTTTCGACGTTTTCCTCAGTTCTTCTTTTCCTCGTGGTACTCCTGCTCGGTGTTGACGTTCCAGACATTGGTCTTGTCCTTGACGCCGTTTACGATGTTCTTGACCGCCTCAAACGCCGTGGCCATGGAGTGATCCATGTTGTTGTAGCGGTGCTGGCCGTTGCGGCCCACGCAGTAGAGGTTGTCAAACGAGCTCAGGTATTCCACCACACGGCCGATTTCGTCGTAGGTGTCGAAGTAAGCGGGATAGGCCTTCTGCACGCGCTCGCGATGGCTCATCTTCACCTGATCGGGGCTGTCGATGACGCCCATTTTGCACAGTTCCTTCGCGCCGAATTCGATCATCTCGTCGTCGGTCATGTTCCAGAAGTCGTCGCCCTCCTGGCAGAAGTACTCCAGACCCACCCACACGGTGTTTTCGGGATCCTGCACCATGTAGGGAGACCAGTTGTTGTAGATCTGCATGCGGCCCAGCTTCACGCTCTTGTCGTGCACGTAGATCCAGCAGTCGGGCACGATGTTGCCGAGGGTCTTGTGAGGCGTTTCGTTCTTGAGGTTGAGCTTGTCCACCAGCAGGCCCACGGTTACATAATCGCGGTAAGGCAGACCGGCGGCAATTCGGGCCACATCCTCAGGCACGTCGTTCATGCCGGCCACGAGATCCTTAACAGGCATGGAAGAGAAGAAGATATCCGCTTCAGCCTCATGCACGCCGCTTTCATCGCGGTAGCGCAGGGCCTTCACACGGCCGTTTTCGGTAACAACGCCCAGCGCTTCCGCACCCTTGACCACCTTGCCGCCCATCTTTTCGATGTCGGAAGCAACGGTCTCCCACAACTGGCCGGGGCCAAGCTTGGGATAGATGAACTCCTCAATCAGAGAGGTCTGCACATGCTTCTGGCGCTGCTCCTTAGACATGAACACCTTGGAGAGCATGTCGCGCAGAATGCTGAAGATGTTCAGCTCCTTGGTGCGCTGCTTGCCCCAGCTGGCGTCGATCTCGCTGGGATGACGGCCCCAGAGGTTTTCAGTATAGCCCTCGAAGAACATGCTGTACAGCTTCCTGCCGAAGGAATTGATGTAGTAGTTTTCGAGGTTGTCATTGGGCTTTTTGAAAAGCGTGGCCTTCAGGAAGCTGAAGCCCACCTGCATGGTGGTGCCAAAGCCCATGTTCTTGAGCGTCTCCATCTTCAGGCTGATGGGATAGTCAAAGAACTTGTTGTTGTAATAGATACGGCTGACGCGGTTGCGGGTAAGCATCACGCGGTCTTCCTTTTCCGGATCGGGACCGTCCTTGCTAAGCGGCACGCTGCGGCCCAGCTTCTTGTCGTCATAGGCAGGCGCGCCCTGCATGGGCATTACCTCGTGCCACCAGTCCATCACGCGCTGGTCCTTGCTGAAAAAGCGGTGGCCGCCCAGGTCCATGCGGTTGCCCTGATAACGCACCGTTTTGGAAATGCCGCCGATGTCCTGGCTCTTTTCCAGAATCGTAACGTCGTAGCCGTTCTTCAAAAGCTCATATGCAGCCGTCAGACCCGCAGGGCCCGCGCCGATTACCAAAACCTTTTCCATGAAAAAACTCCTGTCCATCCTTTGCAGTATCAAATGAAAAGGATTAAATACTTATACAGATACAGTATACCCTTTTTACACGAACTTGACAAGGCAGAAATCCCTTTTACATGCCTGTAAGGATATGTTATAATCAGTTGATTGGATTTTGAATGCACCCAAGAGGAAGGATGAACGAATATGTGGAGAGCGGTTGACGATCTTCTTTTGCGCGGTATTGCAGACGGAGCATTTCCCGGCTGCGCCATGGCGGCGGGACAGGGCGGCCGTGTTTTGTTTACCAGCGTACACGGCAAGCTGGCTCCCGGCTCCAAACGCGATGTGACCCACACCACGCGATACGACGTGGGCGCACTCACGCAGGTGATGGCCACGGTGCCGCTTCTTTTGCATGCGCTGGAAAACGGCCTGCTCAGCCTGGACGATCCGATTTCCCTGTGGCTTCAGGATGTGCCAGAGGACAAGCGCGGCGTAACGATTCTGAGCCTGCTTACGCAGACGTCCGGCATCACGCCGCATTTCCTTCTGCCCGACGAAGCCGCGCACAGCCGGGATGCCCTCAGCGTGATCCTCAGCCGTCCGCTGGCCGGAACGCCCGGCGGCAAGGTACGTGACTCTGCGATGGGCTACATTCTGCTGGGCTTTATTCTGGAGCGCGTGTTCCAGATGCCGCTGGACGAGGCGGTCAAGCGTTTTGTAACCGTACCCCTGCACATGAGCCGCACAGGCTTCCTGCCCGCGGGCGACGACGTAGCGCCAGCCGCCGCCGAAAGCGAAGGCGAGGAATGGCAGGCTGGTCAGCCGCAGGACCGCAACGCGCGCTTTCTGCACGGCGTGGCGGGTCATGCGGGTCTGTTCACCGACCTGGAGGACTCCATCCGCTTCTGCACGATGCTTGCCAGCGAAGGACGCACCGACGAAGGCGTGATGTTCTCCTACCGCGCGCTTCATCTGGCCACCACCGAACGCACGCGCGGGCTCAACGAGGCGCGCGGCTACGGCTTCCGCATCACCAAGCGTTCCGATCCCTTCCTGGGACACCTCTGGCCCAGCGACGGCTACGGCCTGAAGGATCCCGCCAGCGGCTCGCTCATCGCCGTGAGCCCGGAGGACGGATTCTTCGTGGCGCTTCTGCTCAACGGCCACAACGCGCCTCTGGAGCGCATGGAAATGGAGCGCATGCACAAGCGGCTGCTCAACGCGGCCTATGCGGCATTCCAGCACGACCAGTAAACAACCGGTATAGCGGCGGATTTTCCGCCGCTTTTCATGTTTTGACAGAATTTCTTTTCAGCGGTAAAATATCCGGGTAACTGGAGGTGACACAAGTGTCGGAACTGAAAGGCTACATCCGGCCTTATTGGGGATACATTGCGCTGACGATGCTGATCAAGCTGCTGGGCGCAGCGGCTGAACTGCTGATTCCCTATCTGATGGAAATCATGCTGGACGTCAAGGTGCCCGCAGGTCAACTGAGGAGCATTTATCTCTTCGGTCTCCTGATGCTTCTGTGCGCAGGCTTCTGCCTGGGCGCAAACGTGCTGGCCAACCGCATGTCCGCCGTAAGCTCGGGCAAAATCACCCGTGCCGTGCGCCACGATCTGTTTGAAAAGCTGCAGAGTCTTTCCGCCCGGCAGATGGACCGCCTCACCGTGGCTTCCGCCGAATCGCGCCTGACCAGCGACACCTACAACGTCAACCAGCTGCTGGCGAGGCTTCAGCGCCTCGGCATCCGTGCGCCCAGCCTGCTCATCGGCGGCGTTGCCATGATGATGAGCATGGACGTAACCCTTTCTCTGGTGCTGATCGCCATGCTTCCCGTGATTGCGCTGGTGGTGTATCTGGTCACCAAAACCACCGTGCCGCTCTACACCCATGAGCAGACGATTCTGGACCGCGTGGTGCGCGTGGTGCAGGAGAATATCACCGGCATCCGCGTCATCAAGGCGCTGAGCAAGACCGATGACGAGAAAAAGCGCTTCCATTCCGTCAACGAGGAGCTGACGAAGATTGACCTCAAGGCCGGAACCTATTCCGCCATCACCAACCCGACCTCCTCGTTGGTGCTCAACCTTGGCCTCACGCTTGTGGTGGTCGTGGGCGCGTTCCGCGTCAATGGCGGCCACTGTCCGCCCGGCGTGATCGTGGCCTTTTTGCAGTATTTCACCATGATTCTCAACGCCATGCTGGGCATCACGCGCATTTTTGTGATCTGGTCCAAGGGCGAGGCCAGCGCGCGCCGTGTGGCCGAGGTGCTGTCCTCGCCTGCCGACCTCGAAGTGGAGGCCGGTGAGACTGCGACCAATAAGAACGCGCCGCATATCGAGTTCCGCAACGTGAGCTTCTCTTACACGGGTGTTGGCAAAAACATCGACAACCTGAGCTTTTCTCTGGAAAGCGGACAGGTACTGGGCATTCTGGGCCCGACGGGCTCCGGCAAGTCGACCATTCTCAGCCTTCTGATGCGCTTGTATGATCCCGATGAAGGCCAGATTCTGATCAACGGCCGCGACATCCGTACCCTTGCTCCCACCGAACTGCGCAAGCGCTTCGGCGTGGTTTTCCAGAACGACTTCGTCACCGAAGGCACCATTGCCGACAACATCCGCTTCTTCCGTGATCTGGACAATGCTTCCCTCGAGCGCGCCGCAGAGCATGCACAGGCGGAATTCATCGCCCACAAGGACGGTCAGATGGACGCCGAGGTCATGGTGCGCGGCAACAACCTTTCCGGCGGACAGAAGCAGCGCCTGCTCATTGCCCGCGCACTGGCCGGAGACCCGGATATTCTCATTCTGGACGATTCTTCCTCGGCGCTTGACTACCGCACCGACGCCAACCTGCGCCGCGCTTTGCGAAAGCATTACCGCCACACCACTACCGTGCTGGTGGCGCAGCGCGTAAGCTCGCTGATGCATGCCGACCTCATCCTCGTCCTTGACGATGGCTGCGTCATCGGTTCCGGCACGCACAGAGAGCTGATGAACAGCTGCGAGGAATACCGCATCATCGCCGAAACCCAGATGGGCGACGGAAAGGAGGCGGTCTGATGTCCAATCCGAACCTGATCGGCGGCGGACGTCTGACCCGCGCCGAAGTATCCAGCCTCAAGGGTGATCACCGCAAGCTTGACAATCAGAAGGTCAGAAAATCCGCACTGCTCAAGCGCCTATGGCAGTATCTGGGACGCAATCGCATGCTGCTGGTGCTGTCGCTGATTCTCTCTGTTTCCTCCAGTCTGCTTGCGCTCTACGGCCCCAAGCTCTCCGGCACGGCAATCAACGCCATTGATCTGGGCGCAGGCAAGGTTGATTTTGACACCGTATTCCGCTGCGCTATATTGATGGCGGTGTTCTATCTCGCCTCCTCGGTGCTGACCTTCCTGCTCAACGCCGTGATGATCCGCCTTTCGCGCACGGTATCCAAACAGATGCGCCACGACGTGTTCGAAAACCTGACCGCGCTGCCCGTCAGCTTCTTCGACCGCTATCAGACCGGCGACATCATCTCCTCCATCACCTATGATGTGGACACCGTCAATCAGGCGCTGTCCAGCGATCTTCTGCAGATTCTCCAAAGCGTGGTCACGGTGAGCGTTTCCTTTGTGATGATGCTCACCATCGCGCCGAAGCTGATCCTGATTTTCCTGGTGACGATTCCGCTGACCATCGTCTTTGTGCGGTGGCTGACCAAAAAAGTGCGCCCGCTGTTCCGCCGCCGCAGCGGCAAGCTGGGCGAGCTCAACGGGTTTGTGGAGGAAATGCTCTCCGGGCAGAAGACCATTCGCGCCTACGACCGCGAAGCCGCTGTGCTTGAGCGCTTTGATGAAAAGAACAACGCTGCCGTGGACGCCTACACCGTGGCTGAGGCTTATGGTACCATCACCGGCCCGTCGGTCAACTGCATCAACAACATTTCCCTTGCGCTGGTGTGCGTGTTCGGTTCGGTGCTCTTCCTCAAGGGCGAAATCGGTCTGGGCGACCTCTCGAGCTTTGTGCAGTACTCGCGCAAGTTCTCCGGCCCCATCAACGAAATTGCCAACATCATCGCCGAATTGCAAAGCGCCTTTGCCGCCGCCGAGCGTGTGTTCCACCTCATCGACGCTGAGCCCGAAGCGCCGGACGCCCCCGACGCCATTGAGCTTTCCGATGTTCGCGGCGATGTGGAATTGCGAAACGTGGACTTCTCCTATGTGGAGGGCAAGCCCATCATCCGGGGGCTGAACCTGCATGCCGAACCGGGTTCGCTGACTGCCATCGTCGGCCCCACCGGCGCAGGCAAGACAACCATTATCAACCTGCTCATGCGCTTCTATGATGTAAACGGAGGCGGCGTCTATGTAGATGGAAAAGACGTCCGCACCCTCACCCGAAAGAGCCTGAGACGCGCGTACACGATGGTTTTGCAGGATACGTGGCTGTTCCACGGCACCATTTACGAAAACATCGCCTACGGCCGTCCCGACGCAACGCGCGAGGAGGTTATCGCCGCCGCGAAGGCCGCGCGCATCCACGGCTATATTTCCCGTCTGCCCGACGGCTACGACACCGTGCTCTCCGACAACGGCACCTCCATTTCGATGGGACAGAAGCAGCTGCTCACCATTGCGCGCGCCATGCTTCTGGACGCGCACATGCTGATTCTGGACGAAGCCACCTCCAACGTAGACACCCGCACCGAACAGCGCATCCAGTCGGCCATGCGAACGCTGATGCAGGGCAAAACCTGCTTTGTCATCGCGCACCGCCTGTCCACCATCCGCTCCGCCGACCACATCCTGGTGCTGGACGGCGGCAAGGTGGTAGAACAGGGCACGCACGAAAGCCTCATGGCGCAGAACGGCTTCTACCGCAGGCTGTACGAGGCGCAGTTTGATTCGGTTACATAATCCTCTCCTGCAGCGTCCTTTCTTACGAGAGGATGCTGCATTTTCTTTTATCGAAAGGAGACGCTTATGAAATACGCCATCATTTCCGACATTCACGGCAATCTGCCCGCGCTTGAACTGGCCATAGCGGACGCACAGGCAAACGGAGCGGATGCGTTTTTGCTTGCAGGCGACTACTGTACCAGCGCGCCGTGGGGCAGCGCGGTTGTTGACAAACTTCGCGCTCTGCCAAACGCCTTGCACGTGCGCGGCAACGAGGAGGATTATCTGCATCTTCCGCAGGGTGATGACGGACAGTTTCAGGTCACCTACTGGTCGTCCCGTCAGCTGCGCGCTGATCAGCTGGCGTGGCTGGATGAGCTTCCTCACCAGGTGGAATTTGAATGCGAGGGCGTTTGCGTTCACATGGCGCACAGTTCGCAGGCGTTTATCGGCAATGCTGCCTACGAGCGCCGTCCGTCAAGGCTGGCGCAGCTCTACCCCACCGGCTGCGTAACACGCGAAGCCTTTCTGGCCGACACCCGCCGCACACTGGACGAAAGTCCTGTTTTCCATGAGAAGCTTCTCACCCTGCCCAAGGGCGTGTACATCTTCGGCCACTCGCACAACCAGTGGCATGCACGATTCGGGGATCATCTGTTTATCAATCCCGGCTCCTGCGGAATCAATCTGGACTGTGCGGAGTTTGCTGCTGTTTACACGCTGCTGAGCATTGAAAACGGCGAATGCACGGTGGAAGAGCGGCGCATCCCGTATGATGCGGAGGCTCTGATTGCCGAGGTTAAGCAAACGGAACAGTATCATGCCGCGCGTGTCTGGACAGAAATCATCTTTGACGAATGGCGCACCTGCCGCGATCAGATTTATTTCTTTCTCCGGCATACGGAGGCATTTGCACAGAGCATCGGAGATGAGCGCAGACCTTTTTCAGTGGATACATGGGAAAAATCATATGAACAATGGAAAAATGCAAGTCTTTTTTGACGGCTGATGAACTTTCGGTCCATTTCTGACACTTATCTGATGAATCCGCCAACAGAATGGAGGTGAACGCATGACGCAGGAGGAAATCGCCGGCTATGCCGGAAAGGTCTTCGGATTTTGCTTGAAACGGCTGGGGAATGTAGAGGATGCGCGCGACTTGTCGCAGGAGATTCTGTGCGAGGCGCTGGCATCGATGAACAACAAAACGCTGACGCACCCTGAAGCATGGCTGTGGGGTGTGGCGCGCAACTGCCTGTGCCGCTTCCTTCGAAAGAAACCTTCCGGTATGGTATCGCTGGATGCGGACGATCTGATCCAGACAATCGTACAGCCGGAGCAGGAGGATTTATCCGAAGAAGCCAACGCCGCCTTTGCCGCGCTTCATACGCTGGCAGCGTCCCATCGGGAAATCATGGTCGATTATTATGTCTCCGGTCTTTCCTGCCTCCAGATTGCCGGGAAGCATGGCTTGCCTGCGGAAACGGTGCGTTCGCGTCTGTTTTACGGCAGAGAAAAACTACGGAAAAGGTGGCAGATGAAAATGACCGAAAACAGAATTTATCAGCGAAACGAGTGGTTCATCACAGGCAACGGCGATGTGAACACTGCGCTTTTGCAGCGACAGATTGTCCGGAGTATCCTCACCGCCTGCGCCTCCCAGTTTCAGTCCATCGATGATCTGTCGCTTGCCACAGGCATCCCCGCGCTGTACATCGAAGACGAGCTGAAACCGCTTGTGGACGCGGGCGCACTGGAATGCCAGAACAACCGCTACCGTACGGGCATGATCATTCATCAGGAGGCGTTTTCAAAAAAAGCCGAATCTTTTCTTCTTGAACATGCCCGCAAAATCGCGCCGGTGCTTTCCGAAGAATTGGAGCTGCTTCTTCCCAAACTTCGTTCCATCGGCTTCCACGGCTGTGATCTGCCCAGAGAGCGTCTGTGCTGGACGGTGATTCCCATGCTGATGCGCGAGGTCATCACCATGGCTCGTGCAGTGAAACCCGAACTCATCCGCGGCGACTTCCCGCTCCATCCCGACGGAAGCCGCGGCTGGCTGTGCGCCTATCTCGAGCCCGAGCATCCGTACTTCTCCGGCTGCAACGCCTATTTCCGCGATGGAAGCCGTTTCCGCTACCACTGGTCGCGTGATCTGTTTTCCGAGCAGCTCAATCGGGTACTGATGAAGCTGGAAAACGAACATATTACCGATACGACCGTTTCTCTTCCGGATGATCTGCTGGCTGACTGTATCCGTTACGACCTGATCATCCGCAAAGGTGATCGATTCGAGTGGAACATCCCTATTTTCACCAGAGACGAGATCAAAGCTTACGCCGATCTTCTGCATACCTGCGCTGAAGGGCTGTATCAGTATCTGCTTCCGGCTGTGGACGGGCTGTATGAGATGATGCGCAAAGAAATCCCCGCACATCTGCACGATCAGATCAGAGGTGTTTTCGGCATCGAATGCAACACCATCATCGCCATGCTCTGTGAACTGCTTCTGCTCAAGCCCGAATGCGATCCCTTTGCCGGGCAGATCGTTATGCTGCTGGATGCTCCGGCTGCGCTTCCTCTGTAATACCAAAAAGCCCGGCATTCCTGCCGGGCTCATTTTTTTGCGGCTTACACGGTGCCGGTCACGATCAGCGTGCTCACGCCGGGCGTAATGGCCCATACGCCGGTCGCGGGATTCTGGGTGATCGTCGCGGCAGGCACGGTGATGCGGCCGGGCACGGTGGCAAACTGGCCGGTGGTCTCGTCGTAGGTGTAGTCGATGCCTTCGGTGAGCACCTCGCCGTTGAGCGTCACGGTAAGGTCGCTCAGAATCGGATTGAAGGTATCCGTCAGCACCACGTCATCGGTGGCGGCAGCAGGCACGTTGCCGGTGTTCTGAATGGTGAAGGTGTAGGTCAGGCGGCCGTTCTCAGCAACCGAGGTGGGCGACATGCCCTTGGTCACCGTCAGCCTCGGCTCCACGGAAGGCGTCACGGTTTCGCTGGCCGTGAGAGGAGGCGTAACGCCCGCGCCGGTCACGGTGACGGTGTTGGTGATCTCATCATCCTCGCCCAGAGGCGCAAACTGGTTGGTATCGGCCTCGTAGATGAGAATCGCGTTGCCGCCTGCGGGCACGCTTACGCCGGTGATGGTCATAGGCGGCCCTGCGGTGACGGCAGGTGTGGGCTGGAGAATACCGTTGACATAATAACGGATGCTTCCCTCGGCATAGGTGAGCGGGTAGACGGTATCGCCGCCGAAGGTATACGCGCCCAGATTATCTGTGAGCGTAAGGCCAACGAAGGCATTTGTTCCGCTGTTGACGAGGCTGATTACATAGGTCAGGTCGTCTCCGGCGCCGTATTCATCGCGCACGGCGGTTTTGGCCGCGCTCAGGGTGGCCACAAGCTGGCCGACTGTGATATTGGAGTTGGTTGTGCCGCCGCTGTAGGTGAGCGTGGCCTGGTTGGTGAATGTCATCATATCGGTTTCCCTCCGCACAGGTTCTTGGAAGTGCTGTGCCCGGAAAAAGCCGGGCAGTTCATCCTATGCGCAGAAAAACCAGCGGACACAAAAACACGGATGGAAAAGCCTCCATCCGTGTTTTGCGGTTTACTTGACCTTGACCCACTCCAGCAGGCCGCTGGAGATACGGTAGGTATTTTTGAGCACGTCGGCGTTGGTGTAGTAGCCGGTGTCGGTTTCCCACGCCATCACGGACGCTTCGGCAATGCCCTGCAGATCCACCGCAACAGGCGCGTTCAGCGTAAAGGGCGCGATGTCGGCAGCAACCTGCTTTTCGATCACTTCGCCATCCGCCGTCTTCAGTGCCAGCGTCAGGCCGGTGAAATGCATGTCGCTGTGGTTGTTGAGCATGAGATTGAGCTGTCCGTCCGCCTTGGTGGCAGAGTACACGGTGATGGCCTCATGGAGCGCGCCGATGTTTACGTTGATGCTGGCCGTGAAGCCGCCGCGTACGGTTTTGCCGGTGAGCGTGCAGCGGCCCCATTTGCGGCCCTCGATGCGGGGACGGTGGGACGTGTTGGTGACAACCGCCACATCGGGATTGCTGCTCAGCCACGTCATGTCCTTGAAAGTTGCATCGCCGGGACGGACCTTGGCGGTGGCAAAGGCATGCTCGCCCACGGGAATGCGGATGCCTTTTTCATCAAAATGGACGCTCTCCACATCCACCACAACCGCCACCTCGATGGTGCTCTTGATGCTTCGGCTTTCATCGGAATAGGCCGTCACTGTGGTGATGCCGCCGCCCGAAGCCACAAGCTTGCCGGTCTTGTCGACCTTGATCATGTAGGGATTGGCCGCCTCGTAGCTGATGGCCCAGGGTGTGGCGTTTTCGGGCGTGAGCGTGGGTGTGAGCTGGATCACGTCGCCGATGCGAAGTTCGTAGTAATCCTGCTCAAAGGCGATGGTCTTCACCGGATAAATGCCGTTGATGATGGTCGTGCCCTTAACGGAGGGATCGGCCTGGCTGGTTGCGGTGATGGTAGCCGTGCCCTCGCCCACCACCTTGACGCTGCCGTACTTGTTGACCGTTGCAACCGATTCATCGGAGGACTCCCAGGTCACGTTCTTGTTGTTGGCGTTGCCGGGTCGCACGGTGACGCCGAAGTCAAAGGCCTTGCCGACGCGGTAGGTGTATTCATCCTTCTTGAAGGTGATTTCCTCGGGCAGCTGGCGTACCGTTACCTTGAAGTTTGCGCGGGCGTTGCCGTCAACGCTTTGGGCGGTGATGGTGGCCGTGCCGCGTCCGACTGCGCGGACGATGCCGTTCTTTCGGTTGACGAGAGCGACCTTTTCATCGCTGCTTACGAAGTTGACGCCCGGAATGGTTGCATCCGCAGGCTCGGTGGTGGGACGCAGCTGGAACTTCTGACCCACATTCACTTCGGCCTGCGTGGTATCGAGAAGCACCTTCTTGACCGGCTGAATCACCTGCACCGGCACCGTGGTGCTTACTTCGGGATAACGCTTGCTGGTGATCTTCAGGTCACACTTGCCCACTGCAAGTCCCTTGACATTGCCCATGGTATCCACGGAAGCGATGGCCGGATCACTGATTTCGTAGGCAAAGGAGCTCTTGCGGAGCGCCTCGGTGGTCAGGCGGTACTTGACCTCCTTCTGCTTTCCGAGGTTGACATACAACACATCCTGCTTGGACTGAATTTCGCCAATATCCTCAGCCAGCGCGGCGCCGCAGCACACAAGCAGCAGAAGAAGTACGCACAAAAAACGTTTCATTGTCTTTTCCATCCTTTTTTTACTGGATTCCTGCATTACATTCCACATGCAGGCGGTTATTTCCTGTTTGAATATGTAAACTGTTACAGCATCCGGAACGCCGGCGCCAGCGGACTGCTTCCTCTCATGCCGTAAGGCACGGTGATCAGCAGACCTTCAGGAGTTTTTTCAAAGGCAACCTCTGCATTCACATCCAGCGAGGTGATCCTCTCCACCTTGCCCGGCCACGGAATCAGCAGCGTTTCGCCGAGCACTTCGCCTTCGTCCATGCGTACAATGGCATAGGTCGCGCCATCCTTGCGGGTGAATGCGGTTCTGCCAATCTCATTGGGTTCCGTCATGCGCGTTCCGTAGATCGCCTCGCCGTTCGCGCGGAGCCACGCTCCAAGCCCGTCCACCGCGCGCAGAGCCGCCGCAGGCAGCATGCCGTTGGGCTGAGGTGCGATGTTCAGCGCCAGATTGCCTCCGCGGCACACCACGTCAACCAGCAGATGCACCAGCTGGCGCGGCGTTTTGTACTGCTCGTCGAATCGGTAGGAGAAGGCATGACCCACGGTAACGCAGCTTTCCCACGGCACGCGGATGGGCTGCGATGGCACGCTCTGCTCAGGTGTGATGTAGTTTTCGTTTTCACCGCCCACGGTGCGGTCGGCGGTCAGGAGCCACGGCTGAAGCTTCCGGGCGCGGGCGACCACTTCGCTCAGGCGGATGTCCTGACCGTTCTGCGGCGCAACCTGTCCGCCGTCAAGCCAGAGAACGTCGATGCGTCCGTAGTCCTCCACAAGCTCCATGATCTGATTGTGCGTGAATTCGACGTACTTTTCCCAGACCTCAGGATGTTTTTGGGGATCATAGGTGGGATTGCGCCAGTGACCCACGGGCTTTTCCATGTTTTCAGCCCAGTACCACGGGCAGTGCCAGTCCGGCTTGGAGAAATAGGCCGCAATGGCGATGTCCTCCTTGCGGAAGGCGTCAAAAACATCTTTGACGATGTTGGCATGCTTGTGCGTATGGAAGGGACAGTCGGGCGAAGTGACTTTGTAGTCGGTATACTTCGAATCAAACATGCAGAAGCCGTCATGATGTTTGGTGGTGAAGATCAGGTAGCGGAAACCGTTTTTCTTCGCCATCCTCGCCCATTCCTCCGGCTGGATGCACACGGGGTTGAAGCTGCGGTTGAGGTTTACGTACTGTTTGCGGAAAACCTCCGCATCCTGCTCCCAGCATACATCCTCGCGCGACCACTCCGCATCCTCCTCCGACAGCGGCCACGACTCGCAGATGCCCATCTGCGAATAAAGCCCGAAATGCATCATCAGCGCCAGCTTCTGATCCTGAAACCATTCCAGCCGTTCGCGGATGAGCGGATCCTTCGGGGTTACATATTCCTCCTCACGGCTGCAGCCGTGCATTCCTTCTTTGATCAGGTCAGCCATGCTTTTTCCTCCTTAGGGCTCTTCCATCAGCAGTTCAAAGTGATTCTTGCGGCATTCCAGCACGCCCTCGCGCCTGAGTTTTCCGATTTCCGACGACAGGCCGCTGCGGTCCACCTCCAGATAGTCCGCCAGCTCCTGCCGGTCGTAGGGAATCGCAAAACGCGTGCTCTGGTTTTTCTTGGCCTGAATCATCAGATAGGCCATGAGCTTTTCGCGGGTGGATCGCTTGGAGGTGATTTCGATTTTCTGATTGCACATCAGGTTTTTGGTCGCCAGAATCCGCATCAGATTGAAGATCAATTGCCGGTGAAAGTTACAGGCGTTGGAGCAGGTCGTCAGAATCCGCCTTCCGTCGATGAGCAGCGCCTCGGTATCCTCCATCGCAACAACTGTAAGCGGCATCTTTTCAACACCTGCGCACACAAATGCTTCAGCGAACAGATCTGCCGTCTCCAGATGCGTCATGATGCTCCGGTTGCCGAAATAATCCTCCCGGATCACCTGAGCGCTTCCTTTGAGAAGAATTCCAAGCCTGCGTGCGGGTTCGCCTTCGGCCAGAATGATCTCTCCTTTGGCAAAATGCTCCGTTTGTGCGCCAAGACACGCAAGCACCCCGGTCAGTTCCTCCTCTGAGATTCCATGAAACAGCGGGCATCGCAGCAATCCTTTTTTCATCTTTTTCTCCAATGTTGAAAATTCAACAGACTTTCACAGATGATTATAGTACAATGAGCCTGCGAAATCAAGCAAGAAACACCATGGAGGTTAACGATATGCTCAGAAAAATTATCCGGATCGACGAGGAAAAGTGCAACGGCTGCGGCGCCTGCGCAGCTGCCTGCCACGAAGGAGCCATTGAAATGATCGACGGCAAAGCCCGTCTGACCCGCGAGGATTACTGCGACGGTCTGGGCGACTGCCTGCCCGCCTGTCCTGCCAACGCCATCACCTTTGAAATGCGCGAGGCTCCTGCCTATGACGAGCAGGCCGTGCTAAAAGCCAAGATGCAGAAAACCGGCGCGAGACAGCCCTGCAGCTGTCCCGGTTCGCAGTCCCGCGCCATCAGCCGTCCCGCTTCCGAACCCGCCGCCTGCGCCGCGCCTGTGTCCAGCCATCTGTCCCAATGGCCTGTACAGATCAAGCTTGCGCCGGTGAACGCACCCTTCTTTGACGGTGCAAACCTGCTGATCGCCGCCGACTGCACTGCCTACGCCTACGGCAATTTCCACAACGATTTCATGCGCAGCCGTATCACCCTGATCGGCTGTCCGAAGCTCGACGAAGGCGACTACACTGAGAAGCTCACGGCCATCATCGCCAACAACAACATCAAGAGCGTCACCATCGTGCGCATGGAAGTACCCTGCTGCGGAGGCATTGAAAACGCCGCCAAGCGTGCCATTCAGTTAAGCGGCAAATTCCTGCCCTGGCAGGTGGTGACCCTCACCACAGACGGCAGGATCAAAGAATAAAAAAACTGAAAAAGTGGTTTCATTCTTCGTCATCTATGGTACAATATAGACGTAAGATGGATCACCACTCCAATCCAATATAAAGAAAAGAGGTACTGATTAATGAAGCATGTATGTGACGTTTGCGGCTGGGTTTACGACGAAGAACTGGGCTATCCCGAAGGCGGCATTGCCCCCGGCACCAAGTTTGAAGATCTTCCCGAGGATTTCGAGTGCCCCCTGTGCGGTGTAGGCAAGGACAGCTTCAGCGAAGAGTAATCATCAGACATTCTGGCGGCGCCTGCAGCAGGGCGCCGCTTTTTTGGAGGATTCGGCATGAATATGGTACTCATTACCGCCCTTGGCGTCGGCGGCGCAACTGTGATCGGCTCGCTGATCGGCTTTGCTTTCAAAAAGCTCAGCCATCGTTTTTCCGACATCGTATTGTCCTTTGCCGCAGGCGTCATGCTTTCGGCTGCTATTCTGGGACTCATCCTGCCGTCCATTGAATATGGCGGAAAATACGGTTTGCTGTTCACCATTCCGGGCGTTTTTGCGGGCGCGCTGTGCCTTAATCTCATTGACAAGCTGGTGCCGCATCTGCACAAGATGATCGGCCCGGACATTGAGGAGCACCACAACGCCAATCTGAGCAAGGTGCTTCTGTTTGTTACGGCCATTGCCATCCACAACCTGCCCGAGGGCATCGCAGCCGGTGTGGGCTTCGGCTCCGGCAACACCTCCCAGGCGCTTCTCATCGCAGGAGGCATCGCGCTGCAGAATATTCCTGAAGGCATGGTCATCATCGCGCCGATGCTTGCAGCAGGCGTTACGCCGCGCAGAACCTTTATCTGCGCCATGATGACCGGCCTGGTCGAGGTTGTCGGCACGCTGATCGGCTATCTTGCCGTGAGCGTGGCCTCTGCCATTCTCCCCTTTGCGCTTGCCTTTGCAGGCGGCACGATGCTCTACGTTGTCAGCGACGAAATGATTCCGGAAACCCACGCGCATGGCAGCGAACGCGGTGCAACCTACGCGCTGCTCATCGGCTTCTGTGTGATGCTGATTTCTGATGTTCTTCTTGGATAAATCACACTTATGATGTATAATGGTTGCTGGTTCACCCCAATCAGCCAAAAGCGAGGTCATACCCATGCACATTTCCAACGATATTCTCTATGTCGGCGTGAACGATCATCAGCTTGACCTGTTTGAAGGGCAATACAGCGTTCCCAACGGCATGGCATATAACTCCTACGCCATCATTGACGAAAAAATCGCGATCATGGATTCTGTGGATGCGCGCTTCGGCGGCGAGTGGCTTGCAAACATTCAGAATGCGCTCAATGGCCGTACGCCGGATTATTTGATCGTGCAGCATATGGAGCCCGACCACTCCGCCAACATCACCACCTTTATGAACGCCTATCCCAAGGCGCAGGTGGTGGCCTCCGCCAAGGCCTTTGCCATGATGAAGGGTTTCTTCGGCTTCGAATATGCTGACCGCCGCATGGTAGTCAAGGATGGCGACAGCCTGACTCTTGGCCGCCACGAGCTTACTTTTGTGACGGCTCCCATGGTTCACTGGCCGGAAGTCATCGTCACCTACGACTGCTTCGACAAAGTGCTCTTCTCCGCCGACGCTTTCGGCAAGTTCGGCGCGCTGGACATCGAAGAGGACTGGGCCGACGAAGCCCGCCGCTACTACATCGGCATTGTCGGCAAGTACGGCGCTCAGGTGCAGGCGCTTCTGAAGAAAGCCGCCGCGCTGGATATTCAGACCATCTGCCCTCTGCACGGCCCTGTGCTCCATGAAAACCTCGGCGATTGTCTGCACCTGTACGATATATGGTCTTCCTACGGCGTGGAAACCGAAGGCGTGGTCATCGCCTACACCTCCATCTACGGCCATACAAAGGATGCAGTCCTTACGCTGGCTGAAAAGCTGGAAGCCAAAAATGTGAAGGCCGTGCTTTACGACCTCGCCCGCTGCGACATGGCCGCCGCTGTGGCCGATGCTTTCCGCTTCAGCAAGCTGGTGCTCGCCACCACCACCTACAACGCCGATCTCTTCCCCTTCATGAAGGAGTTTATTCATCACCTCACCGAGCGCGGCTACCGCGGCCGTACCGTGGGCCTGATTGAAAACGGCTCCTGGGCTCCCATGGCTGCCAAGGCCATGCGCAGCATGCTGGAGGGCAGCAAGGATCTGACCTTTACCGAAACTGCGGTAAAAATCAACTCCGCTCTCAATGCCGACAGCCTTGCCCAATTGGATGCGCTGGCTGACGAACTGGCGAAGTAATCCGTATTTCATGCCCGGTCATTTGGCCGGGCTTTTTTGTCCTTGCGGCCCAGTGAAACCCATGATACAATGCAGAAAAGACCTGCAAATGAATATCAGAAAGGCGGTTTCCATCATGAAAAACAGCCGTTTGAAAAGATTGCTTCTCCTGATGCTGGGATGCAGCGTTGCTGCAGCGGGCCTCTCCGGCCGTGCGAAGGCTGTTCCTGTTTCTCTGAAAAACGCATCCACAAACAACGGCGGCGTCTTCGAGGGCTGGGGCACCAGCCTGTGCTGGTGGGCCAATCGTCTTGGCTACTCGGATACGCTGGCGCAGCTGTCCGCTGATCTGTTCTACGGCGGCGACGGTCTCAGGCTCAACATCATGCGCTATAACATCGGCGGCGGCGACCATCCCGAGCACAATCACATCACCCGCACGGATTCCGCCGTTCCCGGCTGGATGAAGTGGGACGAAGCCCGTCAGCAGTTTGTGTACGACTACACCGCCGATCACAACCAGTTAAACGTCATGCTTCGCTGCGTCAAGGCTTCCGGCGACGACGCCGTGGTCGAGGTTTTCTCCAACTCTCCGCCTTATTTCATGACCGTGAGCGGCTGCTCCTCCGGCGGAAGCGATCCCAATAAAAACAACCTCCGCGAGGACAGCTATGCCGCCTTTGCCGATTATCTGGTGCACGTGACCGACTACATTCAGCGCGAGCTTGGCGTGACCGTGACCAGCCTCTCTCCCATGAACGAGCCTAACACCAACTACTGGCGCTATCTGAGCGACAAGCAGGAAGGCTGCCACTTTGATGCAGGCGAGGCGCAGTCGCGCATCATCGAAGAAGTGGCTGACGCGCTGGAGCGCTATGGCGTTGCCAATGTGATCATCTCTGCCAGCGACGAAACCAGCCCTGACAAGCAGATCGAAGCCTATCACGCCTATTCTGCCAAGGCCAAAGCCTCCATCGGACGCATCAACACGCACAGCTACGGTATCGACCAGATCGATCAGCTCGGAAAGCTCGCCAAAGACGAAAACCTCCACCTGTGGATGAGCGAGGTGGACGGTTCCGAAACCGCTGGCGAAAAGGCCGGCGAAATGGGATCTGCGCTTTGGTTCGGACAGAAGATCATTGCGGACCTCAATGCGCTTTCGCCCTCTGCATGGGTCATGTGGCAGGTGGTCGACAATCATATTTCCAAGGACGGCTACAACGGCAACCGCGATTACGGCATGGTAAACGTGAACCACGGCTTCTGGGGTGTTGCAGTGGCTGACCACGACCGCGAGGAAATCGTGCTTACGCAGAAGTATTACGGCATGGGCCAGTTTACCCGTTACATCCGCCCCGGCAGCACGCTGATTCACTGCGGCAAAGACGCCATTGCCGCCTACGACGCAAATAAGAAAGAGCTTGCCATCGTCGTCCTCAACACCTCCGCCGATGAAAAAGAAGCGTGTTTTGATTTTTCCGATTTCGCATCCGTCGGAGCCTCTGCCAAAGCAATCCGCACCAGCGGCAGCATGGCTGACGGTGAACACTGGGCTGAGATTCCGGATGTTTCCCTTTCCGGGAAAGCCCTCTGTGTCTCGCTCAAAGGCAACTCCATCACCACCTTCATCATCGGCGGCGTAGAATAAATGGTTTTGTTCTATACAAAAAGGCCCTTTGCTTTATGCAAAGGGCCTTTTCGCGGTGGTGCCGGCGGTGGGACTTGAACCCACACGGTGTCGCCACCAACGGATTTTGAGTCCGTCACGTCTGCCATTCCATCACGCCGGCAGGTGATGGTAAGTATACCACATTCGGACGGCTGTGGCAAGACCTGACGGCTGATTTTTTGCTGCTGTTTCAGACTTTACTCCTGCACGTAGCGGAGAATTTTGGGCACGATGTCGGGATAGGTCCACTTTTCCGGCAGCACGTCAAACGAACGCACCTCCGCAATTTCAGACATCTGAGGGATTTGTCCCAGCGTCCGGACCTGTGCGCGGCAGAGCAGACCAAAGCTCAGCGGACGCTCCGGCGACTCCACCGAATAGATGCACACCGGCTCCACATCAGCTTCCAAAGCGCCGGTTTCTTCGTACAGTTCGCGTCTGGCGGCTTCCAGCGGCGTTTCGCCCGGCTCGATATGTCCTCCTGGACATTCCCAGGTGGTGCGCTCACTGTGGCGGCAGAACAGGTAGCTGCCGTTCATCACAGCCACGGATACAGAAAAGGTCAGTTTGCTGTCCGGGATACTGCCAAGCTCCAGGCGTTTGACTGTCATGCTCATTCTGATCGACTTCCTTTGCAATGAAAATGATCCCCGGCCTGTACCGGGGATCGGCGAATCAATCCTCTTCGCTCTGAACTTCGGCGGGTTCTTCCGAAACCGTTTCCTCCTGCGCCGCTTCCTCGCAGCCGCAGTCGCAGGTTTCTTCGCCGCAGCTGCAGGCTTCTTCAGCGCAGCACTCGCAGGGCTCTTCGGTCTCCTGTGCAGCGGGTTCAGCCGCAGGAGCGGGCTGCGGACGGAGGCTTTCCAGCTTTTCATCCAGTTCGGCCAGCTCAGTAAGCAGGCCCATCAGCTGTTCAGGCAGTTCGATTCCCTGCTGATAAAGCTCGTTGACGCACTTGGGGATCTCGTTGAGAATCTCGCGGCGGCGGGTTTCGAGATTGATCTCGTCCAGCTTCTTCTGCGCGCCCTCGGCCAGCGTGGAAGCGCCCTTGCCCAGCGCCTCGATACCCTTCAAAATTGCAGTCTTTACGTTTTCACCAAATAACGCTGCCATGTTTTTCATCCTTTCCAAATGATCATTCATCCGTTTCAGTATACCACAGTCAAATCGAAAAAAGGTCTGACTGATGCGTTTTTTACAATTTACCAGTGCAGGAGAAGCTTGTCCTCTTCACACACAATATGCGCCTGTGCAAGCGGAAGCACCTCGCCGTCCATGTTCAGCCGCATTTCATTACAGCTTAAACGGACGCTGCTGGCATGATACAGATGTGCGGGCTTTCTTTTGTGAAGCGTTCCCATCATCAAAGACGGCAGATAGAAAGGAATCACCCAGCGCGGAACGGCATCCACCACCAGCACGTCAAACATCCCATCAGTCAGCTCTGCGCCCGGCGTAATTGGAATGCCGCCGCCGATATAACGGCCATTGCCGATGGCGCAGACCAGATACTTCCCGTCAAGCACCACATCGTCGCCGATTTCGATGCGCATATCGTAGGGCTTGTAGGAGAAGATGGAGCAGATCACGCCGTACAGATACGGAAGCAATCCACGAACATACTTTTTCGCCTTGTTGGCATAATCCAGCGTAAGCACGTCAAAGCCCGTTCCGCACTCGTTGAGGAAAAACGTCTCGTTCATCATGCCGCTATTGACCGGTCTGGCTGGATGACTCAGGATAAACGAAAGCGCATCCTCCCATTTGGTAGGAATCCCGGCGCTCTTGATGAAATCGTTGCCCGTGCCGGAAGGAATAATGCCCAGCGCCGTTTGCGTGCCGCGCAAACCTGCCGCCGTTTCGTGCACGGTGCCGTCGCCGCCAAAGGCAATCACTGTTTCTGCGCCGCGTTCAGCAGCCGTGCGGGCAATCTCCGTGGCGTGACCCGGGTGATTGGTGGTATGGAGCAAAAATTTGTGTCCGAGCTCCTCCAGTTTTTTTGCCGCAAGTTTTGCGATTTCTACACCGCGTCCGCCGCCGGCTGCAGGATTGACGATCATTTCAATCATGTGTCGTCTGTCTCCCATCGTAAGTTGGTATTATTGATAATTGTACCGCATTTTGCCGAAAAAAGGAAGAGAAAACCAACAGACATACAAAATGCGCCGCTGCCAACTCATAAGCAGCGGCGCTATACAGATTTATTTGCCTCTGATCAGGCTGGTTACCTGCCGGTGGTAATCTACGTCTCTCCATAAGCGCAGATACTGCGGCTCGCAGAAGTTGGACTGGCAGTTGAACAGATACCCATGCTTTGCACCCAATTCAGCGGCGATCATTCCCGCCTCCTTAACAAAATCCCACTCCAGCATCGGGTGTTCCAGCCAAATCACGCTTCCCCAGCCCTCTGTGTTGCCCACGGGAATACCGAACTTGCGCCCTACCGTCTGCACCAGCTCCATCTGCTGATCCAGCCACTCGACACATTCATTGCGGTGCTTCTTCCATGCTTTATGAACCTTTTCATTCACACTTTCCAGATAGAAGTCGCCCGGAATGCGTTTGGCATTGCCTGTGTAATGAATGGAGGTTGGGTTGAGATAGATCCTGTCCGGATCGCCAAAGCGAGCGATATGGTCCTCATACCCCGTGCCGTCGAGGATTTTGCAGGGAGCCATGTCTACCCACATGTGCATATCCAGCACATCCCACTCGGACAGATCGGCCTCGTATGCGTCGTGCGTGAATTCCGGATGAGTGTAGCTGGCAGTAAAGGACAGCTGCGGCCAGCGAGCCTTCAATTCGTGCAGCACACGCGCAAAATACTGCCTGTAAAAAGTCTTTTGCTCCTCGTTCATGCCCTTTCCGCGAGGGGTTTTCAGCGCATCCAGCTGATGATACAGCCACATATTGCACGCGCAGAGCGGAATCTCGTTCATTACGTCAACATAGATCACATTGTCCAAAAGACCGTTTTCATCCAGGAACTGCAGCGTTTCGTCCCAGATGCGGATGAGTCCTTCCGGGCCACGGATCAAATCGTTGCGCTGCTCCCATGTAGGCTTGAGCCATGTAGACAGTGCCACATAAATATTGCGCTCCCGTGCCTTGCGCATAAAGTCCACAATGTCTCTGCGTGGGTAAATATACACTGTCCATTGATTGCCCCACTGGGCAAAGCCATACTTGTGCCAGCTCACACCCGGCGTATCGAGAAAACGTTCTTCATTGCTGCCGTCCGGCAGACTGGCGATCATGTGCGGAAACGCATCGATACGCACCGCATTGTATCCGCGTTCCTTCAGTTCATCCAGCGCCTGATCAAAGCTCTCAAACCCTCCGCCTGCATATCTTCTGCGCAGCCATGAGGAGTCCCACATCGTAATTGCAACAGGTTCCTTCAGATCGCTGATTTTCATTTGTCACCAATCCTTTCGAAGTGGAGGTCTGATGGTATTTTATCATATCAAAACTTCCTCATCAAGCTCACCCTGGCACAAAAAAGCACCTCCGGCATCCCTTTCGTGGAAGGACGCCAAAGGTGCTTTTTGATACAGGCGACAAATTCCGTCAGTCGGGCTTCTTAAACATCTTCAAGAATATGCCGGCGACGGGCCTGTTTTTTGTCGTCGTCCGGGAAGATGTAGCTCAATTCCATGTAGTCGAAATCGACGGATTCAAGAAAGTGCTCAGGCTTGAAACGGGTCAGGGAGTATTCGTCCCAGTCGGCGCGGTGACGCGGCAGCCAGATGGGCTGGCTTAAGTCAAGCCGGGAGAGGAGATCGCGCAGAGCTTCCTCCACATCGTCCTTTTCGCAGGGCTGGACGGCGTCGCGCGATACACGGTGGCCTTTCATCAGGCGCACCCAGATGCGTCCGGGCTGTGGAGACATGGGCATCCGTCCTTTCTTATTCGCCGATGAGGATCACGCCTTCGCCGGATTCGAGCTGGAGGGATACTTCGCCGTGCTCCACGGTGAGGTGGCGGCCGGTGTAGAGATCCAGCACGGTAGTGAGCGAGGCCATGGGAGAGGGCAGCTTCAGGCGCGCGGTTACGGGATCAAGCGCAGTGTTCAGGGCGCAGAGTACCTGCTGGGAGGCTGTTTCGCGCAGATAGGCATACAGACCGTTCTTGCGGACATCCCAGGTGCGGAAGGAACCGATTCGAAGCGCTTCGACATTCTCGCGGATGTGGGCAAGCTTCTGATAGTGCTTGTGGGTGGGATTGCCTTCGATGTTGTCCCAGCGCATGGGATAGCGGCAGTACGGATCGTCGCCGCCCTCCATGCCCAGCTCGTCGCCGTAGTAGATAATTGGCACGCCAAGGAAGGTAAACTGGAAGAAGCTTGCGCCGTGCAGCATGCGCAGGTTTCCGCCGGCACGGGTGCGCATGCGCTGCGTGTCGTGGCTGCCCAGGAAGGTCCACAGCACTTCCTCGTTGCGCTGCGGATACATCATGGCCGCGTGGTTGATGGCCCAGTCAAACTGCTCGGTGGTTACGCTGTGATGCGCAAACCTCGCCCAGATGGCACGGGAGAGCACATAATGCATGGTAGAATCGAACATGTCGCCTGCAGAAAGCCATTCGGTGCTGTCGTCCCAGCATTCGGCGATCATCAGGCTCTGCGGATTGACCTTGCGCATCATATTCTTGTACTTGCGCCAGAAATCCGGCCACACTTCCGGGCTTACGTCCAGACGCCAGCCGTCGATGTGGAAGTTCTCCAGCCAGTAACGGCCGACGTTGACAAAATAGTCCGCACAGGCTTCGTTGCGCATGTTGAGCTTGGGCATGTAGCGCGCATCGGAGAAGGTGTGATAGCCGTGCGGCTGGTTCTTGTCAAAGAAGAACCAGTCGTAATACTCGCTCTTTTCACCCTTTTCCATCGCATCCTTGAAGGGTGCAAATCCCAGACCGCAGTGATTGAACACACCGTCCAGCACCAGATACATGCCGTAGCGGTGCAGTTCGTCGCACAGTTCCAGCAGATCAGCTTCGGTGCCCATGAGCGGGTCGATCTTGTAGTAGTCAAAGGTATTGTAGCGGTGCGAGGTATCACTGACAAACAGGGGCGTGGTATAGACGACCTTCACGCCCAGCTCATGCAGGTAGGGTACGGCCTTGATCATGCCGCGCAGATTGCCGCCGTAGCGGAACTCATTCTGCACGCGGTGGCTCGTCCAAGGCTCCACCGGCTCGGTGTCGGTGGGCGTAGGCTCGCGGCGGAAGCGGTCAGGAAAAATCTGATAGCCAACGCAGCCGCGCGCCCACTCCGGCATGGGATCGGCCGGATAGGCATAGGCAAAGGCAAAGGCTTCGCTGATGTCCTCCACAGCGTCCTTGCCGGCGCGCAGACCAGCGCCGTCGAGCTTGAAGGTCAGCTCATCGCTTTCCAACACAAACAGATACTTGAAGCGTACATCCTTGGGCTTGAAAATGCACTCATAGACGTCGTGGAACTGATCGCGGAAGGCCACAGTCATGTCGTAGCTGTCTGCGCCTCTGAAGTAGTGCGGATAGGAATAGGTCGAAACCGCGCGGAGCTGCACGCGGGTAAAATCACCCTTGGCGGTCTTGAGACGGATGCATACGCGGCCATCGGGCAGGGCGTGGCGGTACTCCAGCCAGGGCATGTGATGAATGGCGGCAAACTGAATGGTGCGCACGGTCAAATCTCCTTTTTGCTGAGATCGGCAACGCTCTGCCGTTCTTTGAGAATGAAGGGAACTTCAATAGAGGTGGGCTCGGTGACATTGCCCGCGATCACGTCGAGCATGAGGGTCATGGCGCTCACACCCAGCTGATAGGGATTGACGTCAAAGGAGGTCAGCGCAGGCGTGTGATAACGTCCGGCTTCGGTGTTGTTGAAGCTGATCAGGCTCACGTCCTCCGGCACGCGCAGATGCAGCTCAGTAAGCAGCGACGTCAGGCTGATGGCCTGCATATCGTCCATGCATACCACAGCAGTGGGACGGTGCTGCGAGCGGAAGATCTGCTTGAGACGCTCGTTGTCGGTGTTATTCTGATTAAAACGGCTCGAAACAATCCATTCAGTGCGGATGGGCAGACCGGCTTCGCTCAGCGCTTCCTTGTAGCCCTTGCAGCGGTCGACAGTTACGACGAACTGCTTGTCGTAGCCCAGAAACAGGATCCGCGTGTGTCCGCGCTCGGTGAGGTAATGCACGGCTTCGCGGCCAACCTTCACGTTGTCATTGTCGACAAAGTACGGCGTTTCACTTCGGATGGGACGGCCGACGACAACCGTGGGAATGTGCAGTGCTTCGGCAGGCTCATCCTCAGCAGCCAGAAGCACCAGACCGCTGATGTAGCCGCTGTCGGCCAGATTGCGTCCCGCCTCGGCGGACGTAACGGCCTGACTGCCCGTAGCCAGCAGCAGATGGTAGCGCTCCTCGCTGGCGGCATGACCCAGTCCCTGCAGCACAGCAGGATAGAACGGATGTCCGAGGCTCTGTCCTGCGTCGCCGGGAAACACGATGCCCACAATGCGCGACTTGCGGTCAACGAGGCTGCGCGCCATCTGATTAGGATGGAAGTTCAGCTCCTTGGCCACCTGACGCACGCGCTGACGCACCTCCTGGCTGATGCGGTTGTTATCATGCAGCGCACGGCTGACCGTGGACGGCGACACGCCGGCAGCCTTTGCGACGTCCTTGATGGTTACTTTCATGAAAAGCTCCTTGACATATCAAAAAATATCCGATTGGAATGTGAACGTGCAAACGTTTGTATATCATGAATCAGAATATCACAAGGCCGAAAAGTTGTCAAGGAGGCCTTTGTTCAAGTATTGTACATTGAGGAATGGACTGGTATACTTGGAGTAACGATATGCCCAGGGAGGCACATAGTATGAGCGTTCGAATCAGCGGTCTTTCCGTTTTTCTTACTGCGCCGGATCAGCAGAACCTCGTCATCCTTCGTATGGACACCACTCAGCCCGGCCTGTACGGTCTGGGCTGCGGCAGCTTTGCCTACCGCGCAAAGGCGGTCAAACAGATTCTGGAGGATGAGCTTGCTCCGCTGCTCATCGGGCGCGAGGTATCCCGCATTGAGGATGTGTGGCAGCTTTTGAACGTGAACGCCTACTGGCGCAACGGCCCGGTCCTCAACAGCGCGATTGCGGCGGTGGACACAGCGCTGTGGGATATCAAGGGCAAAATGGCCGGAATGCCACTGTATGATCTCCTGGGCGGAAAATGCCGCGAGCGCGTGGATCTGTACTGCCACTGCAACGCCGCCAATGACGAGGCCATTCTTGAAAAGGCGCACAAGGCGTTGGAAGAGGGCTTTCAAGTGCTGCGCGTGGCATACAGCGACTTCGACGGCCCCAGCCGCGACGAAAGCTATCTGTGTCTGCGCAACGAATGCAAGCATTATGATCCCAGGCGGCACATGCGCTCCATCGTAAAGCTTCTGGAAAAGCTTCGGGTTCATTTCGGCGAAGAAACCGGACTGATCACCGATACGCACGAGCGTCTGCCTGCCTCGGATGCGGTGAGCCTTGCCAAAGAACTGGAGCATCTGCATCTGTTTTTTATGGAGGATCCGCTCTCACCCGAGAATCTGCCGTGGCTTGGGCGCATTCGGGAATGCTGCACCACGCCTCTTGCCATCGGCGAGGTCTTTTCCCATCCTTTTGAGTGGCGCGAAGCCATCGAAAACCGCTGGATTGATTTCATCCGCTGTCATCTGAGCGCCATCGGCGGCCTGACGCCTGCGCGCAAGATCAGCGTTCTGTGCGAAATGTACGGCGTACGCACCGCGTGGCATGCCCCGCTGGACACCAGCCCCATCTCCATCGCCGTTCAGATCCATCTGGATTACGCCTCGCCTGCATTCGGCATTCAGGAATACTGCGGCCTGTCCGAAAGGAGCGCAGAAGTATTCCCCGGTCTGCCCGTCTGCCGCGACGGCGCGCTGTGGCTTACGGACAAGCCCGGCCACGGCGTGGAATTCTGCGAAAAAGCGGCCCAGAAATATCCGCCTAAAGAAGGCCCGACCCGCTGGACGGAAATGCGCCTGCCCGACGGCGGACTTCACACCCCGTAAAGCGTCAAAAAGCGTGGATTTTTCAGCAAAATCCACGCTTTTTCGCTTGCGTCAGCCTGCAAAATGGAGTAAGATATACCCTGTTTCGTCCCAAAACATTTTCAGGAGGCGCGCGCGATGCACGCAAAAGATCTCATCAATCCGCATATTGGCATGCGCAACATCAAAACCGCTCTGACCGCCGCCCTGTGCGCGGTGATTTACTACTTCATTGGCCGCAGTCCGGCGTTCGCCTGTATCGGCGTAATCTTCGGCATGGGCACCGATCTGGAAAACGGCTACAAAAACGGCGGCGGCAACCGCGTGTACGGCACCATCATCGGCGGTCTGCTCGGTATTGTGCTGTTCAGGCTGTATCTGGTGTTCATTCCCGATGGACACCACACCCTGCTTCTGGCGCTGTTCACATTTGTGGGCACGGTGATCCTGATCTGGCTGTGCACCCGTTTCTGGACGGGCGGCGTGCAGCCCGGCGGCGTGGTGCTGTGCATCATCCTGTTCAACACCCCCGTGGACACCTACGTTGCCTACGCCATCAACCGCATCATCGACACCACCGCTGGCGTGCTGCTGGCGCTGCTGGTCTGCTGGCTTTTCCCGATGGGCTGGAGAGAAATCTGGCCCAAACGAATCGAGCGCTGGAAAGCTGCGCTGAACAAGTAAACAGACGACCGCCCGCTGGATCTCCGGCGGGCGGTCTTATCGTTAAGCTTCTTTCTGTTCGCGGGTGATGTTCCTCAGCCATCCGCGCTTATGGTAATGCCAGAAGTTGACCGGCATCTTCACAAACTCGTCCAGACAGAGGATGAAGTACACCCACATCTCCGGCAGCTTCAGCACGAAGGCGCAGATCAGGCCGATGGGCACTGCATAGCCCCACATAGCCACCGTGTCGCAGATGAGGCCGTACTTCACATCGCCGCCGGCGCGGAAGATGCCGCAGATGAGCATGGTATTGAGCGACATGCCCAGAATATAATAGGAATTGATGAACAGCATGATGTTGAGTTCCGAGCGGACCACATCGGTGACGGTTACATACAGATGCATGAAGTCCATCACCAGCGGACGCGCCAGCAGAATGGCCGCTCCGCCGGCCAGCGCCGTCCACACAGCCAGCGCCACAAAGCGCTTTGCATAGACCTCCGCCTCACGCAGCTTGCCTTCGCCCATCACATTACCCAGCAGAATCGCAGCCGCAGAGGCCGTGCCGAAGCACAGCGCGCTTCCGAGATTTCGCACCACGGATGCCACGGAATTGGCTGCGACAATGTCGCTGCTCAGATGTCCCAGAATCGCAGAGTACACGCTGAAGGCCAGACCCCAGATGATGTCGTTGGCCGCAGCCGGAATGGCGAAGCGCATGAAGTCTCGCATCAGTGTGCCGCCGCGGGAAAGCATATCCCTGATGCGAAGGCGGATTTCACGGCAGCGGGAGCCATCGAACACGCAAAAGAGGGCTTCGGCGGCACGGGTGATGCTGGTGGCCAGTCCAACGCCAATGATGCCCAGCTTCGGAAACGGGCCGAAGCCAAAGATGAAGCAGGCGTTGAGCACCACATTCATCACGACTGCGCTGCAGTGGATAACCGCGCTCATCTTCACCCTGCCCACGCTGCGCATAACGCTGAGATACACGGTTGCAAAACCGCCCAGCAGGTACGACAGACTGACCGCGCGCAGGTAATCGACACCTTCAGCAATCAGCACCGGATCGTTGGTAAACAGACCCATCAGATGCTGCGGAACCATCAGCGCCGCAATGGTAAACAGCGCGCTGATCATCAGCACCGTGCGCAGCGACAGACCAAGCACCCTCTCAACCGTACGCTGATCGCCCTTGCCCCAGTACTGTGCAGCCAGCACCGCCGCGCCCGAGGAGAGGCCATACGTCAGCTGAAACAGCACAAATGCAATCTGTCCGGCCAGCGACGACGCAGCCAGCGCGCTCTGGCTGACAAACGACAGCATGATGACGTCAGCCGAGCTGACCGCCGCATCCAGCAGATTCTGCAGCGCAATCGGCAGCGTAATCCGAAGGGTTCTTTTATAAAAAGCCCGCTTTTCCTCGCGCGAGCCAAGCACGGGCGATGTGGAAGCCGTCATGATTTCATCCTCCCTGTGTACCGCTTGAACAGCACAACGTTTCCAGTATAATGCATTTCATGTGCGGTTTCAATGAAGAAATGCGTTTTTTTCTTGCCATTTTCTCTGCGGCGTGATATACTGATTTATGGTCATTCCACATGGAGCGGTATCGAAGCGGTCATAACGGGGCTGACTCGAAATCAGTTTGTCGGAAACGACACGTGGGTTCGAATCCCACCCGCTCCGCCACCTAATCACTCATGTTTTAATACAAAGCATGAGTGATTATTTTTGCACTTATAGACTGATAAAGCGTCAAATATAGGGCTATAGCGACAAAATCACCCTGTTGGACGCAAGAAATCGGATATGCGGCGTCATTTGGCTGGATGGGGATTGTCCCTGTCCAGCCTTTTTTCTTTTGTTCTGGGGAACTTTTTATGATATTTCGAAGCTAAATAAGCAAAAATGCGCCCGACTTTGGACGATTTAAAGAAAACGTCACGGGTTAAAAGAAACGTCCGAAGTATTCAACTCTTTCGGATTCCATGTTTTCATGATATAATGCTGATAAGAAACTGAGAGTTATATTCCTCACTCACTCCAAATAACCGCATGCTATATTTACCTTCTACCAGAATTCTGGAAGAAGTGTGGTTCAGCCCGAAGCCTAATGAAAACTCATTTTGTTTCTGGTGAGTAATTTCCTTTCTACAAATATATTTTGGAGACTGCCATTACCACATGAAAATAATATGGCCTCCCGATGTGGCCATTTGGCCACATCGGAGAAAAGGCTTTTCGAAGTATTACAGATCGACCATATAAGAACACCGGCGCGGTGAAGCTATAACGTGGATGAGAAATAGGCAGCCATTCTATATTTGAAAGCGTGGCGAGCTGTTTCAGAATTCCGGCAAGAATTTGGGATAGAGTGAAAGCATATTTTCGGCAGGCACTTTACGACACAGAAAGACGGTTTTATATTTATCCTGCGTATTTCAGCAAGCACAGAGAAATGCGTCGTATGCACAGTAGTTATGCAGTGAAAATGCAGCAGGTGTAGTTTGTGTAGGTTATTTCAACTCCAATATGATTTATGTATTTTACCTTTTTCTGCATACTGTATTTCTGTATTTTTCATTTTTCCCTCAGAAATATAAAAACCTACACAAACTACACCAAACGCTGAAAACGCCTGTCCTGTAAGGGTTTTCGCCATTAAGTACCTACACCAAACCTACACCCGAAACTACACCAACTACACCTGAAAACTACATCAATGGAAGAAGAAAAGCCATCTGTGCGAATTTGGTTTTTGTTCCAGGGAGAAAAAAGGTGTAGGAAGTGTGTAGTTGGTGTAGAAAGAGGTGTAGGAAATGATGTAGTTTCAGGTGCAGTGGACGGCGAATAAATATGTGTATACGGCGAATACATAAAGATTTGCTGTATTTGTGAACGCGTGGTCACAGAATGATATCTGTTTTGTTGCTGGCTATTCCGGGCAGATGACGGTAGTATAATGCTATCCAATACGGAACGGGAGGCAAAGAGATGAAGCAAAAGTACAGCGATCTTCTTGAAGATCTGAAAGAGTACGCTTACGACATCGCCAACTGGCGCGTAGACCATATCGAAAGCCGGATGGGAAAGGCGCCGGACGATTACCCTGACTTTGCGGCAGCGTCGAAGGCGCTGGACGAAGAGAAGGAGCGCATGATTCAAAAGCTGGGCGGAGATTTTAGGGACCTGGAACCTCTGACCCGAGCGTTCCTGATGTATCAGAGTATTTTGATCTATGAAGTATATACGCAGGCTGTAATGGACGGAGGCAGAGTGCTTCACGCTTTTATTACCGGCGAACTGCCAGCTAATCCCGCGTCCTAAGCGAAAGGGACTGAATTTCAAAATGCTGGCACTGTACGGCGTGGTGCTGCCACTATAAGCAAAAGCCGCCCAGAATCGGACGGCGATTCAAAAGGGTTATGCTATTCATTAGCCTCATGCCACCTGAAACCAGATGGTCAGGTATCCTACAGGTGTCGGGTAGCAAAGCTCAACGGTCGGGTCTGCGAAGAATTTCTTCTTGGCGTCCTCGATGATGTGGTTGTACCGCTCAATGCCGCGAAGCTGCTTGATTTATTTCATGGTGACGGTCTCGCCTTCCAGCAGGAAGTTTTTTCGGATGGTTCTTCTCATGGGCGTAATATCGCGGATAAGGGATAAGCAGCTCTTCTATATTCGAGAAACACCCTCCCGCAAATTTTCGGGAGGGTATGACAGGGAGGATAGCGCTATGCAAAATGGATCTATGTCAATATTGGCACGTGGTGGACATTTTTATGTGTAGATACAGAGAATTACCCTCCGGCCAGTTGGCCCAGGGGTATATCGGAGACAGAAACGGTAAAAGGCACATAACCCCGTGGCCGATTGGCCACAGGGCTATAAAGATTATTCTGAGTGCCAAAGAATATAATGAAGAAAAGCCGCCCGGCATCGGACGGCGATTCAGGAACGTCATGCCACCTGAAACCAGATGGTCAGGAATCCAGCTGGCGTCGGGTAACAAAGCTCAACGGTCGGGTCTGCGAAGAATTTCTTCTTGGCATCCTCGATGATGTGGTTGTAACGCTCAACGCCGCAAAGCTGCTTGACATATTTCATGGTGACTGTTTCGCCTTCCAGCAGGAAGGTCTTTCGGATGGTTCTTCTCATGGGCGCACCTCGATTCAAAAGATTTATTCTTCGTCGTCGCCGGTGAGAAATGCGATCTGATCGACCACGGCCTCGCGCACGACGTTGTAGGTCAGGGCATTCAGGA
>JAGBBE010000020.1 GCA_017938645.1 Clostridia bacterium
TCCATTTGAGCGACATAATCCGAACGTTTCACCAAAACAGAGTTGACAAATGTTCGGTATAAAAAACGAACAAAAAAGAAATCCGGACGAATATTCGTCCGGATTTTGGTGCGGGAAACAGGACTTGAACCTGCATGTCCTTAAGAACACATGAACCTGAATCATGCGCGTCTGCCAATTCCGCCATTCCCGCATATGCCTTCTCTGGCTAAGAGAAGGACTTTGGTGGGCAGGGGTGGATTCGAACCACCGAAGTCTGCGACGGCAGATTTACAGTCTGCTCCCTTTGGCCACTCGGGAACCTACCCATGTTAATGATACAATCTTTCTGAGCCAGAGAAAGAAGGTGGAGCCGGCGAAGGGACTTGAACCCGCAACCTGCTGATTACAAATCAGCTGCTCTGCCAATTGAGCTACACCGGCAAGTTAGCTCAGGCAAGAGAAGTGGCGACCCGGAAGGGGCTCGAACCCTCGACCTCTAGCGTGACAGGCTAGCGCTCTAACCGACTGAGCTACCGGGCCGTATACTGGTGGGCCTTCAGGGACTTGAACCCGGGACCAACCGGTTATGAGCCGGCCGCTCTAACCAACTGAGCTAAAGGCCCATAATTTTGAAGGAAAATGGTGACTCCTAGGGGATTCGAACCCCTGTAGCCGCCGTGAAAGGGCGGTGTCTTAACCACTTGACCAAGGAGCCACGCTATGTGCCGCAAAATTTGATCTGGTCGGGGTGAAGGGATTCGAACCCCCGGCCCCATGCTCCCAAAGCACGTGCGCTACCAGACTGCGCTACACCCCGTTAATTTAACGGCCTGCACAGGCGACGTTGATTATTATACATAAAACCCCCTTGTGCGTCAAGGGGGTTTTCGAAATTTTTTTGAAAAAAGTTTTCACGGTATGTTTTCCCTAAGCAGCCTGTATCCGGCGGCAGCCAGCGGCACCGCCAGGAGCATGCCAAGGATGCCCATCAGGCTTCCGCCGATGGTCACAGCCGCCAGCACCCAGATGCCCGGCAGGCCGATGGAGGATCCTACCACACGAGGATAGATAATATTGCCCTCCAGCTGCTGCAGCACAATCAGGAATACCAGGAAGCCCAGCGCCTTGACGGGCGATACCGTAAGAATCATAAACGCGCCCACAGCCGCGCCGATGTACGCGCCTGCCACAGGAATGAGCGCCGTGAAGGCCACCAGCGCGCCGATCATGGTGGCGTAGGGGAACTGAAGAATCAGCATGCCGAGGGTGCACAAAGCGCCCAGAATCAAGGCCTCGGTGCACTGTCCCACGATGTAGCGGCGGAAGCTGTCGTTGAGGACGTCCAGCACATGACAGACACGGTCGTAGGCCTTGCCGCGCAGGACGAAGCGCATCAGCCTATGGCACTGCCGCCCGAGCTTTTCCTTGCCGGAGAGCAGGTAGATGGTGAAAATCGCGCTGATCAGCGTGGTCACTGCGCCGGAAAAGACGCTGCTGACGGTGCTCACCAGCATGCCCGCCACGCTGCCGATGCCGGAGGAGAGGAATCGGGCCACTTCACCCAGCTTGGAGCGCCAGTCGATGCTCTCGGCAAGGTTCTTCATCTCCTGCGGCAGCCACTCGATGCCCTGCAGCCACGCGCTCAGCTTTTCCAGCGCGCCGGGCACCTCGGCCCACAGCACCTGTACTGCGGACATCAGCTGCGGCACCACGAGGACGACGATGCCGGTAATGATCACGGCCAGCGTGAGGATGGACAGAATCATGCATACCGGTCTGCGGCTCTTCTTCACAGCAGGAGCGGCGCTCTTGGTAAAATAATGCCGCTCGTAAAAGCTCATCAGAATGTTGAGGATGTACGCCGCCGCGCCGCCAATGACCAGCGGAAGCGCCGCGCCTGCAACAGCCGCAGCCAGACCCACCGCGCTGTGCCAGTACGTAATGCCCAAATAAAGCAGAAAAGCCGAAACCCCCACGCGGGCGCAGGTTTTCCAACTGATTTCCATCCCTTCCGCCTCCTCTTTCCGGATCAAACCTTCCTCCAGAGTATAATGCTCACTTTTCCCAAAAGCAACGAACAATCTGTGAACTTTCCCGCATAAAAACAGCGCCTCCCAAAAGGAAAGCGCTGCAAGAAACACCGATCACCCAAGCCCCGCGAAGCGGTCCGGGGTCAAGGGGTACTACCCCTTGTGGTAGATGGCGGGATGGAAGAGGACGAGGATGGGGAAGAGCTCCAGACGGCCGCAGAGCATGAGAAGGCTGAGGATGAGCTTGGCAAAGGGTCCGTAGCCGGCGAAGTTGAACATGGGGCCCACCTGTGCCAGACCGGGACCGACGTTGCTGACGCAGGTCAGGGCGGCGGTGAAGTTCGTTTCGAAGTCGTAGAGACCCTCGAAGGAAATCAGGAAACAGCCCAGAAGGATCAGGGCGATATAGACAAAGAAGAAAACGGCGGTCTGCGAGAGCAGATGCTCGTCCACGCCCTTGCCTTCGAAGCGGACAACCTCGACTTTGCGCGGCTGGAAGGTGTGACGAACCTCGCGGCGGCCCATCTTGGTCAAAAGCGCAACGCGCACAGTTTTCATGCCGCCGGCGGTGGAGCCTGCGCACGCGCCGCAGAACATCACAAACAGGATGATCATCTTTGCCGCCAGCGGCCAGAGATCAAAATCCGCGGTGGCGAAGCCGGTGGTGGAGATGATGGACGCAATCTGGAATGTGCCGTAACGCAGGGAGGTGAAGAAACTGCCGTGCTGCGGAAGCGTCAGCAGGGTCACGCCCAGCGTGGCCGTCAGGTAAATTCCAAGATACCAGTGCAGCTCTTCAGAGCGGATCGCCTCGCGCCAGCCGCCAATGAGCACGCGGTAGTAGAGCGCAAAGTTGATGCCGAAGAGCACCATGAAAATGGTGATGATCACATCCACCGCCACGGAGTCGAACGCGCCCACGCTGGCTGAATAGTTGGAGAAGCCGCCGGTGCCTGCCGTACCCATGGCGTGAATGGCTGCATCGTAAGCGTTCATGCCTCCGATGAGCATCAGCAGAAGAAACTGAATCAGCGTCATCACACCGTAGATGATGTAGAGAATCTTGGCGCTGTCGCCCATCTTGGGCACAATTTTGGAAAAAGTCGGTCCCGGGCTCTCGGCGCGCGCCAGATGCGAGGCGCGGCCGGTCATGGAGGGCAGGAGGGCAAGGGTTAAGACCAGCACGCCCATGCCGCCGATCCAGTGGGTGAAGCTGCGCCAGAACATCACGCCGCGAGGCGCGCCTTCAAAGCCGGAAAACACGCTCGCGCCAGTGGTGGTAAAGCCGCTCACGCTTTCAAACAGCGCATCGACATAATTGGGAATCATACCGCTGAATACAAACGGCAGCGCGCCGAAGGCGCTCAGCGCCAGCCACGCCAGCGCAACTGTGACAAAGCCCTCGCGGGCGCGCAGGTTGCGCTCTTTGGGTTTGGCCAGAAGCCATGCCGGCAGGCCGGCAACCATCAGAACCAGAATGGTTTTGACAAACGCGAGCGCGTCGCCGTCCTGATAAATCAGCGCGATGGCCAGAGACGGCAGCATCGCCAGCGCCTCAATCAGCATAATTGCGCCAAGGAGGCGCACGACCAGTCTTTTGTTCATTTGCGGATGACCTCGTTCAAATCGCTCACGCCGCTCTCACAGCAGATGATAACCACGCTGTCGCCGGGCTCAATGTGGTCGTTGCCGAAAGGCACGATGACCTTGCCGCGCCTGACGATAACCGCCACCAGCGTGCCCGGGCGCACCTTGAGATCCTTGAGCGCAACGCCCACGTAGGGATCGCCGGGACGGGCGATGAACTCCAGCGCCTCGGCCTTGCCGTTGACGAGCTTGTACAGACGCTCCACGCGCGTGCCAGTGGCGTTTTCACGCTGGCGCACGTAGCGCAGGATGTAGTCGCAGGTGATGGATTTGGGGCTGACCACCGAGTCCAGACCCATGGCGCTGATGATGTCCGCATACGCGCCGCGGTTGTTTTTCACAACCACCTTGGGCACGCCCTGACGCACCGCGTACAGACCCGTCATCAGGTTTTCCTCGTCGCGGTCGCACAGTGCCACAAAGGCGTCCATCTGGTTGAGGCCCTCCTGCTCCAGAAGCTCCTGATCGGTGCCGTCGCCGTAGATGACGTTGACGTCGGGCAGGTTTTCGCTGAGGGCTACGGCCTTCTTTTCGTTGATCTCGATCATGGACACATGGATGCCCATGGGCGCGATCATGCGGGCCAGATAGTAGCTGATGCGGCCTCCGCCCAGCATCATCACGTTTTTGATGCGCAGGGAGTTTTTGCCCAGATAGCGGAAATATTCGGTGATGCGCACCATGTCGGCCGCCACATGCACGCGGTCGCCGGTCTGGATCACGAAGTCGCCGTTGGGGATGATGACCTCTCCGTCGCGCTCGACGACGGCATACAATACCTGCGGAATGCCGCGGTGACGGCGGCTTAAATCACGCAGCGGCACGCCTACCACCGCGTCTTTTTCGTGCGCGCGGAACTCCACCATCTCCACCCTGCCCTTGGCAAAGGCTTCGATGTTGGACGCAAAGGGGAAGCGAAGCAGACGGCTGATTTCCAGCGCCGTGGCGCGCTCGGGATTGACCGCCAGATCAATGCCCATCTCGCGCTGCAAAAGCGCAAGGCTCTCGTTGAACTCCGGGTCGCGGATGCGCGCGATGGCAAATTTCGCGCCCAGACGCTTGGCGATGAGGCAGCAGAGCATGTTGATTTCATCGCCCGCCGTGGTGGCAATGATGATATCGGCTTTGTCCACGCCCGCGTCGATGAGCGTGGCCGCGTTTGCGCCGTTGCCGCGGATGCACATTACATCCAGCGTGTCTTCGCTCCGCTTGAGAACTTCCTCACTTTGATCGACAATGACGACGTCGTGCTCCTCGCGTGCAAGGTGCTCCGCAATGGTATGTCCGACCTTGCCGTCGCCGACAACCAGAATACGCATGGTCATTCCTCCACATAATCCGGCATTTCTGCCCATGGAAAATTGAAAACACTGCTTATTATAACATATCTGCTCTCCGTTGACCATACGGACGCCGTTTCTTAGCGCCATGTGCCGGAAAACACAGTTTTCATTGACGCAGAGCCCTTTTTTCATATAAAATAGAATCAGGTATGCGCAGCGGTCATTATTCGATCTATATTCCGTCATCATCCTCCGCGCGCACCATCCTATACGAAAGGAAGGAACCGCAGATGTTTGGATTCCGCCCCGAAGGCCGCCGCGTGAAAAAGATGGACCCCATCGTTCAGGCAACGCCCTACATCATGCCCATGCGCTGCGACGCGCAGGTTTTTCTTGACTACGACATCGAATACGAACCCCTGATGCGCTACATCGCCCAGAAGAGCCGCGAGGGTCTGAAGATCACCTTCATGGAAATCATCATGGCCAGCTTCGTGCGCGCCGTATCCCAGGTGCCGGAAGTAAACCGCTTCATCATGAACAAGCAGTTCTACAACCGCAAGGAGCTCACCATCAGCTTTACGCTGCTTCTGGACACCGACGACGGCAGCATCAAGGAAAATGCCGCCAAGATCTTCTTTGATCCCTCCGACACCATCTACGACGTGTCTGCCCGCATGAAGGAAACCGTCGAAATGAACCGCAAGGAGGAAACCGCCGGCTTTGCACTGAAGCTGGCCAGCTTCCTGATGAAGGTGCCGCTGCTGCCCAACATCGTGGTGGGCCTGATCAAGCTGCTCGACCGCTACGGCCTGTGCCCCAAGGCGCTGCTGGATGCGCTGCCCTTCCACACCAGCATGTACATCACCAACAACGCCTCCATCGGCCTGATGCGCGTGTACCACCACATCTACAACTTCGGCAACACCAGCCTCTTCTTCGGCATGGGCGTGCCCAAGCGCTTCAACACCGTGGACGCCAAGGGCAATGTGGTGCGCAAGTGCGTGCTGCCCATGGGCGTCACCGCCGACGAGCGCGTGTGCGCCGGCGCCTGCTACGCCCGCTTCTTCGCCGCCATGAAGCAGTGCCTGCTCCATCCCGAAACGCTGGAGAATCCGCCGGAGAAGGTCTATTACAACGAGGGCGCGGAATATCATGTGGCCAAGCCTCAGCAGCAGGTGAAGGCTGATGAGAGCGTGAGCGCGTAACCCATAAGGAGGGCTTTTGATGTTCGACCGCAGCATTCCCGTGATCGGCTTCCATACTCTGCTGGCCACGCACGAGGGCGTCGATTCCCTCATCCGCCTTATCAGAGAGGGTCTTGCGCCGCGCGGCGTGAACACGCTCATTGCCGAGATGCGCTTTTCCTTCCGCTGCTTCCCGGAGTACTCCTCCGGCACGATCACCTGTGAGGACGCATCCCGTCTGGCGGACGTGTGCGACGAACACGGCATCCGTCTGATTCCGCTCCTGCCGTGTCTGGGGCACCAGTCCGACAGCCCGGCAGGCACGCCGCTGCCGCTTCTCAAGGATCATCCGGAGTTCATGGAAACGCCGGACGTCGATCCCAATGCGACATGGCCGGAAATCTATCACCACAGCTGGTGCGCGTCCAACGACGACATTTACCAGTACATTTTCCCCATGATCGACGAAATCGCCGAGGCCACCCGCTGCACGGCTTTCCACGTGGGTCTGGACGAGGTGTTTGACATCGCCATGTGCCCGCGCTGCCGCGGCAAGTCGCCTGCGGAACTGTTCGCGCGCACGGTCAAAATCCTGCACGACCATCTTGCCCAGCGCGGGCTGGATATGCTCATGTGGGGCGACCGTCTGCTCGACAGCCTCAAAATGGGCTATCAGATGTGGGAAGGCGACCGGTTCGGCATGCATCCGGCGCTGCATATGGACGATCAGGTCACCCGCGACATCATCATCTGCGACTGGCACTACGATTTGCACAGCGCAGGCTATCCGTCGGTGGAGACATTTATCAAAGAAGGCTTCTTCGTGCTTCCCTCAGTGTTCCACATCGCTGACAACGCCGTGCACTTCTGGACGCATGCGCTGGAGGCGCAGTACCTGACGAAGCGGTACGGCTGGCCGGGTCAGCTGGGCGGATTGATTTTCACCAACTGGACGCCGCTGGACGAAGCGTACGTGGATAATCTTCTTGCCGCCATGAACGGCCGCGAGGCCGGAGACGGTCTGGACGCCAAGGTCGGTCAGGTCATTCACGCGCTGGAGGAAAAGGCGCGCAAATTCCATTTGTAATACCATGACATCAGTCAGGAGGATATCAACATGCGTGAACTGGTAGAAGCTATCCGCACTCAGGGCATCGGTATCGGAGACGATATTGTAAAGGTAGACATGCTCCTCAACCACCGCGTAGACACCGCGCTCGCCATCAAGATGGGTCAGGCCTTCGCCGACGCCTTCCGCGATGAAAAGCCCGACATCGTTCTTACCGTGGAAGCCAGCGGCATCGCCGCCGCGCTGTGCACCGCCGTTGCGCTGGACAACATTCCCGTGGTTTTCGCCAAGAAGTCCAAGACCCGCAACGTCACCGGCGACGTATATGAAGCGTCCGTCTTCTCCTTCACCCACGGCGTGGAAAATCACGTCCGCGTGTCCAAGGCCTATCTGCCCGCCGGCTCCCGCGTGCTGATCGTGGATGACTTCCTGGCCAACGGCGCCGCCGCTACCGGCCTGTGCCAGATCGCGCAGATGGCCGGCTGCACCGTGGTTGGCATCGGCGTATGCGTGGAAAAATGCTTCCAGCCCGGCCGCCAGAAGCTCGAAGGCATGGGCCACCGCGTCGTAGCCCTCGCCAAAGTCGAAGGCATCGACAACGGCAAACTAATTGTAAAATAACCAGGGGCTGAGCCCCTGGACCCCGGACTGCTTCGCAGGGCTTGGCGGACGGTGGGTGGTATTGACTTTTCAGACCGCCCCTCCACGGAGGGTGTCGGGGCTCGCGTATGTGATCGTTTTTGTTGGCCGACGGAGTTTGTTCTTGCCCTTTCAGACTGCCGGTCGGCGGAGGGCCTCCCGGCTCGCTTGAGCGATCGAATAACAAACCCAGCGTTTCTTCTAATATAAGAAGCAGCGCTGGGTTTTTGTTTGGTAAAGAAGAAGAGGGCGCGTCACATGGTGCGCCCGGGAGTATGGCTTAATTGCATGCCACGTTCCTCTTCCTTATATTCCGTACCTTTACCTTACGGGGGTCCGGGGTGTCCCCGGTCGTTTTAAGGGGGATACGGGAGTCCAGAGGGTCGAAGGGGGGAAATCGAAATCCCCCCTGACCCTCTGGCCCTAGCGGAGCGGGCAGAGAACCGCACGCGCTTCGGTAAAGCGCACAATAAACTGAGGCAACCCTCAAAAAAGAGCCCGAGGGGCTCCTCCCCTCATTTGCATCCCCACTCCGAAAATGATACAATATCCCCACATCCATGAAAGGAGACATCCCCAATGGCTTCCTTTGATTTTGATACAAAATGCATCTATAGCCCCATCGGGTCGCTCAAGGACTCCTTCATGCCCGATAACGTTCGTCAGGCCGGGCTGAGCCTGTACTGGGGCGCGGAGTTCGGGTTCAAGACCTGTCCGGCGTTTTCAGAGGGCGTGAAAAAGTGCGCCGAAACCGGGCATTTCGGGTTCACCATCCAGTCGGATGAGTATAACGAGCGCGTTAAGTGGTGGATGGAACATGTCCGCGGCTTTCAGTGCGAAAAGGAATGGATTGTCTCCACGCATGGCACCATCTTCGGGCTGGCGACGGCCATCCGTATGTTCCTGCTTAAGCAACATAAACGGCTGCTGGTGATTCATCCCGGGTATAACCGCTTCGCGCAGGCGGCGCACCGCATGGGGCTTGAATCCGATGCGTCGGATATGAAGCTGATCGACGGACGGTACTATATCGACTGGGACGATCTCGAACGGCGCATGGCCGACCCTGCAAACGGTCTGCTCGCCTTTTCCAATCCGAATAACCCCACGGGTACCATCCTGCCCCGGGAGGATCTGGAGCGCATCGCTGAACTCAGCGAAAAGTACGGCATGCCCGTGTACTGCGACGAGATCTTTGCCGAGGTCACGCGCGGCGGCGTGAAGGTGTTTCCCTATATCCTGTGCGGGCACGGACGGAAGCTGGCCATCACGTCCACGACGCTGGGCAAGAGCATGAGCCTTACGGGCGTCAATCACGCAAACCTCCTGATTCCGGACGCGGAGTTGCGGGAGAAGTATATCGCGCAGAAGTACGCCGACCATTACGGCTCCATCGATCCGATGCTGCACGCCGGGCTGATGAACGCCTATACCGAGGAAGGCGCGGAGTTCATCCGGGCGCTGAACGAGTATGTCGACGGCAATGTGAAACTCATCGAGGAGACTGTTCCGGCATTGATCCCGGGCGCGAAGGTCATCCATCCCGAAGGCACGTTTGTGATCTGGATCGATTACTCAGGATTGGGCCTTACCGAGGACGAAGTGGCGCAGCTGCTTAACGAAAAATACCTCTTCTGCGGCGACGCGGGCGACGACTACGGCGCAAGCCGGTATTTCTACCGCTATTCCATCGCGCTGCCCAGAAGCGAGCTTGTGAAGAATTTTGATTACATCCGAAACGTACAGAGCAAAGGAGAATGAACCATGCGAATCATCGAGGAAGCGGAAGTCAGAAAACTCGTCAGCGCCGGAAAGTGCGTTGAAATCATGAAAAAGGCGCTCACCGATCTGGAGGAGGGCCGCTGCTACATGCCGCTGCGCCTGATCACCGTGATGCCCAACACCGCCAAGTTCGGCTTCATGCCCGCCTATGTGGGCGATTATTACGGCGCGAAGGTCATCACCGCCTACGGCCCCAACGCAGGCACCGGCTATCCCACGCACATCGGCTACGTCATGATCTTTGAAAGCGAGCACTCCACCGTGGCCGGACTGGTCGACGCCACCGCCGTCACCGAAATCCGCACCGGCGCAGTCAGCGCCGTGGCCACCGACGTGCTCGCGCGCAAGGACGCAAAGACGCTGGCCATTGTGGGCGCAGGCGCGCAGGCAAGATCTCACACCGCGGCCATCGTGACCGTGAGAAACATTGAATCCATCACCGTGTACGACATGCGCCCCGAGGCCGCCGAAGCCTTCAAGGCTGAAGTGGAAGCGCAGTACGGCATTCCGGTGGTGGTTGCGCAGGATGTGCGCAGCTGCGTCAGGGATGCGGACATCATCTGCACCCTCACGCCGTCCAAGGAGCCGTGGCTCACGCTTGATATGGTCAAACCCGGCGCGCACGTCAACGCCGTGGGCACCTTCACACCGGCCACGCGCGAGGCTGCGAGCGATCTGGTGGCTGCCAGCCGACTGTACGCCGATCAGGTCGAGGCCATGAAGAAGGAAAGCGGCGAATACCTCGTGCCGCTTCAGGAAGGTCTGATCACCGAGGAGCACATTGTGGGCTCCATTGGCGAGGTGCTGTGCGGCAGGAAGCCGGGCCGCGAGAATGACGAAGACATCACGCTGTTTGACGCGCTGGGTCTGGCCGTGGAGGACGTGGCCTGCGCCGTGTACGCGCTTGAGGCGGACAAGGAGAACTGATTCATGCGAGCATTCACCACCGATGATATGGCGCTGATCCGCCATCTGCACGATCTGCAGCTGTCGCCCGACGAAAGCCGGATTGCGTATGTGGAGGACTGGCAGGAGCCGTCCGACGGAAAATGGCGCAGCCGCGTGTGCGTGTACGGAGCGTCCGCGCTTGGCGAAGGGACGCATTCGCCGAGGTTTTCGGATGAGCATCTCTACTTTTTGAAGGAAGAAACCGACGGCGCGCAGCTGTGCCGCGTGCCTGCGGATGATCTGCTTTCGCAGCCCGAGAAGATTCTGCATCTGCGTCACGGCGTGCGCGAGTACGACCTCGGCGCGGACGGGCGCACCATCGTTTTCAGTGCGCCCGTATGGCCGGGCGAGGACGCCCTTTGCGAAATGACCGATGACGAGCGCGCGGAATTCCTCTGGCAGCGCGAATGGGGCCCGCAGGAGATCACGCAGATTGATTACAAGCACGACTCCTGTCTGGGCGTGCGCGACGGAAGCGTGATGACGCTTGGCGTTGTGGACGCCGAAAGCAAGCAGGCGCGTCTGATTGACTGCGCCTGCCCTTTGGACATGCCCGTGCTTTCGCCCGACTGCCGCCGCATCGCCTGCTACGGCCAGCCGCACACCGGCGCGCGCTTCAGCCGTCAGGAGCTGTTCATCATCGAGGACGGAATCGTGAAGCCGCTGACCGACGGCGCGCTGCTCTCCGGCACCTGCGCCGCGCGCTTTACGCCGGACGGAAGTACGCTGGTGTATCCGGCGTGGTACGTGGGCGACAATACCAGTGAGGAAGTGCTGTACCGGATTTCCGTGGACGGCGGCGAGAGCCTGTGCCTGTTTGATCCGGAAAACGATACCGTTTCCTCCGGCATCAACGGCGCGCCCATCCGCACCGAGCACGGACGCAGGAGGGGCTATTTCGACGTGGAGTCCGACCGCGTGGTCTTTGCCGGCGCGTTTAACGGACGCGGCCGCGTGTTTGCCATTTCATTGGAAGGAAAGGGCATTCCCCGGCAGCTCGCGGGCGGCGAATATTCCATTCACGAGTATGCGCTGCTTAAAGACGGCAGCCTGATCACGCTGCGCGGCGACGATACGAACTTTGCCGAGCTCTACCGGGATGACGAGCGGCTCTGCCGCAGCAATCCGTGGCTGGATGAAATCGCGCTTGGCCAGACCATCATCCGTCAGGTTCCGAGCACGGACGGAAAGGCCACGATCCGAAGCCGCGTCACCCTGCCCGTGGGCTATGAAGAAGGAAAGAAATACCCGGTGGTGCTCTATCTGCACGGCGGCCCGGAGTGCTGCTACACCACCGACCTGTGGCATGAGGTACAGATTCTCGCCGGGCGCGGCTATGTGGTTGTCTGCTGCGACCCGCGCGGCTCGGCGGGCTACGGGCTGGCGTTCTGCAACGACGAGCTTTCGTGGAGCGACGAGGCCTATGAGGATATGATGGCCTGTCTGGAGGACGCGGCCCATCTCGGAGCCGACCTTGACCGCGCAGGCATTACCGGCGGCAGCTACGGCGGCTACATGACCTGCAAAATCATCATGAAAACGCGGCGTTTCCGCGCCGCCTGCGCCCAGCGCACGTTTGTGAACAAGGCCACCAGCTACGGCACCGGCGACATCGGCTTCTACTCCGCGCGCATGAAGCCGGAGGACGTCGTCGTGCGCGACTGCCTCATGGAGCGCAGTCGCACCAGCATCATCCGGAATATCGACCGCGTGACCACGCCGCTTCTGCTTCTGCACGGCTACAGCGACTACCGCTGTTCCTTTGAACAGAGCGAGCAGATGTTCATCGCCATCCGCGAGCGCCGTCCGGACGTGCCGGTGAAGCTGGTCATGTTCCCCAAGGAAAACCACGAGGTTTCGCGCTCGGGTCTGCTCAGCCACCGCAAGACCCATGTCAGCGAGATGTGCGGCTGGTTTGACCGCTTTCTCAAGGAGGTGCAGGCATGAAGCGCAGTGTGACCTTCCGCGATTTTGACACCCGGCGCATGGTCTCCCATGCCGAGTACCTGCCCGGAACCGACGAGCTTATCTACGCCGATTCCGTGTGGGATGAGGCGGCAAACCGCCGCGTGGGACGCATTGTGCTGCGTCAGGTACAAAGCGGCAGAGAAACCGTTGTGACCGACGCGCCGGGCTGCGGCAATCCGCTGCTTTCGCCCGACGGAAAAAAGCTGCTCTATCTTGCGGCTGCGCAGGGCGGACGGCAGCTGTTTGTCAAACCCCTGAACGGCGAAGCGGCGCAGCTTACGTCCATGCGCCGCGGCGTGATGGATCCCCAGTGGTCGCCGGACGGCGAATGGATCGTGTTCACCTCCTTTGCCGCCGACGGCGAGGACGAAGCTTCCCTCACCTCGCCCGCGCAGCAGCAGGCAGACGATCCGCTTGCGCCGGTGATGATCACCGACTTCGGCTACAAGTTTGACGGTCTGGGCTTCGCAAGGCCCGAAGTGATGCAATTGTGGGTCGTGCCTGCCGATGGAAGCAAGCGCCCCAAGCGAATCACCTCCGGCGCGAGCAACTTCATGCACGCCGCCTTTGCGCCCGACAGCCGTCACGTGGTCTGCGAAAGCAATCTCTTCTGCGACAAGGCCAACGGCATCGCCACCGACGTATTGTGCGTGGACGTGGAAACCTGCGAAATCACGCGCGTCACCGAGGATAAGCCGGTGGTTTCCTATCCCAATCCCGTGCGCCCGATCTTCACTGCGGACGGCGAGCACCTGATCATCGGCATTCTGGACGTTGAGGATCAGAAGAAAGGCACCTATCCGTCGTGCAGCCTGCGCCGCGTGCCGCTGGGCGGCGGAGAGATGGAAAAGCTCTCCGAAAAGACGCCGGAATGCTATGACAACGTGCAGTTTGCCTACAACGCCAACTGCGGCAGCGGTCTGGAAAAGGTGCGCCTTTCCTCCGACGGCAAAGCAGTTCTCTTCCACGCCGGATACCGGGGACAGGGGCGCATCTACCGGCTGGAGCTGGACGGCGACCGCCGCCCGGTTCCTTTGACCAGCGGGAAATATGCTTACAACGGCATGGGCGTGCCCAAGGACGGTCATGTGCTGGTGGCGCGCTGCGAAACCGGCCGGCCGGAAACGCTGTGCCTCATGGATGAAAAGACCGGCGGGGTCCGCGAATTGTTCTGTCCGGCGGAGAAGCTGCTTGAGGAGGCCGAGGTCAGCGCTGCCGAAGACTTCTTCTTCACCACGCTTGACGGAAAGAGCGAGGTGCACGGCTTCTGTCTGCCGCCCGCGCACCGCGAGGACGGCAAAAAGTATCCCTGCATCGTCTATGTGCACGGCGGGCCGCATCCGTTCTACACCTACGGGTTTGATCTGGAAATGCAGGCGTTTGCAGGCGCGGGCTTCGGCGTGCTTTACTGCAACCCGCGCGGCTCCTCCGGCTACGGCGACGAGCACCGCCAGCTGCACTACGCCTTCGACGGAAGCGCGTACACGGACATCCTGCAGTTTGTAAGCGAATCCTGCCGCCGCTTTGACTGGATCGATCCCGGCCGGCTGGGCCTGACCGGCGGAAGCTACGGCGGCTACATGACCAACTACGCCGCTACCCGCTGTTCGATCTTCAAGGCGTATGTCACCCAGCGTTCCATCGCCAATGAGCTCATCGGCTACGCCTCCTCCGACATGCAGGGCAATTCCTCCGAATTTTCGGATTTCGGCGCGTTCATGGATCATGAGATCGACCGCTCCGTCATCTGCGGCATGGAAAAGGTGGACGCTCCCTTCCTCATCCTGCACGGTCAGGACGACCTGCGCTGCCCGGTGGAGGGCGCGCATCAGCTCTTTGTGGCGCTCAAGGACTCGCATCCCGAGGATTTCCCGGTGAAGATGGTCATCTATCCGCACGTAAGCCACAATCAGCCGCAGGAAAGCCGCCAGCGCGCGCATTATTATCAGACCATGCTCGGCTGGTTCAGGAAGTACCTGTAAAAGCGTCAAAAAGCACAACAAAAGTACAATCCCTTCGTTGCGTTTCATGCGTTTGCATGATAAGATTTTGACATTCTGGACATAAATGTCCGAAAATGTGCATCACAGGAGGCAGAATCCTAATGAAAAAGGTATTTGCACTGGTTCTCGCCCTCATGCTGGCCGCCGCTTCTCTGAGCGTTGCTGTGGCTGAGGAAAATATCGTCCGCGTGGGCATGGGCTATGATCCCAACACCCTCGACTTTGCCGAGCAGAACCTCGACAGCTCCAACTTCATCATGGAAGCCACCGCCGAAGCCCTGATCAAGTCTCTGGGCGGCGGCCAGTATGCCCCCGGCCTGGCTGAGAGCTGGACCGTGAGCGAAGATGCCCGCGTGTGGACCTTCAAGCTGCGCGAGGGCCTGGTCTATGCCGACGGCAAGACCCCCATCACCGCTGAAGACGTGTACTACAACGTAAAGCGCCTGCTGGATCCCGCTGTGGGCCACGGCAACGTGAGCTTCGTCATCAAGAACTCTCAGGAGTACTACGACGGCAAGGTCGCCTTTGAAGAAGTGGGCGTCAAGGTCATCGACGAGCTGACCATCGAGTACACCATGGTCAACCCCGCCTATGAAAGCAGCTTCACCGGCACCGCTCTGTCCGGCGCCATGGAGCAGGCCTTCGTGGAGTCCTTCGGCCAGACCTACGGCGCTTCCGCCGAGGCCTACCTCGCCTACGGCCCCTACACCGTCAGCGAGTGGGTTTCCGACTCCTCCGTGACCATGGTCAAGAACCCCTACTACTACGATCCCTCCGTGGCCACCCTGGACAAGATCGTTGTTCTGGTGGGCGCTACCGGCGACGTGGCTGTTGACATGATGCTGGCCGGCGAGCTGGACATCGCTGATTTCGCCGATCCCAAGCACATCCAGACCGTGGTCGACGCCGGCTTCGAGCAGAAGACCTCCTTCCTGGAGAGCTACCAGGGCCTCAACATCAACCACAAGGGCAAGAGCGAAGAAACCGGCAGGTTCCTCTCCAACGTGAACTTCCGCAAGGCTCTGAGCCTGGCCGTGAACCGTGACGCGCTGGTCATGTCCGTGCGTCAGGGCGAAGAACCCGCCACCCGCCTCACCCATTCCAGCGAGGCTGCCTACGCCTACAACCCCGACTACACTGCCGTGACCACCGCCGGCGACGTCGAGCTGGCCAAGGAATACCTGAACAAGGCGCTGGAAGAGCTGGGCTGCACCGTGGAAGAAATGCCCACCTTCGAGCTGCTGTGCTTCGAAGCTCAGGGCTCCATCAACACCCTGGCCGTGTATCAGGATATGTGGAAGCAGGCTCTGGGTCTGAAGACCGAGATCGCTGCCGTGACCATTCAGGTCATGATCTCCAACGCCATGAGCGGCAACTACGACTTCTGGCTGGGCGGCAACGGCCCCACCGTGCCCGACGCCTGCGAAAGCTACCTCATGAGCTACACCACCGCCAACTACACTCCCCTGCGCGGCTACTCCGACCCCGTGTTTGACGAACTGTACAACAAGACCGTTGCTTCCGCCACGCTGGAAGAGCGTCTGACCAACTACGCTGCCGTGGAAGAGTACTTCTGCGAAAACGTCCTGTCCCTGATCACCAGCTGGACCACCAACTACATCTACGCTCCCGCCAGCTACTCCGGCATCTACGTTGCCGACGGCGGCCACCTCAACGTTTGCAGCCTGACCAAGTAATTCCACAGTTCTTTCATGATGGAAGGGAGCCTGCGCGCTCCTTTCCATCATGCTGCAAAATTCCCTACAGCGGAAAAGATCGCGAAGCGAGCTTTTTCGACACGCTCCTGCGCCGGCTGTCTGCGTCGGCGCAATATCTTTCTTTTTGCTGTTTTTGGAGGCGTCATGCTTAAGTACGTGCTCAACAAGGTGCTGCTTGCCGTTCTCACGGTGTTCGTGCTGGCGACGGCCACCTTCTTTATGATGAAGCTCATTCCGGGCGATCCCTTCGCATCCGTTACCACCAAAATTGAGGTTCAGGAGGCGCAGCGCGCCTACTATGGACTGGACAAACCGGTCGTGGAGCAGTATTTCACCTACATGGGCAATCTGCTCAGGGGCGATCTGGGCTTTTCGATGAAAAAAACCGGCCGTACGGTCGTTGACATTATTCAGGAGGCCTTCCCGGTCTCGGCGCAGCTGGGTCTGTTTGCGCTGTTTTTTGCGCAGACGATCGGCTGGCTTTTTGGCATTCTGTGCGCTCAGTTCCGAAACCGCTGGCCCGACTACGTGCTCATGGTCTTTGCCGTGCTTGGCATCGCCATGCCTTCCATGGTTGTGGGTCCTTTGATGCGATACCTCTTTGGCGTGGTGCTCAAGTGGCTGCCGGTGACCGGCTGGGGCAGCTTTAAGCAGATGATCATGCCCGCGCTGGTTCTGGGCCTTGGCACCATTGCAGGCGGCACGCGCTCCATGCGCGCGTCCATGCTTGGCGTGATGACGCAGGATTACGTGATCACCGCGCGCGCCAAGGGCATCTCTCCCGTGCGCGTAGTCATGAAGCACGAGTTCAAAAACTCCCTCGTGCCGCTGGTGAGCAACCTCGGCGTGAGCATCGCAAGCGTGCTCATGGGCTCCTTTGTTGTGGAAAGCATGTTCCTTATTCCCGGCCTCGGCCGCTACTTTGTGGACAGCATCACCAACCTCGACTATTCCCTCATCATGGGTCTTACGGTGTTCTACGGCGCGTTCCTGGTCACCATGAACCTGCTGGTGGACGTGCTGTACGGCTTCCTTGATCCCAGAATCCGCGAAACAGTGAAGGGGGCGGCAAAATGAGCGAGATGAATCAGTTCACCGATCAGGATTTCGCACCCATCGGCGGCGAGATCGGTCAGGACGCAGGCTCCAGCCGCGAAAAGCTGACCTACTGGAAGGACGTCTGGCGCAACTTCAAAAAGAACCGCGTGGCCCTTGTCAGCCTCGGCGTGATCGCGCTATTGGTCTTCCTGGTGCTCTTCGGCCCGATGTTCAACGAGTTTGACTACTTCACCAACAACTACTCCGCCCTCAACCACTCGCCCAATGCGACCCACTGGTTCGGCACCGACACCCTCGGCCGCGACCTGTGGACGCGCGTGTGGGAAGGCGGCCGCGTGTCGATGCTCATCGCGCTTCTGGCAACGCTCTTCCCGGAGGTCATCGGCATGCTGGTCGGCGGCATCTCCGGCTACTTCGGAGGCAAGATCGACACCTTCATCATGCGCGCCATCGACGTGCTCATGGGCATCCCCAGCCTCATCTACATGATCCTTCTCATGCTGGTCTTCGGCAGCGGCAACATCGTGACGCTGGTCATTGCCATGAGCCTTACCGGCTGGATGGGCAGCGCCCGCTCCACCCGCGGCATGATTCTGCAGCTCAAGGGCCGTGACTTCGTGGTGGCCAGCAAGACGCTTGGCGCGCCTGCGTGGTGGATCATCGTAAAGCGCCTGATTCCCAACACCCTCGGCATCCGCGTGGTGTCCATCACCATGTCGATTCCCTCGGTGATCTTCTATGAGGCGTTCCTCAGCTACATCGGCCTTGGCGTCACCCCGCCCGCTCCCTCCTGGGGACAGCTGATCAAGGAGGCCGGCGCCAACTTCCGCTACTATCCCTACCAGTTCGTCATTCCCTGCGCCATCGTGGGTCTGACGATGCTGTGCTTCAACCTTGTAGGCGACGGCCTGCGCGATGCGCTGGATCCCCGCCTGCGCTCCTAAGGAGGCCCGCTCATGTCTGAAAAGCTTCTGGAAGTCAAAGACCTTACGGTCACCTTCGACATGTATCAGGGCAGCGTGCAGGCGGTGCGCGGCGTCAGCTGGCATCTGAACCGAAAGGAAACCATCGGCATCGTGGGCGAGAGCGGCTGCGGCAAGTCCGTAACCATCAAGACCGCCATCGGCCTGAATCCCGTGAAAAACGGCTCGGTCAAGGGCGGCGAGGTGCTCTTTGAAGGCAAGGACGTGCTCAAGCTCAGCGAAAAGGAAATCCGCACCGTGCTTGGCAACCGCATGTCCATGATCTTTCAGGACCCGTTTACCTACCTCAACCCCACCATGACGGTGGGCAGGCAGATCACAGAGGTCTATCGGGCGCATCACAAGGTGAGTCAGGCCGAGGCCGACCAAAAGGCCGTCGAAATCCTCCGCCTCATCTCCATGCCCAATCCCGAGGAAAACATGAAGCGCTATCCGCACCAGCTCTCCGGCGGCATGCGTCAGCGCATCATGATCGCCATGGCGCTCATCTGCGAGCCCGCGGTGCTCTTTGCCGACGAGCCCACCACAGCGCTGGACGTAACGATTCAGGCGCAGATTGTGGAACTGATGAACGACCTCAAAAACAAGCTGGACACCTCCATTGTGCTCATCACCCACGACATGGGCGTGGTGGCCAAGATGGTCGACCGCGTATACGTGATGTACGCAGGCAAAATCGTGGAGCACGGCGACGCGGAAACCATTTTCTACCGTCCGCGCCATCCCTACACCTGGGGTCTTCTGGACAGCGTTCCGCGCCTTGACCAGCGCACCAAGAGCGAGCTTCACTCCATTCCCGGCATGCCGCCGGATCTCATCAAGCCGCCGGTCGGCTGCGCCTTCGCCGCGCGCTGCCGCTATGCCATGGACATCTGCACCCGTCAGGAGCCTCCGCAGATCGACCTCGATGAACCCGGACATTACGCCGCCTGCTGGCTGTGCCACAAGGAATGCATCGCCCGGCGCGGCGAAGTAAAGCGCGAGGAGGTGCAGGCATGAGCGAACCCAAAAAGGCTCTTTTGGAGCTTAAGGACGTCAAAACCTTCTTCAAGGTGCGCTCCGGCGTGCTCAAGGCCGTCAACGGCGTCAGCCTCACCATCCATGAGGGCGAAACCGTGGGTCTGGTGGGCGAAAGCGGCTGCGGCAAGTCCACGCTTGGCAAAACCATCATGCGCCTGTACAAGCCAAACGGCGGACAGGTCCTCTTTGACGGCGAGGACATCTGGAAGTACAAGCGCAAGGACGTTTTCAACTACACCCGTCAGGTGCAGATGATCTTTCAGGACCCCTATGCCTCGCTTGACCCGCTGAGCGTCATCGGCGATTCCGCCGCCGAGGGCATGGACATCCACAAGATGTTTGCTTCCAAAAAGCAGCGCGAGGAGGATATCCTGCATTTGCTCAATCAGGTCGGCCTCAACGAAAGCCATGTCGACCGCTATCCCCACGAATTTTCCGGCGGACAGCGCCAGCGCGTGGGCATTGCGCGCGCGCTTTCGGTGAAGCCGCGCCTCATCGTGTGCGACGAGCCCATTTCCGCTTTGGATGTAAGCATTCAGGCGCAGGTGGTAAACCTCCTCAAGAAGCTGCAGCGCGACATGGGCATGGCGTATCTGTTCATCACCCATGATCTGAGCATGGTGCGGCAGATCTCCGACCGCATCGCCGTGATGTATCTGGGCAGCATTGTGGAAATCGCCCCCAGCGAGGACATCTACCTGCGGAATTTGCATCCCTACACCCGCGCGCTTTTGTCGGCCATTCCAATTGCCGACCCCACGGTGGAAAAGGAGCGCAAGCGCATGGTGCTCACCGGCGATGTGCCCAGCCCCGTGAACCTTCCCAAGGGCTGCAGCTTCGCCTCCCGCTGCCCCTATGCCACCGACAAATGCCGTGAGCAGGCGCCCCAGCTGCGCGAACTGTTTGACGGCCACATGGTCGCCTGCCACCGCGCGGAGGAGCTGCCCACCCAAAGCTACTGACAAATCATAAGGAGGCGCGGCTATGCGTCTGATCAGCAAGGAAATCATCGCCCAGAAAAACGACCGGTGGAATGATTCCGTCGATTACACCATGACCATGGAACGCCTCACCTTCGGCTCCGAAAGCGCCGAGGCGACCGCGCATACCTATACCTACACAGCCAAGGACGGTCCAAACGACCGTCCCGTTGTGTTTGTTTTCAACGGCGGCCCGGGTTCATCCGGTATCTGGATGCACCTGGGCTTTGCTGCACCCAGACGGGTTCGTCTGGACAACGCCGTCAACCCCACGGCGCACGGGCCGTACGTGCTGGAGGACAATCCCTTCAGCCTGATTGAGGTCGCCGATACGGTGATCATCGACCCGGTGGAAACGGGCTACAGCCGTCTGCTCGACCAGAGCAAGGCCGGCGAATACCTGAGCGTGGACGGCGACGCGGCCACGATTGCCATCCTCATCGCGGACTGGCTGCGCAGCCGCAACCGTCTCAACGCTCCGCGCTATCTCATGGGCGAGAGCTACGGCACCTACCGCATGCCCTATGTGGTGCGCGAACTGTTTGGCGGGCCGTTTTCCACGGAGCACAAGCTGCGCGCCTTCCCGGTGGACGGACTTCTGATGCTGGGTTCCGCGCTGGTGCTCGCGCCCTCGCTCACGCCGGATTATCCATCGGTGTATCCCAGCGCGCATCTGCTGCCTGATATGGCGGCGGCGAACCACTATCACCGCCCCGAGGGCAAGCACGCGCTGAAGGACTGGATCAACGAGGTGTGGGACTTCTGTTCGGGCGAGTATCTGACGATCCTCTTCCGTGGAAACAGCCTCACCGGCGACGAGCGCCGCGCCGCCGCCGAAAAGCTTTCGTGGTACACAGGCGTTGACAAGCAGTGGTTCATGGAAAACGGCTTCGAAATCACGCACGGCGATTTTACAAAGCTCTGCCTGCGTGACCGTGGGCTGGACGTGGGCGTGTATGATGCGCGCTACACCATGCGCCATACCGCCGTTTCCGGCGATCCCGTGGGCGACGATCCGGCCATGGGCAAGTATTCCGCCGCGTTTGCAGGCTGCTGGGAGGCCGCGTTCAAGCCGTGGGCGGGCATCGAAACCGACGAGGAATACCGCCTGATCGATTTCACCTGCAACGGCCGCTTCAACATGAAAAGCGCCTCCAATCTCACACCCACGCAGTGCCTTGAGATGGACATGCGCCGCGACGAAAACCTGCGCGTGATGCAATTAAGCGGCGTATACGACCTGTGCACGTCGTTTTCCACCGTGCGCTACATGGCCAATCACATGAACATCGACAAAAACCGTCTGACGCTGCGCGAGTACGAGTCCGGGCACATGCCGTATCTGGGCGATGAAAGCGCAAAGCAGCTCACGGAGGACATCCGCGCCTTTATCACAGCAAAGTGAGGAAAACAGCCATGCGTATGCTTGATTACGAAGACCTGCGGAAGGTGGTGTGGCTCTCTGCGCCCGCGCTTTCGCCGGATGCCAAAAGCGCCGCCTTTGTTCGCGGCGTGAGCGATTACCGCACCGGCAGGAATATCTATACCGCGTGGGAACTGCCCCTCGGCGGCGGCGAAGCTGCGCCTGTATCTGCCAAAACGGAAACCCAGCGCGCCCCTGCCTATTCGCCCGACGGAAAGCGCATGGCATGGCTCAGCGACGACACAGGCGTACCTCAGCTGTGGCTGAAGGACCTTGCAAGCGGCGAAGAAACCAACCCGCTGCGCCTTCGCCATGGCATTTCGGCGTTCGTTTTTGCTCCGGACGGCGAAAGCATCGCCTTTGTCACCAAGCGCATGACCGACCGCGAGGAGGACGTCTCCCTCGAAATGACGGCACAGGAGCTTGCCGCGTTCCGCTATGAAGAGAAGCATGCGCCAAAGATCGCCGAAAACCTCATCTACAAGTACGACGACGCATCCGGCTTCATCGAAAAAAGCTGCTCCATGGTTGGCGTGCTGAACCTCGCCGACGGCGCATGGCGGATCGTTTCGCCCGATCATGTGCCCTGTCTGTGTCCGTCCTTCGGCGCGGACTGCATGTATTTCTATGGCCGTCCGTACGAGCACGCCAAAGAGATGCGTCTTGCGCTCTACCGCTTCCGCGACGGTCAGTGCGAACCGCTCGAAACCGCCGCGCCCATCTACTCCGCCGCGCCCGTTTATGAGCACGAGGGAAAGCCCGTGTACATCGGCATGACGATGGGCGAGGATTCGTGGCTCACCGAGCCCTATTCCATGGAAAAATGCCTCTTCAAGGGCGACGAGCCCTGTCACGGCGTGGATAATCTCTTTGTGGGCGACAACCACATGGGCGATATGGGCGCGTTCTGGCAAAAGGACGGGGACGGGTTCTGGTTCCTTTCAGCCCAAAACGGCCTGCCCGGCGTCTGGCAGTGGCAGAACGGAAGCGTGCGTCCCGTGGCCGAAGGCACGATCATCGCCTTTGACGCGCCCAAAAACGGAAAGCTGCTCTTCCTGCGCTCTTCGTATAACCGTCCGGCCGATCTGTGGGTGAAGGAGCTTGCTACCGGCGAAGAGCTCCGTCTCACCGACGCAAACCCGTGGCTGAGTGACATTTCTCTTTCCGAGCCCGTCGAGCTCACCGTGCCCAGCCGCGACGGCACGGCGCAGATTCACGGCTTTGTGTATCTGCCCCATGGTCAGGAGCGCTGCCCGGGTGTTTTGTACGTGCATGGCGGCCCCACGGCCTTCACCGTGGGCGGCGGCTTCTACTTCGACGCGCAGATGCTCGCCGCCAGCGGTGCGGCGGTTTTCTGCTGCGATCCGCGCGGCTCCACCGGCTATGGACGCGCCTTCATGAGCGACAAATGCGCATGGGGCGAAGAAGCCATGCACGATCTGGAGGACTTCATCTCCGCCGCCATCGACCGCTTCCCGCGCATTGATGCAGAGCGCCTCGGCGTCACCGGCGGCAGCTACGGCGGATACATGACCTGCAAGATGATCATCCAGCGAAAACTCTTCAAGGCCGCCGTGGCGCAGCGCGCGTTCGTCAATCCCGCCACGTCCTACGGCACCGGCGACATCGGCTTCATCACCGGCAGCGGACAGACGGATTTTGCCCGCTACATGCTCAACCGCGCCAAAGGCAGCATGCTGCGCGACGTGAAAAACATGTCCGTGCCGCTTTTGGTTCTGCACGGCGAAAACGATCTGCGCTGCGGCGTGGAGCAGGCCGACCAGCTTTTTGTGCTGATGCGTTCCTTGAAGCCCGACATTCCCAGCCGGCTGGTGATCTTCCCGGGCGAAAACCACGGCGTGACCCGCGCCGGTCTGATGCACAACCAGATCCGCCACTGCAAAGAGATGTGCGAGTGGCTGAAGAAATATCTCAAAGGAGGCGCGCAGGCATGAAGCGAATCAGCCCTGAAGATTTTCGCAGGCTTGAGAGCGTCTCATCGCTGGCCGGAAGCCCCGACGGCGCCTGCGCGTACGCGGTGTATTTCTGGCAGGACGGCATGTGGCGCCGCCGCGTGGAGCTGCTTGCGGCAGGTTCCTCGCCCGAGGTGATCACCTGCGGCGGCAGCATCGAAAAAGATCCCGCCTTTTCCGCCGACGGAGAGCTTCTGTACTTCCTCAGCGATGGAAACGTAGGCGTGTACGAGCGAAAAAAGGCGCAGAGCCGACTGTTCTATCAGCCCGAAGAAGGGTTTGAAGCCTACGGCTTTGCCGTGACGCCGCAGGGCGTTTCGGTGAAGGTGCGCCGCGAAATCCGCGAGGAAGCGCCGGAGGGCTGCGAGTGGGAGATGCCGCTGGTGGCCGAGAACCTGCGCTACCGCAGCGACTCCGACCACGGATTTGCCAAGGTCTACGAGCGCAGGCTCGTGCTGGCATCTGAGGAAACCGTGCTTCTGGACGAGGGAAGCGCCGACTGGAAGAACCTGACCTGCGCGGATGAAAACACGCTTATTTTCGGTCAGGGCGGATGGCAGAAGCTGGACATTCCCAGCCGGGAGAAGACCTGTCTGGATGCAAACCTCATCGACGCAGGCGCGCTCGCCGCACACGGCGGCAGGATCATCGCCGCTGCCCGCAGCAAAACCGACTATACCCTCGGCCTGTACGACATCCGCCTTTCGGGCGAAAGCAAGCCGATTGATTTTTCCTTTGATCTGCCGCTGGCCGACGGCGCGTACTGCGACAAATCGCCCGAATGCAAAACCCAGCTCAGCTTTACGCCGGACGGATCGGCGCTTGCGATCCTCACCAACGGGGCTGTTCCGGGCCTGTGGCGGCTGGACGACGGCAAGAATCTCAGCGAGGAAACCATTTTCGAATGCGCTCCGGCAGGCGAAACCTGCTGGGTCGTCCGCGGCGGCAGCCATCAGCCGATGGAAATCTGCACGCTTGAAAACGGGCGCTGCATCCCTCAGGCCGCGCACAACGCATGGTTTAGCGACATTTCCGTGCCTGCGTATGAAACCCTGAGCGTTCCTTCGCTCGATGGAAAAACCACCCTGCACGGCTTCTGCATCCAGCCCGAACGGAGCGAAAACGCGCCGGTTCTTCTGTGGATTCACGGCGGGCCCGAGGGTTTTTACACCGACGCCCTGTGGCTGGAAGTGCAGGCCGCCGTATCGCGCGGCTTTGCGGTCATCCTGCCCAACCCGCGCGGCTCCACCGGCTATGGAAACGCCTACCAGCACTCCGGTCAGGAGTTTGATCAGGGCGCGTGCGCGGACGTGCTGACCCTCCTTGACGCCGCATTGCGCGCCCATCCGCAGTGGGATCCATCCCGCGTGGGCGTTCTGGGCGGCAGCTACGGCGGATACATGTCCGCCATGCTGGCAGGCACGACCAAGCGCTTCAAGGCCGCCGTGGTCATGAAGCCTGTGACCAACTGGCTGTTCATCCACTTCAAGTCCAGCCAGAGCGGACAGGACGTCTTCTCCGAACACCGCGATTTTCAGGACTTCCTGTGCGACATGGTGCGCATGTCTCCCATCGTTCACGCCGGGGATGTGGACATTCCCACGCTCATCATCCACGGTCAAAAGGATCAGCAGGTGCCTGTGGAAAACGCGCACCAGTTCTACGTGGCTGTGCGCGACACGCATCCCGATCTGCCGGTCAGGCTCATCGTGATGCCCGACTGCTGCCACGGCTATTCCCGCGACCACGCGGACGACTATCTCTTCATCCAGAACCAGACCCTTGCATGGCTGGAGAAATATGTGTGAGGTGCAAACGATGTTTGACCATTATCTGAACTACGCCGAACTGACGGACTTTTTGCACACTCTTGTGGAAAAGCACCATGATATCGCCAGCCTTTCCTCCATTGGCAAGACCTACGAGGGACGCGAGATCTGGCTTCTCACGGTGAGCGATCCCGCCACCGGCGCGCCCGAAACCAAAAAAGCCTTCTGCATGGACGGCAACATCCACGGCGGCGAGATCACGGCCTCCATGGCGGTGCTCTACACGCTTGATAAACTGCTTTCCGGCTATGGAACCGATGAAAAAATCACTTCTCTGCTCAAAAACACCACGCTTTACGCCATCCCGCGCATCCATGCCGACGGCGCGGAGTACGCGCTCACCCAGCCCGGGCGCGTGCGCGGCGGCGTGGAGAAGTTTTTCCCGCCCAGGGACGGCGTGGTGCCCGGAGATCTGGACGGCGACGGCGAGATCGTGCAGATGCGCGTGAAGAATCCTGCCGGACGCTGGAAGGTATCCGACCTTGATCCGCGCATCATGGAGGAGCGCGGCCCGCTGGATCTCACGGGCGAATTCTACGATCTGCTGCCCGAGGGCATGGTGCGCGGAGACGACTTCATCAGCCTGCGCCGCGCGCCCGATCAGGAGGATCTGGACCCCAACCGCCAGTTCCCCTTCAACTGGAAGAGCAATCCGCCCAGCGAGTTCGGCCAGCCCATCGGCGGCCCCTCTCCGCTTCACGACCCCGAGGTGCGCGCCGTGCATGATTTCATGCTGGCTCATCCCAACATCTGCTTTGAGATGAACTACCACACCTTCGGCGGACTGCACATTCATCCGCTGGATTTCTGCCCCGAGTTCCAGCCCGAAAGCGCCGACGCCATGGCCTACGCCCAAATGGACAAGGCCCTTCACGCCGCCACCGGCTATCAGGTGGACGGCATCTTCCCCCCGGGCGCAAAGGACATCGCCTGCGGCAGCTACACCACATGGCTGTACTGGGACCGCGGCGTGACCGCCTACGTGACCGAACTGTGGGACTGGCACAAGCAGTGCGACCCCGAGAGGAATCCCGCGTGGAGCATGTTCTTCGTCTGCTGCCGCGAGCAGTTTGAGCACGAGCAGACCCGCGGCCTGCGCTGGGACGAGGAACACAACGGGGGACGGGGCTTCCTGCCCTGGACGAAGTTCCAGCATCCGCAATTGGGCGAGGTGGAGCTGGGCGGCTGGAGGGAGAAGTTCACCCAGTGGAATCCTCCCATCCATCTGCTGGAAGGCGTGCTTGAAAAAGCGTATGCCGCCTGCGAAACCAGCCTTGCGCTGCTTCCGCGGCTGAAGGTGGATTCCGTCCGCCTCATCGGCGAAAACAGGCTGGAAATCGCGCTGTCCAACACCGGCTTCCTGCCCACGTCCTCCTCCGCGCAGGCGGTGAAGAAGGGCGTCGGCAACGACCTGAGCGTAACCGTAGAATGCGGCGGACAGACCATCGTAAAGCCGCTGGTGAGCCTCGACGGCTTCAGCCGCATGCGCGTGGTTGCGGACATGCCTGCAAAGCCCGGCGATGAAATCACCGTGACCGCCAAGGCCAGCCGCGCCGGCTGCGCCCAGCTTACCACGACCTTGTAAACGGAGGCACCATGGCTATTTGTTTTACGGAAAAACCCCGGGATCTGGGCTACCTGAGTGAAACGCGCGGCACGATTCAGATCGGCGGCCGCGAGGTGGCGTATCGCACCCTTGCCTCAGATACCCTTCTTTACGCGCCCGACGGAAGCGAAATGGGCACGATCTTTTCCATTGCCTGCCTTGCCGAGGGCGAGAACCGCCCGGTGATGGTCATCTTCAACGGCGGCCCCGGCTCCAACAGCACATGGCTGGAATTGGGCTTTCTCGGAACGCGGCTGAGTCAGCCGGATGAAAACGGCATGCCCGTCAAGGACGGCCCGCACGCGCTGCGCGACAACCCGGACTGCCTGCTGGATCTGTGCGATCTTGTGTTCTACAACCCGCCCGGAGCCGGATACAGCCGTCTGTTTGACGAAAAATATGCGCCGCTGGTCTTTGGCGACCACGGCGACGCGGACGCGGCGGAGCAGTTCATCCGCCGGTGGCTTGAAGCCAACGGACGCACAAACGCGCCTTTGTACATCCTCGGCGAGAGCTTCGGCTCCACGCGCGCAAGCCTGCTGGCCAAGCGGCTGAGCGACCTCGACCTGCGCGCCGTTGTGCATGTGGGTCCCGGCTACACCGGCGACAGCTGGACCTCGCGCACGCTCAAGGATCTGGTGCCCTGCGCCGCCACGCGCTGGTATTTTGACCAAAACCCCGGCAAGGGCACGCTGGAGGATACCGTGGCCGAGGCGCGCTCCTTCCTGATGAAGGAATATCTTCCGGCACTGTATCAGGGCACGATGCTGCCCATGGAGGAAAAGGAGCACATCGCCGCAAGGCTTTCGGAGCTTACCGGCCTTTCGAAGGAATATTATCTCGAAAACGGTCTGCAGGTCGTCCGCGCGGAGTTCCGCGAAAAGCTGCTGGCCGCCGAGGGCAAAAAGATCGGCAGCTTCGACACCCGTTTCACCCTGCCGCTTGACCAGCAGGCCGACCCGACGCTGGCCGCGTTTGACCCCTTCATCGACGCAGGCACGAAGCTCTATTTTGCCGAAATCATGCCCGAAGCGCCCAAGCGCGAGTTCCGCGGCAATTCCTTTGACATGACCGACGAATTCGGCTGGCCCTTTGACGCCGAGGCCGACATGATGGGTTACGGCGGCAACTGGTACACCATGAAGGAAACCGTGGGCGACTGCGTGCACGCGGCGTGGCTCAAAAAGCCGCATCTGCGCCTGTTCTTCGCCACCGGCTACTTCGACACCGTGGCCACGGTGGAAAACACGCGCTATGCCATCACCCACACGCGCATTCCCTTTGAAAACGTGACGCTCAGGGAGTACGCCTCCGGCCACGCAGTCTATGCCGACGACACGTCCCGCCATCAGCTGGCGCTGGATATCCGCGCCTTTTTACAGGAGGAATGACCATGCATCTGCCTGAGCCCTTTACCGCAGAGGTCTTTGAGGAATCCCGCTTCGAAGCGCATCACGAGATCAGCCTGCGCGGCGAAAGCGTCCGTTTCCGCACCGTGTCGGAGGACACCGTGTTTTTTAGCCCCGAGGGCACGCCCGAAGCGAGCATCTTTTCCATTTCCTACGAGCGCGAGTGCGAGAATTCTCAGCGTCCGGTGATGTTCTTCTGGAACGGCGGCCCCGGTTCCGCCACCTCCACGCTGCATCTGGAGTGCTTCGGCCCCTGGGGCATCGCGCGCGATGAACAGGGCAATCCCGTCTACGGCCTCACCGAATCCGAGGATTGCCTGCTGGATGTGTGCGACCTCGTGTTCGTCGATCCGGTGAGCGTGGGTCTTTCGCGCCTGCTCGATCCTAAAAAGCAGAGCAAGTACTGGTCCGTCGACGGCGACGCGCGCTCGGTTGCCTTCTTCATGATCGAATGGCTGCGCCGCCGCGGACGCTGGGAAAGCCCGGTGTACATCTGCGGCGAGAGCTACGGCACCGTGCGCGCCTGCCGCGTGCTGGCCGAGCTGGGCCGCAGCCCCTATTCCGAAAGCCGCATGGTGCCGGGCATTCCGGTGGCAGGCGTGGCGCTGGTGGGTCTGGCTACGTCCGACGACCTGTGCGACACGGAGCTGACCGCCGCCATGATGCCCGCCATGGCCGCCTCCTGCTGGTACCATCATCCTGAAAAGCAGGATGTGCCGCAGGAAGCCTATGTGGAGGAGGCATGGCAGTTCGCCCGCCGCGAGCTCATCCCGGCGCTGTTTGACGGCTATGCCATCGACCCGGCGCAAAAGGAAGCGGTGGCGAAAAAGCTCAGCCACTACACCGGCATGCCGGAGAACTACTGGCTCAGCCATGACCTCAAAATCGCCTCCGCCCGCGACTTCATGACCCGCGCCCTGCCCGGCTACACCATCGACCTCTACGACGCGCGCATGAAGACCCCCGACGGCACGCCCTACAACGAAATCGGCTCTTCCAACACGCCTCTGCGCGTGATGAACGGCCTGCTCATGCCGCGTCTGGGCATTGAAACCCGCCGTCTTTACTACACCGGCAACCTCAACATCAACTTCGGCTTCAACAACGAAACCGAACCGCTCGAGCCTCCGTTCAAACGCACCCACATCGAGTGCCTGCGCGACGCGATGCTCACCAATCCCGGGATGAAGCTGCTCTTCGCCAGCGGTCTTTACGACCTGTGCACCCACGCGGGCAACACCCGCTACGTCGTCAACCATGCCGGACTGCCCATGGACCGCACCACGGTGCGCGAATATCCGGGCGGCCACGGCGTGTACTCCAGCGAGGAAGGCCGCGCGGCGTTTATCAGCGATCTGCGCAGCATGATTGAAAGGGGCTGAAACCATGTTGATCCTCAGAGGACGCGTCATCGACGCCATTCATGACGAACCCATCGAAAAAGGCCTCGTGGCCGTGGAAGGCGAGCGCATCGTCTACGTCGGCAGCGAAAACGGCTACACCATTCCCAGGGACGCCACCGTCTACGACGCGGGAGAGGGCACCATCATGCCCGGCTTCATCGACGTGCACGGCCATCTGGTCGGCGGCGAGAGCATTCACCGCTCCGGCGACACGCCCTACGACCTGCTGCTGACCACCGTGCGCGACTTAAACGACCTCGTGGACGCAGGCATCACCGGCGTGCGCGACATGAGCGCCTTCGGCCGTCCCCTGCGCGACGCCATCCAGAAGGGCAACATCCGCGGTCCGCGCATCATGGTGGGCGGACGGGTGCTTTCCATCTCCTCCGGCCACTGCGATTTCGCGCCCTACCGCTCCATTGAGGACTGCAACCGCGAAGACCTCATCGCCTACATGATGGACGGCCCCGAGGCCTGCTACCGCGGCGTGCGCGAGCAGTTCCGTCAGGGTGCGGAGTTCATCAAAATCTGCGCCACCGGCGGCGTGTCCTCCGCCGTGGACGACTACGACGACCAGGAGTTCTCGCCAGAGGAGCTGCACGTGATCATCTCCGAGGCCCGGCGCCACAACACCTACGTCACCGCCCACTGCACCGGCACCGAGGGCATGAAGGCCGCGCTGCGCGCCGGCATCGGCTGCGTGGAGCACGGCGTGAAGCTGGACGAGGAATGCGCCGCCATGATGCAGAAGAACAACGTGCCGCTGGTCACCACGCTGAGCGTGTCCCTTGGCATCGCCGACATGAAGGGACTGCCGGAGCACATGATGCGCAAGGCAAAGGCGCTGGGCGATTCGTCCAAAAACTCCTTTGAGCTGGCGCACCGCTACGGCATCACCGTGGCGCTTGGCACCGACTATTCCAACTCGCCCAACACGCCCTTCCGCGAGATCGGCAAGGAATTCTACAGCCTCACCCGCTGCGGCTACAGCCCCATGGAGGCCATCAAGGCCGGCACCACCAACGGCGCGCTGCTGATGAAGAAAAAGGATCAGTTCGGCAGCCTCAAGGAAGGCATGCTTGCCGACATCGTGATGGTGGACGGCAACCCCTTGGACGACATCAAGGTGCTGGCCCATGCCGACCATGTGAAGCTGGTGCTCATCGGCGGCAAGGTAGAAAAGAATATTCTGTAATCTTCAGGCCCGCTTCGGCGGGCTTTTTGCATACAAAAAAGGGAGACGGTTTCCCGTCTCCTTCAAGGCAACTCTTTGGGGAGTTGTCAGAGGGGCCGCAGCCCCTCTGACTCTTGTTCGTATCGCCCGGCTTTGCCGGGCGGGCGCGGAAATATTCCACCAGTATTTGTCGGAAAAGATCGCGAAGCGAGCTTTTCCTACACTTGATTACTTGGCCTGAGAAGCGCTGTCGCCAGCGATGCGGCCGAAGACCACGGTGTCGGTCAGAGCGTTGCCGCCCAGACGGTTCGCGCCGTGGATGCCGCCGGTGACCTCACCAGCCGCGTACAGGCCGGGGATGATCTGGCCGTTCTCGTTGAGAACCTGGGTGTACTGGTTGATGCGCACGCCGCCCATGGTGTGGTGCACGGTGGGGATGCGGGCAGCAGCGTAGAAGGGGCCGTTGTCGATGGGAGTCTCGTACAGGGTGCGGCCGAAAGCGTCGGTCTCGCCGGAAGCAACGTGAGCGTTGAAGTCTTCCACGGCGGCGATCAGGTTTTCAGCAGGCACGTTGATGGCGGCAGCCAGCTCTTCGAGGGTCTCGCCCTTGAAGGCGCGGCCGGCAGCGATCAGCTCGTTGACGGACTCGTTGAAGTTGTTGATCTCATCGCCGGTGGGGTACTTGTCGCTGTCCATGACGATCCACATCCAGCTGTCGGTCTGGGCGAAGAGAGCGTTGGTCATGTCGTCGCGGCGGCCGCCTTCGTTGACGAAGCGGTTGCCTTCCTTGTTGACGAAGATACGGGTTTCAACGTTGTGCTCGATGTTGCCGGACAGGGAGCCGGTTTCGGGATCGCCCAGAGGCAGGAGCTGGATGTTGCCCATCTGCACGAAGTCAGCGCCGAGCTTCTGCATCATCTTGATGCCGTCGCCGGTAGCGCCTTCGTGGTTGGTGGACTTGATCTGCTCGCCCAGGGTGGCCCACTGGGTGTTGTAGGCCTGGCGCAGCTCGACGTTCTTGGCGAAGCCGCCGGTGGCGACGATGACGCCGTTCTTGGCCTTCACGGTTACGGTGTTGCCGGTTTCGCCGGTGGCGATCACGCCGTTGACGCGGCCGTCTTCGCCCACGGTGATTTCCTCAGCCTTGGTGTTGAGCATCACTTCAACGCCCTCATGGGTGTCGATGTAGCGGTTGTAAGCATCGAAGAAGCCGGTGCCAACGGGCATCACGGGCTTGTGGGCGCGCTCCCACAGACCGCCGGTAACGGTGAAGAGCTTGCTCTCGTCAAACTCCATGCCCAGCTCCTTGAGCCATTCCACGCCGTCCCAGGCGTTGGCAACCAGGGTGTGCACCAGCACCGGATCGCCCTGATAGTCGCCGCCGGACAGGGTCTGCTGATAGTGCCATTCTACGCTGTCGTTCTGCTTGATGGCGGTTTCGCTGCGGTCGTCCACAGCGTTCAAAGCGCCGCCGGCCAGGATGGTGTTGCCGCCAACCTTGCCCATCTTTTCAAGCACGATCACGGTGGAGCCGTTCTGGTTGGCCTGCACGGCAGCAGCCAGACCAGCGCCGCCGGCGCCGATGATGACGACGTCGGCTTCCAGCTCAACGTCGGCAGCCTTTTCCACGATGACTTCCTTCTTGGTGTTCCAGGCTTCCACGTCCAGACCGGCCTGCTCAACGGCGTTGAGGGTGGCGGCCATGATGGCTTCGCTGGTGAAGGTAGCGCCGGCAACCGCGTCCACATTGGCGGTCTGCAATTCGACGATGGCAGCGGGGATCTGCTCGATGGCAGCATCGCAGATGCCGGGGGTTTCGTTGTTCTTGGTGACTTCTACGCTGGTGACGGCGCCATTGGCGTCAACGGTCACGGTCACTTCCAGAGAAGCGGGGCCGCCGATCTTGGCGTCGGCAGCACCGGTGTAGGTGCCTTCGGCAGCGAAGGCAGCGGTGCCCATGACCAGCATGGTCAGGCACAGCACGAGGGACAGGATCTTCTTCATGGGGACCTCTCCTTCCGGATGTGTTTTTTCGATTGATAAATTTTTATCAACCGAAAATATTGTACATCATACAAGTGTGCAATGCAAGCGGTTTGACCAATATTGCGAAACTGTAAATTCGATCGTTCTGGTCGACATTTCGGTCAATTTTTATTGACTTATTTTCCTGCGGAAACTATGATGATTGGGCAGCATATGTATTGGCTGTCTATTTTTTAAAAAGGAGTCTGGTTCCTATGAAGCGTTCACCCAAAAAGAAAAGCCGGAAATGGCTCTGGCTTGTGCTTCTGGCGATTGTCGCTGCAGGCGCGTATTTTTTCATTTCCGCCTCGCAGCAGACCGCAGACGCGCTTTTTACTGAGGAAACCGTGCAGCTGCGCGACCTTGTGACCTATTACAGTTTTTCGGGCAATCTGACCCCGGTGTCGGATGAAATCCAGACCGCCAAGGAGAGCCTGAAGGTGCGTGAGATGTACGCCGAAGAAGGCGACAGCATCCAAAAGGGCGACCTGCTTTTGCGCGGCACCGACGGCACGCGCGTGTATGCCGCCTGTTCCGGCGTGATCGAGGAGCTTTACCCCGATCTTGACGACACCCTCCAGCCCGGAACGCAGATTGCGCGCATCGTGGATTACGACACGCTGGAGGTATCCGTGGACGTGGACGAGTACGACATCGGCGCGGTGGAAGAGGGCAAGAAGGGCACGGTATACCTGAATGCGCTGGGTACGAGCGTGCCGGGCGTGATCAGCGACGTGTCCCGCAGCGCCACCACCGAGGGCGGCGTGAGCTATTACGAGGTCAAGCTGCAGATCGCCGCGCCTCACAACGTGCGCGCAGGCATGAGCGTGGAGGTAAGCATCCTCAATCAGCAGGCCCCGGGCGCGGTGAGCGTGAGCCTTGATGCGCTTACCTACGACGAGTACAACATGCCCTACGTCTTTATGAAGGACGCGCAGGGGAACCTGAACGCCGTATCGGTGGAAACCGGCGTGAGCGACGGCAGGAACATCCAGATTCTCTCCGGCCTTGCCGAGGGCGACCGGGTATATTACCAGTCCTTCGATTTCATGCGCTTCTTCCAGTCGCGCGCCGGGATGATGGGTGGTAACTGATCATGAACGACTTTTTCCGCATGACAGGCATCACCAAGTCCTACTGGATGGGCGACGAGTGGTCGCAGGTGCTGCGCGGGATCGACCTGACGATTGATCAGGGCGAGTTTCTGAGCGTGCTGGGTCCGTCGGGCTCGGGAAAGTCCACGCTGATGAACATCATCGGCTGTCTGGACACGCCCACCTCCGGCGAGTACATCCTGCACGGCCGCCGCGTGGATCAGCTGAACGCCGACGAGCTTTCGCGCATCCGCAACCGTGAAATCGGATTCATCTTCCAGTCCTTCCAGCTGCTCCCGCGTCAGGACGCGCTGTCCAACGTGGAGCTTCCGCTGATTTACGCCGGCATGCCGCAGAGCAAGCGCCGCGAGCGCGCCGCCGAAATGCTCAGCCGCGTCGGTCTGGAGGACAAGATGTACCACAAGCCCAACCAACTCTCCGGCGGACAGCAGCAGCGCGTGGCCATCGCGCGTGCGCTGGCGACCAATCCGACCATTCTTCTGGCCGACGAGCCCACCGGCGCGCTGGATCAGAAAACCGGCCGTCAGGTGATGCAGCTCTTCCACGAGCTGCACGATGAGGGCCGAACCATCATCATGATCACCCACGACCGAAGCATCGCCCAGAACGCCTCGCGCATGGTGAGAATTCTGGACGGCGAACTGTCCGAGGGGGTGGCCGACGATGCTTAAGGAAAGCCTGCGCATGTCCATCAGCAACATTCTGGGCAACAAGATGCGCTCATTTCTGACGATTCTGGGCATCATCATCGGCGTCATGGCGATCATCGCGCTCATCACGGTGATGGAAAGTGCCACGGGCGAAGTGACCGCGCAGTTTGAAAGCCTCGGCACTGGCAAACTGACCGTGCAGGCGCAGGGCACGCCGCTCAAGCGCGGGCTTACGGAAACCGATCTTCTGCAGATCAAGGAGCTGGAGCACGTGGAGGGCATTTCCCCCACGCTGAGCCAGACGCTGCACGTCGTCAGCCGCGGCACGGTTCTGGAGGACGTAACCATCAAAGGCTACGGCTTTGCGTACTTCCGGCGCGAGAATGATTCCATCGCGCGCGGCAGACCCCTGCTTCCGGCGGACAGCGAACAGCTCTCCCACGTGTGCGTCATCGACTCCGACCTCGCCGCCAACCTCTTTCGCGGAGAGGATCCGCTGGGACAGAAGCTGCTGGTAAGCGGCATGCGGTTTACCATCGTGGGGCTTCTGGCCGATCCGGCGGTGGACGACGTGATGAGCCAGATGCAGGCCGGAAACGACAACGGCTCGCTCATCATGCCCTACGAATCCTACATGCGCGTCTTTGGCGTGAAGGGCGTGACCTCGCTGGAAATCTACGTGGACGACCCCGACCTGACCTCCGACGTGGTGGAGGCGCTCGAAACCCAGCTGGACCGGATGTTCAACTACAAGGATGACAGCTACTCCGTGATCAACATGGAAAGCCTGCTGGACGTGATGGATACCATGATGGGTCTGATGACCAATCTGCTGGTGGGCATCGCATCGATTGCGCTGCTGGTGGGCGGCATCGGCATCATGAACATGATGCTCGTCTCCGTTACCGAGCGCACCAGCGAAATCGGTCTGCGAAAGGCGCTTGGCGCGCGGCCGAGGCTGATTCAGGTGCAATTCCTGATGGAGAGCATCATCCTCTCGCTTCTGGGCGGCATCATCGGCGTGGCGCTGGGCCTGTTGGTCAGCGTGATTCTCGCCGATGTGATGAGCATCGCCTTTGTCTTCTCTCCCGGCGCGGTGGCGCTGGGCGTGAGCTTCTCCCTGGCGGTTGGCGTGATTTTCGGCTGGGCACCGGCGCGGAAAGCCTCCAACCTCAACCCCATCGACGCGCTTCGCTCAAACTAGGAGGTATGAATGATGAAACGGATCCTTTCGCTGCTCCTGACCCTGTGCCTTGCATGCGCCTGCGCTCCTGCGCTGGCCGAAAGCGGCCTGATCTTCACCGCCTCGGTGCAGCCCGCGCAGACCTATGCCCTCAAAGCGCCTGCCTCCGGCGAGCTTGCGCCCTTCACCGTGCGCGAAGGCGACCGGATTGCATCCGGCGACGCGCTGTTTGCCATTGAACCCGTGCGCGTTTACGCGGACGTCTCCGGCACGGCTGCGCTGGTCAGCGCCAGGGCAGGCGATATCGCCGACGCGGTTTCGGAGCGCTTCGGCGCGGTGGTGTCGGTGGAATACGACGACCGCTACGTCATCCACACCAGCACCCGCACCGGCTACAACAACGCCGACAACCGCGACCTGCGCGTGGGCACGCCGGTGTATCTGAAGTCGCTCAACAACGAGCACACCGCCGACGGCCTCATCACCTCCGTGAACGGTTCGGACATCACCGTGCAGGTCATCGGCGGCGATCTGGTCTACACCCACGAGGTCCGCATCTACCGCGATCCGGAGTACGCCTCCGACACCATGGCTGCCCGCGGAAACCTCTCCACGGTTGCGCCCCGCGCCTACAGCGCATCCGGCACCATCACCCACGTGGGCGTCAGGGCCGGTCAGAAGGTCGAGCCGGGCGACTATCTGTTCAGCTATGTGCCGGACGTGCTCGATCCCATCCGCCGCGGCGCTTCGGACGCGCTTTCCGTGAAGGCGGAGGAAGAGCTCATCGTCTCCTCCGTGAGCGTCCAGCCCGGCGCGAGCGTCAGCAAGGGGCAGACGCTGCTTACCTACATCCTGCCCAATGCATACGAGCTGTGCGGCACCGTGCGCGAGAGCGACCTGCCGCTCATCAGCGTGGGCGACGTGCTCACCGTGACCTTTGACGAGCTGGCTCTGCCCGAAACCACCGCCGTGGTGTCCTCCATCAGCCCCCTGGGCGAGGATCAGGGCGACGAGAGCACCTACAAGGTGTATCTCACCTTTGAAGCCTCCGAGGCCGTGCTGCCCGGCATGCACGCCACCATTGAAAAGGAATAAAAAAGCGCCCGCTGGTTCATCATCGAATCAGCGGGCGTTATTGTGTCATCAGTAATTTTCGTTTTCCCGTGCCATGCGGTACATCAGCACCACGGACTGGTTGCCGTTGCCCAGCGTGGCCAGCGTAAGCAGGCGGTCGGACGCATTCACGTCCACGCCGAAGGGGTACAGGCTCCTCGCGCGGGCGTTATTGACAAAGGCGAGCATGCTTTCGTCGGTGGCGAAGGTCGGGCTGCTGGCGTAGCTGAAATACCCGGGGGATTTGGGGTCGCTGTCGGAAAGGATCACGGCGAAGAGAACGTAGCTCTCCTCCTCGTACAGCGTGGTCAGCCGGGCCGTTGCGCAGGAGGCGGCGAACGTCGGTCCGCCGTTCACGAACTGCCACAGCTTGGAAAACACCTTGCCGCCCACGGCGGACTGTCCGCGCAAAAGCAGGTTTTCCGGAGGCATGCGGATGGAGGCGTTCTCATCGGCAAACACCGCGCCTGCGTCGCTGTTATGACGGTTATAGTCATGGGTGAGGTAATAGGTGTTATTGCGCTGCACCACGATTTCATCCACGAGGCCGGGGATGACCAGCCTGCCGATGACGTCGGGGTTTTCGGTGATGAGGTTGATGAGGCTCTCCTGAATATTGCACAGCGGATTTTTGGGATAGCTGGTCAGTCTGGTGCGCAGCGGGGGAGTCTCTTCGGGTTCTTCCCCGACGAATTCATCCGCCGCAGGCGCCATGGCCAGCACGGCGGCTTCCTTGACGGGAATCACCGGCGTGGGCGTGGGACGCGCCTGATAGGGTGTTGCAGCGGGCGCTTCGGTGGGCTCATAGGTCTGGCCCTTGGGCAGCAGTTCGACCCTTGCGGCGGCGTACTGGAGCTCAACGCCGTTTTCCTCGCGGAAGCTCTGCTCTGCGGCTTCGAGGCTGCGCTCATCGCGGTCAACCCTGAGCGCAATGCTCACGATGGCCACCGCGCAGAACACGAACATGATCACCGCTGCGGCAAGCGCAATCACCCGTCCAATCCGCACGGGCTGGCGCTGGGGCCTGTCCTCCTCGCGGATTTTCTTCAGCGGCTTGGGATCGGCGGCAGGCGTAAACGCATCGCGCAGCTCTTCCTCTTCCACGTAGGCCATCTCCGGCGCAGGCTGCTCAAACGCCTGCGGATAGGGCATGGGGCCGCTTGGATACGCATTGACGCCATACGGCGCGCCCGGCGTGAACTGCGGAGCTTCCATCTGCCTTGGCTGCATATACGCAGGCATCTCCTGCGCAGGCGCGGCGGCCGGCGGCGGAGAATACACCGGCGGCTGATAGCCATACATCTGCCCGGGCTGGTACTGCTGCGCCGTCTTGCGCTTTGGCGCGGTGTTCAGCCTTGCAGCATAATCCACCGGGGTAAACGGATTGGGAGATTCATCGTACTGGCGCGCGGCGCTGCCCTGTTCCCATTTCTGGGCCATGCGAAAATCCCCCTTTCCATACATTTCATCAATGTATCATGATACCGTGTTCATGGCGAAAAGTCAAATCCTTTTGTCATTGACAAAAATTTGACGTTTTTCTTCTGCCCCCTACCCAAGCGGGCAAAACTCTGCTATAATGTATTTGTGTCACTTTGCTTATGATAAGGAGGAGACGACCCATGCCTATCGTAAATACCAAGGAAATGTTCAAGAAGGCCTACGAAGGCGGCTACGCCATCGGCGCTTTCAACGTCAACAACATGGAAATCGTGCAGGGCATCACCGAGGCCGCCAAGGCCGTGAATGCTCCTGTTATTCTGCAGGTCAGCAAGGGCGCCCGCGCCTACGCCAACCACACCTATCTGGTCAAGATGGTGGAAGCTGCTGTGCAGGAAACCGGCCTGCCCATCGCTCTGCACCTCGACCACGGCCCTGATTTCGAGACCTGCAAGGCCTGCATCGACGGCGGCTTCTCTTCCGTGATGATCGACGGCAGCCACCTGAGCTTCGAAGAAAACATCGCGCTGACCAAGAAGGTCGTTGACTACGCTCACGACCGCGGCGTCACCGTTGAAGGCGAGCTGGGCCGTCTGGCCGGCGTTGAGGACGACGTGAAGGTTTCCGCTGAGGATTCTTCCTACACCCGTCCCGAGGAAGTCGAAGAGTTCGCTACCCGCACCGGCTGCGACTCTCTGGCCATCGCCATCGGCACCTCTCACGGCGCTTACAAGTTCACCGCCGCTCAGTGCACCCGCAA
>JAGBBE010000021.1 GCA_017938645.1 Clostridia bacterium
CGAAGCTGCCGCTCAGTTCAAATAATCTCACATGAACTTCGCGGGGGTGTAGGGTCTGCACCCCCGCGCTTGCCATTTCATCAGGACTGCTTTGCACACAGCCCGAATACGGAGGGATACTATGAAGAAAGCCAGGTCGTCTCTGGCCTACCACATCATGATGCTTCCATCGATGATCCTGCTTTTGATTTTCAGCATTCTGCCGCTTTCGGGCATTCTGATCGCCTTTGAGAAGTACATTCCCGCCAAGGGCATCTTCCGCTCGAAGTGGGTGGGACTGGCCAACTTTGAGTACATGTTCCAGATTCCGGACAGTGCTCAGGTGCTGACCAATACCCTGATCATCGCCATTTCCAAGATTATTCTGAACCTGATTGTGCCCGTTCTGGTTGCGCTCATGCTCAACGAGATCCGCACGCGCTGGTTCAAGCGCACGGTGCAGACCGTCATCTATCTGCCGCACTTCATGTCCTGGGTCATCCTGGGCGGCATTCTGAGCAACGTGCTGTCGCTGGACGGCATCGTCAATCAGTTCATCCAGCTTCTGGGCATGGAGCCGGTCATCTTCCTGGCCAACAACAAAACCTTCCGCGCCGTCATGGTCATCACCGACGTGTGGAAGGAGTTCGGCTTTGGCAGCGTGGTGTATCTGGCGGCCATCACGGGCATCAACGCCAATCTCTACGAGGCCGCCGCCATCGACGGCGCCAGCCGCCTGCAGCGCGTGTGGCACGTGACGCTGCCGGGCATCATTCCCACCATTGTGCTCATGGCCACGCTGTCGCTGGGCAATGTGCTCAACGCAGGCTTTGAGCAGATCTTCACCATGTACAACCCCATGGTGTACTCCACGGGCGACATCATCGACACCTACGTGCACCGCACCGGCCTTGTCAATGCCCAGTACGGTCTGGCAACGGCGGTGGGCCTGCTCAAGTCGCTCGTCAGCATGATCCTGATTGCAGGGTCCTACAAGCTGGCGGAAATCACCGTTGACTATCGTATTTTCTGAGGTGGCGCCATGAAAAAGAACGGCTTTTTGAAAGCGCTCAAAGCGAACTGGTGGATCGTTCTGGTCCTCACGGCCCTCACTCTTCTTTGCATTCTTCCCATCATTCATACCGTGGCGCTGTCCTTTTCCGATCAGGCAAAGGCGGCTGCGGGCGAGGTTTTCTTCATCCCCAAGGGGTTCAGCGTGAACAGCTACGCCAAGCTGCTCAAGGAGTCCACCTTCCTCACGGCCTTCTGGATCAGCATCAAGCGCGTGCTGCTGGCGCTGCTCATCAGCGGCGGCGTGACCATTCTGGCGGCGTACGCGCTGTCCAAATCGCCGCAGGTGTTCCCGGGACGCGACGTGTATCTGTGGATTCTGGTGTTCACCATGCTCTTTAACGCCGGCACCATTCCGTGGTACATGGCCATCCGCCGCGCCGGCATCATGGATACCATCTGGGCGCTGGTGCTGCCCTGCGCGGTAAACGCCTACAACATCATCCTGATGATGAACTTCTTCCGCGGCATTCCCACCGCGCTGGAGGAAGCCGCCCGCGTGGACGGCGCAGGCCCGTGGCGCACGCTGTTTCAGATCTACATTCCGCTGTCCAAGCCGTCCATTGCCACCATCGCGCTGTTCATTGTGGTGTACCACTGGAACAACTTCTACGACGGCCTGGTGCTCATGAGCCGCCCCAGCCACTATCCGCTGCAGACCTACATCTACCAGCTGACGGTGACCATCGACGTGCGCACCATCACCAACATCGACACCCTCAAGGAGCTGCTCAAGGTGTCCGGCCTGACGCTCAACGCGTCCAAGCTGGTGGTTTCCATGGTGCCGATCCTGCTGGTGTATCCCTTCCTGCAAAGGTACTTTGTCACCGGCCTTACGCTGGGCGCTGTGAAAGAATAAGGAGGACGAACCATGAAGAACGGTTTTTACATGGGCTACGACGCATCTGCGCTGAAGGAACAGGAACTGCTGGCGCAGGCCGAAAATCTGCTGAATCTGGGCTTCTACTCCGCCGGCTACGACGTGCTCCGCCTGGGCGACGCCGGCCGCTTTGAAAACGCCGAAGCGCTGGGCGCAAAGCTGCGCAGCGTGGGTTTCAAGCTGGATATCGCCATTCCCTGCGCCGCCTCCGCGGAGGAAGCCGAAGCGCTGGTCAAGCTGTGGCAGCCGGCCATGGTCACCCTGACCGGGGCGGCGGACCACGAAAAGGCCGAAAAGCTGATGGAGAGCCTGAACGGCGTGCGCATCGCCGTGTGCGTGGGGGAGAAGGATCTGGCCTGGGCCGCTGAGAAGGCGGATGTGGCCGAGCTTGACGTGCTGACCGAAACCGGCGACTACTTCGACGTCACCCGCCATCAGCTGGACAGCTGCCGCGAGGGCGATGTGGACACCGAAAAATCCGACGCCAACCTGCGCGCCAAAGCCATGAAGGACGGCGGCGTGTGGTATCCCGGCACGCTTCCCTGCCGCTTTGACTACTACCGCAACGAGGCCATCTTCCTCAACATGTGCGTGCTGGGCTGCCCGCTGGTGCTGTGCGGCGATGTAGAAAAACTGCCCGCTGCCTACGCGGCGCTTGTGAAGAACGAAAAGCTGATCCGCATGGCCAGCCTTGGCGTGGGCCATGTGGCGCGCTACTACGATCCTTGGCACTCCCTGCTTGCCAAGGCCGAAACCGAAAAGACCGGCTTTGCCCTCATCCTCAACCGCTGCCACGGCGATCAGCCCACCAACATCCTGCCCGCCGATCTGGGCTGGGACTGCCGCTTCCGCCTGATGAGCTGGCCCGATGGCGAGCTGCTGGGCGCCAATCTGGAAACCTTCGAGGCGCATGTGGAAACCTCCGATCATCCGCAGACGCCCTGCTGCCGCCTCTACCGTCTGGAGCAGCTGTAAGAAAGCAGCAGCAAAAGAAAACCCATCCGGAAAATGGACTGTACCCGAGAAAACGGACAAGTAAAAAAGAGACCTCCTGTTGTAGAATAGAAACTACGACAGGAGGTCATTTGCATGGCAAGGAAGTACACAAAAGTAGAAGGATTAACAGAAATCATCCGGCAGAGGAAAGCAAACGGAGAAACGAACCGTGAAATAGCAGAAAGTTACGGACTGACCAAATGTCAGGTAAAGCAACTCATGGCGCGGCAAAACCGAAAAGAACGGCGAATAGCAGCAGGATATATACCGCGACCCAAAGGACGCCCGCGAAAGGAAACTGCAAGCGAAGAAGCAAAACGTAACAACGAAGTTGTGCTGCTGCGTATGCAGGTGGAACTGCTGCGAAATTTTCTGTACGAAGCTGGAAGGAGGTGAAGCTGAAGTACCGTGTGATTGAACGATTTCATGGACAATACAGTGTAGATGCCATGTGCAGGGTGTTTGAAGTATCCCGCAGCGGCTACTACGCATGGCGAAAGCGGCAGGAAAAGGCGGCGAAGGATCAGTGGCTGGTTGACCTGGTTGTAGAGTGTCAGCAACTGTGCAAGCAAACCTACGGTATACGCCGTGTCAGGCACTGGATCCAGCGCCAAACTGGCAGGTTGGTGAATGTTAAGGCAATTCTTCGCGTGATGCGCAAGCTGAGCGTGCTGTCTGTTGTTCGCCGTCGCAGGCCGTACACGCGCTACAAGCAGGCTGTTCACAAATATCCCAATCTGCTGAATCGCTGTTTTGAACAGCTGCAGCCTAATCGGTTCTGGGTAACGGATATCACTTACATTCCTATTCCTGGTCGTATGCTTTACATGTGTGCAGTACTGGACTTGTGCGGCAAAGTCGTCCTGGCATGGAAGATTGGCTCGGATATGTCCTCTTCTCTGGTCACAGATACCATCCGCGAGGCGCTGAAACGAGAAAAGGTCACTGGTGGACTCGCCCTCCACAGTGACCAGGGGTCGCAATACACATCCCAAGCATACTTTGACCTGACCAAAGAATACCATGTTTCTCCGTCTATGTCCAGTCCCGGCTGTCCATACGACAACGCTGCAATGGAAAACTTTTTCGGCATCTTGAAAACAGAATGCTTGTATCGCGCTCACTTCTCTTCACGTGCTGAGGTTGAGCAGCTTGTTACGGAGTACGTTGATTTCTACAATTTTGAGCGTATTTCGCTCAAAAACGGCCTCACTCCTGTTGAATTCAGAAGCAAGGCCGTATAAACTGGTTTTATTCTACTTCAGGGTTTTTCTTTCTTTGTCCGTTTTCTCGGGTACAGTCCACCAAACCAGCGGAGATGGGGGTTTTTCTTTCACTCATTAAATGCTGTGCTTCACACGGTCACGCTCTTCCGCGCGCTTGCCGTTGTTGAAACGATCCAGCGTGCCAACCAGATAACCGGTAATGCGGCGAATGCGCTCAAACGCATGCGTGCCTTCCGTGCGGCCGCACTTGGGGCAGGTATCGCCGATGATGCCGTTGTAGCCGCACTCGGGGTCGCGGTCCACGGGATGGTTGA
>JAGBBE010000022.1 GCA_017938645.1 Clostridia bacterium
GATGGTCAGCTCTGCCGACGGGAGCAGCCGGGCCGTTCCGATGCCGATGGCTTTCATACCGCCCCGGTGGGCGGCCTCGATACCTGCGGCTGAGTCCTCGAAAACCAGGCACTGCTCAGGTGGGAGTCCCAGAGCCTCCGCTCCTTTGAGGAACACCTCCGGGTTGGGCTTGCCGTTTACAATTTTCCTGCCGTCGATGACGGCGTCAAAAAACGCCGTAATTTCCAGCTTTTTCAGGACAAACTCCGCATTTTTGCTGACACTGCCAAGAGCTGTCCGGTATCCCTCGGCCCGGGCAGCGCGCAAGAATTCCGACACGCCCGGCAGCAGCGCCGCCGGGGTCAAAGTGCCGATCATCTCCCGGTAGCGGTCATTTTTCCGGGTGCACAGCCTCTCTTTTTCGGATTCCGAAAGGGAGCGGTTTCCCTTTTTCAGCAGAATTTCCAGGCACTGTGCCCGGCTGATGCCCAGAAAGGCCTCGTGGTCTGCCGGAGTGAAGGGAATTCCCAATTCTTCGGCAAGCTCCTGCCACGCCCGGGCGTGGAGGGGGTTGGTGTTTACCAGCACCCCATCCAGATCGAAGAGCAGACCCCGGATCACAGCAGCTTTAGAGTGCCGGAGGTGATGCGCCGTCCACTGCTGCGGTCAAAGAGCATTATATTACTGCCGGTGATTTCCAGCGGCGCCTTGCTGCCGATGGTGAACAGGGTGCTGCCGAAGACCACGCCAGTGAGCAGATACTCTCCGATGCGCACCTTGACGGTGGATTCCATGCCGGTGGGCATGGCACCGTAAATCTCGCACTCCACATTTCCACCGCCGGTGATGGACAGGAACTCCGGGCGGATGCCCAGCACCAGATCCTCGTTGGTGAGCATCGGCTCCTCGTGGATGCCGTCGTCCTCGTCGTTGACTCTGGCGATGTGGTAGCGGAAGGTCTCGTCCTTGTTGCTCTTTTCCACATAGCCGCTCTCTCCCGCGCGGGCCTTCAGAGCCTGCGCCTGGGCTTCCAGCTCCTCGTCCCGCCGGTGGAACCACTGGGGCAGCTGCAATGGCTGCTCGGGGGTGAAAACTGCCTTGTGTCCGTCCAGCAGCGTTAGCTCAATGCTGCCCTCAGGCCCCTGCCAGCCCTTGGCCTCCACAAAGTTGATGGAGGGGTTGCCCACGAAGTCTGCCGCAAAAAGATTGGCAGGGTGATTGTAAACTTCCAGCGGCGCGGCATACTGCTGAAGGACACCGTTGTTCATCAGGCAGATCTGCGTTGCCAGCGTCATGGCCTCCATTTGGTCGTGGGTGACGTATACGAAGGTGGAGCCGGTCTCCACATGGAGCCGCTGCAATTCATAGCGCATTTCCAGACGCAGTTTGGCATCCAGATTGGAAAGCGGCTCGTCCATGAACAGCACGCTGGGCTCGGGAGCCAGCGTCCGGGCGATAGCCACACGCTGCTGCTGACCGCCGGACAGCTCCGCGGGATAGCGGTCCATGAACATACTGATTTTGACGATGCGGGACACCCGGCGCACGGACAGGTCGATCTCTTCTTTGGTCAGCTTGCGCACAGCGGTTTCCACCTTGCCGTCCTTGAGAAGCTCAAAGTTCTCGTTGAAAGGCTGAGCCTTTCGGGCGGCTTCCACCTTTTCTTCCAGAGCCTTTACCTCGGCGGACACGTCCTTACCCTGCTCCAAATGATAGCCGAACAGCTTTTTGGCAGTGTACTGGGAGATGGTATAGGTATCGATCAGCTTGATGATGGCCTTCTTTTCGTCCAGCTTGCCGTTTTTATCCCGGCATTCCTCAAGAGTCTTTACCACATCCTGAGGATTTTTGAGGATCTGTGCCAGACGGGCGGCGTTTTTCGCCTCAAAGCTGATCTTCGGCATTTCCTCCTTGATGTTTGACAGGCCGAAGGAAATATTCTGGTAGACGGTCATGTTGGGCCACAGGGCATAGTTCTGGAAGAGGAAGCCCACCTTCCGCTTGTTGGCGGGGATGTTGATGCCCAGCTCACTGTCGAATACCACCGTGTCGCCGATGGTGATGCGTCCGCTAGTGGGGGTCTCCAGTCCCGCGATCATCCGCAGGGTGGTGGTCTTGCCGCAGCCGGAGGGGCCCAGCAGGGTGACAAACGCGTTATTTTCAATGACCAGATTCAGGTCGTCCACACCATAGAACTTGCCCCAGCGCTTGGTGATATGCTCTAATCTGATTTCAGGCATGATTTAACCTCCGATTCCTTTATCCAGGCTTGCGCCGGTGACTTTGTTGACGAGGGTGTTGCAGACCAGAATGGTCACGATCAGGATCAGGTTGATACCGCTGGAGAACGCGTAGAGGCCCATCTCGTCGAAGTAGTCCAGCGTCGTCGAGAGGATGAAGCCCTGCACGCACAGCAGCATGAACAGCGACAGCTCACGCAGGCACGTCATGAACGGCAGCAGGAAACCGGAAATGATCGAGGATTTCTGGATGGGGATGATGATGCGGGTCATGCGCTTGATCCAGGGAATATCCTGAATGATGGCCGCTTCTTCGATCTCGCCCGACAGCTGGAGCATGGAATTGAGGCTGCTGCGGCTGGCAAACGGGATGTATTTGACCGTGCCGACGATAATGAGCAGCGTGTAGGTATTGAACAGGTTCAGCTTTTCCGTCGAGAACAGGATGAAGAATGCGACGCCCACAGCGATGGACGGCATGAGATACGGCAGGAAAGCGACGGAGTTCACATAGTTCGCCCAGCGGCTGCGGCGGTTTTTCGAGACGGCGTAGCCGATCATCGTGCCGATGGAGCCGGCCAGCAGCGCACAGGCCACGGAGACAAGGATCGTGCCCTTGAACGCACGCCAGATCGTCTCGTTATACAAAATGCCCTTCTGGCCGTACATGCCGTTTTCGGTGACGTTCTCCGCCGTGACCCACCACTTGGTCGTGAGGTTCGACGCGTCGCCCGTGTACAGGAACGAATAGTCGCCCGGATTCGGCAGGAACGTCACGAACGCGAAGGAAATGATGGGGAAGATGCTCGTGAAGAACGTGAGAATCACAAGGATCAAGGCGATGACGACGCGGCCGGTTTTGCCGAGCGTGATCTTGGAGATCTGGCCGGACTTGCCAGTGACAGTTGTGTAATTCTTGCGGCTTCTGAGCGAGAGCTGGTTCAGAAGCATGATCGCCACGCCGAAGACCATCATGATGATGGCGAGAATGCTCGCTTCACCCGTATACTTGGAGTTCATCGAGACATACTTGGTCGACAGCGTGCTCAGGCCCAGATAATGCGGCACCGGGTAAGAGCCCATCGCGCTGCCGAAGACCAGCAGAATGGTGGACAAAATCGCGGGCTTGACCATCGGAAGCGTAATGCGGAACATGGTCTTCCACTTGGGCGTGTCGAGAATGGTCGCGGCCTCTTCAAGATTGGCGTCCATGTTGCGGAAAATGCCGCCGATGAGGATATAGGCGAACGGCGCGTAGTGAAGGCCCAGAACCATCAGGCTCGGGAACAGGCCCTTGCACCACCACATCGGCATGTTGACGCCGAACAGGGCTGCCAGCAGGCCGTTGGACGTGCCGGTGACGGCGTTGGAGTTAAACAGGTTCTGCCACACGACGGCCAGCGTCCACTGCGGCATGATGTACGGGAAAATAAAGATGGAGCTCAGATATTTTCTCCACGCAAGGTCGGTGCGCGTAATCAAAAACGCAAACAGCCCGCCGTAGAGAATGGACACCACGCACGTGCCGACAGCGAGGAGCACCGTGTTGAGAAGCGGCGTCCACAGATTCGTCTTTGCCATGCGGCTGGTGAAAAGGTCGGTGTAGTTGACGGTCGTATAGCCGGACGCCTGCCCGGTCAGATGGGCGTCAATGGTGCCGGCGTGAATTTTGAAGGTATCTTCCACGATGGCGACGATCGGCGCGACCGTGGTGAAGGTCAGGACAATGCCAAGCAGCAGCAGAATGACGTTGTGCGGCTTGGAAAAGAAGGTCTTGACCTTATTGAGCACAATCGTGGATCTGCTTGCGCGGAGGGTAGTGGGTCGGCTCATGGCTTCCTCCTCTTTTCTCAGGTTTGAAGGGCGGATGATGGGGTATGTTTTTGCAAAGGCGCCCCTGGATGCGCATCCAGGGGCGCCGGTAAGGTGCTGGTTGACAGATCAGCCTGCGGAGTATTTGCTCAGCATTTCGATCCAGCTGCCGACGGTGAATGCAACGTCTGCGCAGTATTCCGGATCCTCGAGCACGAGCTTGCCGTTGGTCGTCCACCATTCATAGCCGCGGTCGTTCTTTGCTGCGAAATCAACAGTGGTGCCGTCCTCGGCCATGCCGCCGATGGAGTGATGGAAGTTGGCCTCAGTCTCCTCTGCCACGGTCGGGTTGGAGGAGTAGCCGCCCATGTCCTTGCCCCAGGCAGAGAAGCCGTCGGCGGTGCAGGTCATGTAGGCGATGAAGGCGCAGGCCGTCCAGGGCAGCGGGGAGTTGTCGGTGACGAACAGGTA
>JAGBBE010000023.1 GCA_017938645.1 Clostridia bacterium
CGTGCTGACGTGTTGCTATCCAGCGCCTTCACAAAGGCAGGACAGCAGCAGCGGCAGATGCGTGCCAATGGTTTCCGCGCCGTGCTGCGCAAGGTGCTTCCTGCAACTCTCCGTGCTGCGGCCTGCCTGCTGCTGATACTAACGGTATCCTTTTCCGTTGCATTTGCTACCTCTGCCGTGTTCCGCTCCAAGGTGCTGACTCTTGTTGTGCACATAGACGAAGAAAGAAATTGGGTCTTTGTAGATTTCTTGGAGGATCAGGATAGCGCTTTTGACGTACCGCAGAACTGGACGGGGCTCTATTTCCCTTCTGCTCTCCCGGAGGGATACGACATCAGCATGACGGACAGTACGCCGCCACGCATCATCTATCAAAATCATCTGGGGCAGAATTTCTGCTACGCCGAGTACGATGAGTCCGACAGCATAAGCGTCTCCACGGAAAATGCAACCACCCGTTTCATCAACATTGGCGGGACTGTTGCCCATCTGGTTGAAAGCGAATCGTTTGACGGATCTGCCCATGTGACCACTATCACATGGACGAACGACCACCGCTGGTTCTCTTTAACAAGCGAGAACATGACCTTGGATACGCTGGTCAAAATTGCAGCCAGCGTCAGGAAAATCATCCATTAACAAAAGATCGGCTTCCCCTGTTCAGACAAGGGAGGCCGATCTTTTCATTTGCCGTTACCGCTGGATGCTGATCGCCTGGGTACGATCCTCATTCCCCTGAGCGTCAATAGGAACGATCAACAGATCATACACGCTGGAATCCGCACTGCCCTGACCATAGAAGCCAGCCGCAGCCTGCGAAGCGGTGACGATCTTGCGACCAGTCGTAACATCGTAGAGGGCGAACGAAGCTGCCTGCTGACCATTCGCAGTACATGCTGCAGTCGTGATTGAAAGCGTAATCCGGCCAGAGTTGGTGATCGTCAGGGTTCCCCTGAGAGGATAACGCTGCAGGCTCGCATCAGGATGATTCTCCAGATGGAACACCACATCCGACGTCAGTGCGCTCTTGGGGACAAAACCACGAATCAGGTCGCCGGTGCTGCTTTCAATATAGGCCCATTCACCCATGGTCGCGAGCCATTCAACCCATGCACCCTGCGGCAAAGTCAGCACAGACTTTTCGCTGAACAGCGGATCGTCCGTCACAGAGACACTGCGAGTCGTATATGCTGCCATAGGAGAGAAATTCAGCGTTGACACCTGGGCGTTGCTGGGCAGCGCACTTTCACGAATCCAGCCGATACGCATATGATCGCTGGTGATGTCATACTGGATCATGATCCAGCCATCTTCCTTGCCGAAGACCTGAATCCAGTCGTTAGTGCTGACAGCGGCCTTACCATTCCCGCTGCGGCCGTAGCCCACGCCAGGCCCCTGATAGACCTCATACTTCTTGCCACCGGTGAACTTGATGCTTTGCGCGGAAAGCTCGCCGCGCGGGATATCAGGAGCAACGCTCAGCACCTTCTTCGCCTGTGCGCGGGTTTTAGGCAGAGCGTCAAAAGACACATAGCGCAAATTCCGCTGTACTGTGCCAGCCACACGGCCAAGCTTCTTCGACTCAGTAAAGTTATAGTAACTTACACCGCTGTCCGTCACATAGGCTCGCTCGCAGTTGCCGTTACGACGATCCATATAGGCATAGAGCTGGAAGCTTCCACTACGCCAGTGGTAGGATACGGTCTGCATCCAGTATTCCTCATGCTCCTTATCAATACGGATCACATCGAAGCCCAAGGCGTTGCTGTACTCGTCATTGGTATTCCCCTGGCTGATGGACTTGCCTGCCATATGACGATCAAAGTATACATAGCCGTCGCCCTGCGGAACAGCATCTGCATTCCGCATCCAGTATTTCATGCCATCACCGTTATCGTGATAGCCCAAGAGAATACGGCTTCCATTCAGGGAAATCAGGGCAAAGCCGTAATCGCCCTTGGATGTACCGCTGATGGTGATGTAGTCTTCCATCAAATAACCAGCGTAGTTGTTCTGAATATGCAGAAGAACCTCTACAGGCGGTTCCTCTACATAGGTATCTCTGAACCGATCCGCAAATGCAGTACCCATACAGAGTATCGTAAGAATCATCATGCACAAGAAAATTTTAATAAAAAGCTGTTTCATTATCACAGCACCTCCTTGCTTAGTAAACGATAAGCACCAAGAATTTGTGACAAAATCACCAGCAGTCTACAGTTTTTTTAAAATAACTCTATAAGATTTGTCACGAAAATGCCTCCAAATTCGTATTACTATACGAGAACTACATCAGGAGGCATTCTTATGGAAAAGACATTTTCGTTATCGAAGTGCTGGTCAATGCTGTATATACGAATTTCTTTCTGACGGACACAAAACAACTGGTTGCAACTGGGAAAACATCAGATACGCTCTATATTGGTACTATGGTTGAATAGTTTGAACACTATAAACCTGAATTTGATATGGTGGTCGGCACAATTTCTGGCTCATCCTATGTGGGCGGTGTTGTGGGCTCATCTTCAACAAACG
>JAGBBE010000024.1 GCA_017938645.1 Clostridia bacterium
AGCCCCGATGGCGCTTACTTCCTGTACGAGCTGGCTTGCTCTGAAGAAGATGCTGCAAAGCTGGTTCCCGGCACCAAGATCCGCGTCACCGGCTACAAGGGCGAGTGGGCAGGCGAAGTAGAAGTTATGGACGGCACCTTCGAGTTTGTTGAGGGCGGCGATACCTTCATTGCTGAGGCTCTGGACGTGACCGACCTGCTGACTTCCGAAGATCTGATCGCACATCAGAACGAGTTTGTTGCTTTCAAGGGCATGACTGTAAAGGCTATTGAGTACAAGAACGGCGAACCCGGCGACGACATCTACGTAACCGTTTCCTACAACGACGCTGACTACAGCTTCTGCGTGGAGCGCTACCTCACCGGTCCCGAGACCGAAGTATACGCTGCCGTGGGCGCTCTGAAGGCCGGCGACAAGGTGGACGTGGAAGGCTTCCTCTACTGGTACGAGGGCGTCAACACCCACATCACTGCTGTGGCTGCCGCTCAGTAATCAATACACAAACACGGCCCGTCTCACACGAGACGGGCTTTTTGTATGGGGAAAACGGGAGGGAGGCGCTGCCTCCCTTCACCCACCGCCAAAGGGCTTTGCCCTTTGGAATCCCACTTTGGTGAGCATAAAATTCGCTCCTTTCAGACAATGCTGAAGAGGAGCGATTTTCTGTTTACTTTGACTTTTTCTTTTTCATCAGAACGAAGGTGAGGACGGACAGATAGATCACGACCAGACCGAAGGTGATGAAGCACAACAGCGTGGATTTGGCTGCAAGGCTAACGAACACCAGCAGCGGAGCGCCCAGCACGATGGCCGTGCTGCTGCCGGAAACGAGGTTGTTGGCAGCGGGTGTTTTGAGTTCAGGATCAATCTCTCGCAGGAGCAGCACGCCGGAGCCGATGGTGCCGGTGAGCATGCCGTACATAGAGATCAGACCTTCGCGGTGATAGCCCTCGTAGGTTTTGGTGCAGACCATGCGCAGGTAGAACCACGTTACCATGCCGCCGGCCACAGCCATCAGCGCAAAGGGAAGCCACAGGCCGCTGATGTCCTCCGGGTTGATGGAGGCGATTCCGGCTACGATCATGATATCGAAGAAGAAGCCGGACAGACGGTTGAGCAGATAGTTGTTCTGATACTGACGGGTTACGATGCCCATCTTGCGGCCTTTGTCCAGAAGGATGCGGGTCGCCATCGCGAGCACGGAGCCAATAATGAAGTTAAAGCCCCACAGCAGCGAGTTGAGCATGTTGCCCAGTCCGGGAGAAATGGCAGCAAGCGCAGAAGTCAGACCCCAGGTGAGCAGATAGGTAAGCAAATAAACCAGCAGCACCATCACCGTCTGCACAGAAAGACGGTCGATGGAGTCGGAAACCGGAATTTCGTCCTTGGACTGGAAGTAGCCGTCGACCTGCGTTTCATCCACAGCGCTGTTGGTATCCTCGCGCAGCAGACCTTTTTTCGCCCAGCGGTTGAGGATGAATACGCCCACCGTGCACGCGCAGATATAGCCGGCAGCGGCAATCGCCAGTCCGAAGCTGCGTCCGCCAGCGAAGCCCAGCGCCTCATAGGAAGTGCCGATGTTGTTGGCCTGTCCTGGACCCTGACCATAGCCCATGGGCAGAAGCAAACCGGCCGCCTTGAACATGTCGGGCTTGATTGTATAGGCAAGGACAATCGTGATCAGCAGGCCCACCATAGCCTGCGCCAGATACGTGGCCACGATGATCGCGCCGGACTTGAAGGCGACGCTCTTGCCTGCGGCGTCTCCGCTGTCAGAGACGGTTCTCAGCGACATGGCGATAAAGCCCATCGCAATGCAGTGATACACCAAAAGCTCCATCAGGGTATTATCGAGATGAACAATGTTGAGACACTTGAGAATCAGCAGAATGAAACCGGCCAGCACGGCAACCGGCATCAGGCTCTTGCGGATGAACGGGATTCTGCGGCGGAAGATATTGGCCAGCACGACCGAACCGGCAATGAAACCCATCTGGATGATGAAATTCCATACCACGGGATTGGCAGCTGAATAATCCATCAAAACACTCCTTTATGTTTTTTCCTTGTGAGCCGTCTGCCAGATGGTCAGGTATTTGCGCAGGCATCTGGGTTCGCTTGCCCGAAGCTCATAGTAATGATCACCGCTGGTAAACAATAGCTTTCGGGTGGTTACCAGCGCCAGATCAGAGATATCGCCGTGAGCAAAACAACGCTGACCCACATAGAGTGCGTCCTCATCAATGCTCAGTTCGCCGGTTTCAAGTTCCTTGACCTCATGACCCTCCAGAATTTCATACAGAGTCATATCAGGATCGCTGAACAGCTTCTCGCCATGCTCAAACAGTCGGTTTTCCAGCTGTTCCTTCTGCCACAGGTTCCATTCGCGCACGGTTTTGAAGGGTTCAGCGGGCTCAAAAAAGCCGGTTTCGGTGTATCGCACTTCCATGCCGCATTCGCAGGTCAGCCTGTCGCCGCTGCTGTGCATTTTGCCAACCTGTTTGCACTTCGGGCAGACGCACAGCGCAACTTCCAGCCTCTCAGCCGCATGCTTGCTTCGGTGAGCAACCGGCGCATCCTTCTGGCGCTGCCATGTATCCTCGTAAAGATCACGGTCGATCAGCGCGCGGATCTCGGGATCCTTCATTCCTTTGAGCATTTCAGGCGGATAAACATTGACCACATGGCCATGCATCTTTCCGCGGCGAATGCCTTTGCCCCATCTGGGCGAGGTCAGGTAGCCGCCTTCGAGGCGATAGGTCACCAGCGCGCCGCCGCTGGCCTTGGCCAGCATCGTCGTTGCGGAATAAATATCCTGCGTAACGCCGTCCCATGTCGTTTCACCCTCAGCAAAGAGCGCCACAGAATGTCCGGCGCGGATTCTGCGCAGGCAGGTCATCGCAGCGTCAAATCCCTTGGAGCCCTTGCGGCGCGCAATGGGATCCACCAGCCACGTGATCAGCTTGCTGACCCATCCGAGGCGGAAGAGATGCTCGCTGGCCACGAAGTACATCATGCTTTTGGGAAAGCTGATGGCAACCAGCAGCGGATCGTAGTTGGTTACATGGTTGATCACAACCAGCGAAGGATATTGAAGCTTGTGCGTATCATGGCTGTAGCTGAAAAGCTTTTCAAACGGCCATCGAATCACCGGACAAATGATTTTCCATATCCGTTCATGTCTGACGGCGTCTTTCATGTTCTCTCACTTCCAAATGGAGAAGATTGTCGCTTGTTGACAAGTCATCAAACGACCGTTTTTCAGTTTATCATTTTTGGTATCGGACAATCAAGAGAAATTGTCCAAATCACGAAAAAAAGCGCAGAAATCTGCGCTTTTTTTGCGGGACGTTATCATCAATCCTGCAGCTTTTCAATGGCTTTTACAAAGATATACAGGTTCTTGACGAGGCTGTCGATGGAAATGTACTCGCCGGCCTGATGGGCAAGCTCCTCTTCATCCGGGAAGAGGCTGCCGAAAGCAACGCCCTCCTCCAGCATCTTGGCGTAGGTGCCGCCGCCAATGGCCATGGGCTTGGCTTCGGTGTCGCCAGTCACTTCGGCATAAGCTTCCATCAGAGCGGTCACCAGCTTGCTGTTGGGCGCGACGTGATGGGGATCCTTCTGAGAGTCCACCTTGACCTGAACGCAGGGCTCCAGCGCAGCAACGATGCTGGCGGTGAGCGCCTTGTGGTCACAAAGGATCGGATAGCGGATATCCAGCGTGGCGTACAGGCCGTTCTGCTCGCTGTAGCGCAGGATGCCAAGGTTGCAGGTCAGCGGGCCGGAGACCTGATCCTCGCACTTCACGCCCAGACCCAGACCGTCGTACTGCATGCCGACGCGGTCAGCCAGCGTTTCCAGAGCGCCCTTGACGCCCAGCTCTTTGAGTACCAGCAGCAGCATGCCGATGGCGTTGCGGGCAGGAGCCGGGAAGGCGGCATGGCCGGGGATACCGGTCGCGGTGATCTTGACCAGGCCCTCCTGCATCTCGGCCTTCACATCAAGCCCCAGTTCCTTGGCAGCCTGATTGGCCTTTTCGCACAGGGATTCATCGCCTTCGAGCAGCGCAGAAGCCAGACCGGGAATCACGTTGGGACGCTCGCCCACGCTGATTTCCTTCACCCTGAGGCCTTCAGCAGTGTACTCGCCGCCCAGATCCAGGTGCAGCAGACCCTTTTCAGTGTTGATCACGGGGAAATTGGCGTCGGGGCTGAAGCCGCTGCGGGGCATATCGCAGTGCTTGGCATAATACTTCATGCACGCCATGCCGGTTTCTTCGTCGCAGCCGAGGATCAGGCGGATTTCACGATTGAGCGGGATGCCTGCCTTCTTGGCGGCGTACATGGCATACAGGCCGGCCACAGCGGGACCCTTATCATCTGAGGTGCCGCGGCCGTACATCTTTCCGTCGATCAGGTCAGCGCCGAAGGGATCGGTCTGCCAGCCGTCGCCCGCAGGCACGACGTCCAGATGAGCAAGGATCGCCAGCGGATTCACGCCTTCAGGACCCATGCGCACGTCGCCTGCATAGCCGTCAAAGTTGCGCACCTTGAAGCCCATCTTCTCAGCGTCTTCCAGCGCCACATCCAGCGCGCGGCGCACCTCTGCGCCAAAGGGAGCGCCGGGAGCAGCTTCGCCCTTGACGCTGGGGATCTTGATCCAGCGGGCGAGGGTTTCGGTCATTTCTTCGCGCAGGCCTTCAATGATATTGGTGAGATGATCCATAATAACGCCTCCTTGTATTAAGCCAGAATCGCTTTGGCAAGCTGTTCAACCGCCAGACGCACACGGTCGTGCTGGCAGGCAAGATTGACACGCATGAAGCCCTGTCCTGCTTCCGCGCCGAAGAAGGTGCCCGGGGTGAATTCCACTCCGGCTTCGCGGCAGCGCTCCAGAAGCTCATCGCAGGTAAAGCCGTAGGCGCGCAGGTCGACCCATGCCAGATAGGTGGCCTCCAGCGGACTCATCACGGCCTTGGGAAGCTTGTCGGCAAGTTCCTTGCGCAGAATCTGCGCGCCTTCGCTGATGTAGGCAAGCATGCCGTCCAGCCACTCGTCGCCATAGGCATAGGCTGCCTCGGTAGCGATGAGGCCAAAGATGTTGCCCTGCACCACACCTACATCATGCATGGTCTTTTTGATCAAGGCGAGCAGTTCAGGATTGCGGCAGAAGGCCACCGCCTGCTGAAGTCCGGCAAGGTTGAAGGTCTTGCTGGCGGAAGTCAGGGCGATCACCTTGGCGTCCGTGTCTTCAACCAGACTCAGCACCGGCGTAAACGCGCCCTTCTCAAACACGAAGTCTTCATGGATTTCGTCGGAAAGCAGGGTGACGTCATAGCGCTTAAGCAGAGCAATCAGCGCAGCCATCTCTTCCTTCTTCCATGCGCGGCCTACCGGATTGTGCGGGTTGCACAGAAGCATCAGCTTGGCTCCGGCCTTGCAGGCTTCTTCCACTGCATCCAGATCCATGGTATAGTAGCCGTTCTCATCGCGCTTGAGCCAGCATTCGGCGGTTTTGCGCTCGTTGTCCTTGATGGAGAAATAGAACGGGCCGTAAACCGGCGGCTGGATGATGATGCTGTCGCCGGGTTTGGTAAGCGCCAGCACAGCGGCGCGCAAACCTGTGACAACGCAGGGCATCAGGATCTGCTCGTCGGCAGTCAGCGTCACATTATGGCGGCGCTGCATGAAATCCAGCATGGCTTTGGTCGCCGCTTCGGTCTGGCCGGTATAGCCGTAAGCCGGATGGGCGGCGCGCTTCACCAGCGCCTCAGTGATTTCCTCCGGGCCGCGGAAGTCCATGTCAGCCACCCACATGGGGTTCATGGCCTTTCCCATACGTTCTTCCAGGCCGTCCCACTTTTCGCACGCCGTGCCGTGGCGTTCGAACGGTTCGTCAAAAAACGCCTTGCTGTACTTCATGTTGGTTCATCCTCCGTATCTTCTTTACGCTTTTGCGATGGGTTCCTTGCAGACTATAATCCAAAAACCGCTCTTCTTTTCCACAGTCTCTACGTCTTCAAAGAGCGTCTTGAGATAGGTCATGGCCGAGGGGGCACCCTGCTGCTTTCGAATAACCAACCACAATTCACCGCCGGGATTGAGGCAGCCGGACGCATCAGCGAACATCTTGTAAATCACGGCCTTACCGGCGCGAATGGGCGGGTTTTGCAAAATGAGGTCAAATTTGCGGTCAATGACCTTTTCATATCCGTCGCTTTCAAGCACTTCGGCCTGAACGCCGTTGGCCTTGGCGTTGTCCGCACTGAGGGCGCAGGCGCGCTGGTTGACGTCCGCCATCACGATACGGCAGGCAGGCCAGTGTTTGCCGACCGCTACGCCGATCACGCCGTAGCCGCAGCCCATGTCCAGCAAGTTGCCGGAAAGCGTCTCAGGAAGCGTGTCGATGAGTACCTCTGTGCCGCGGTCCAGCTCCGTGCGCGAAAACACGCCGCTGTCGGTGGCAAAGGTGAGGTGATGGCCGCGATAGTCAAAGCTGACCTCGCCGGGCTTGTGCGCGCTGGTAGGCGCGGATGTGTAGTAATGATCGTTCGGCATGGCTGTTTTCACTCCTCAGATGCCTGCCACACTGCATCGCGCAGCAGCTGCACCTGTTCGTCTGTCAGTTTGCGGTAATCGCCCGGCTGCATATCCTCCGGGATGGTCAGCGGCCCGAATGCAGCGCGATGCAGCGCAAGCACCTCGTGTCCGCGCGCGCCAAACATGCGCTTGACCTGATGAAACTTGCCCTCGCGCACGCGCACCTCGCCCACGCTGATTGCATCATCAGCTTCGAGAATGCTGAGTCCTGCAGGTTTGGCTTCGAAATCGCTGAGCCGAATGCCCTCTTCAAAGGCGCGGACATCAGCGTCCGTCAGTCTGCCTTCCACACGGGCAATGTAACGCTTCCACACATGTCGCTTGGGATCCAGCAGCGAATGCGCCAGCGCGCCGTCGTTGGTAAGCACGAGCAGACCGGTGGTATCCTTGTCAAGCCGTCCCACCGGCAGCACCTTGCGGCGCGAAAGTGCCTCAGGCAAAAGATCCATCACCGTCTGCGCACGGCTGTCGCGCGCGGCGGTGAGCACACCGGAGGGCTTATAGAGCAGAAAATACTGAAGGGAATCATCCCCGATGGTCTCGCCCATCAGCGTAATCGTGTCCGTTTCCTTCACCTTGGACGCAGGATCGCGCACAATGACACCATTTACACGCACCTGTCCGGCACGTACAGCGCGCACCGCCTCGCTGCGCGTGCGCTCGCCGCTCTGGGCAAGGTATTTGTCCAATCGAACCGCAGCCATCACTTCGCCTCGGCAGAAGCGTGAGCCTTCTGTTTCTTTTCACCGCAGGCAAAGGAAGCCGTGATCATGCGCCGGATGGGCAGAAGCGGCAGATACAGACCTGCAAACGCCACGATCAGCGGACGAACCGCGCCGCTGAGATCCATCTTCGGCATGCTGCCCATCATCACCATCATCAGCTGGCCGGACAGATCGGAAACCAGATTGCCAAACTGCATTGCAGCCACCGCCAGGAAGGGAACCAACAGCAGCAGGTTGATCAGCGCAGCCGCAAGCTGTCCCAGACGGCGTCCGCGCAGACGGCGGCGGCGCTCAGCGGAAGGAACGCGGTCATTGCGGGCGGCAATAGCCCAGATATAGCGGGAAGCGCTGTTGCGCACAACGCCAACGATCCAGATCAGGGCCGCGAGAGCCACAACGCCCAGCACCACATACAGGCCTTCCATCAGTCCATTGACAACCGGGGCAAGATCAGCGCCAAAGAAATTGGCCACGCTGCACCATACCCCGGACGCCCACACACCCAGTTCGGTCACGGAACGGATCACAGTGATGGCATCCACCTGCGTATACCAGACATAGGCGCATACGCCCAGCGCCACCATCGGCAGTCCCCACTTGAGGACATGAAAGGCATGCAACAGGGCTTCACGGAGTTTTTCGGTATAATCACAGGGGCAGAAGGCCTTTTTGATGCTGAAGGTACGATCCTCACGGCCATACACCAGCGCCTGAGCAAAAGAAAAGCGCTGCGGCAGCACCACAAAAATCAGCATAACCGGGCACAAAACCCACAGATGCTTCCAGAAGGAATCCAGCACAAGGCAGCAAAGCGGCGCAAAGGCGATCACACGCAGCACCAGCGCCAGCAGCATATACACAAGCACGCGCAGATAATACACGACCGGGTTGTGTTTCTGAGTCATATGGTTTCCATCCTCCCTGAATTGGGTGTCATACATAAGAATCCAGTTTCTATTATAGTGCATCACAGGCTTTGATGCAAGCAGACAAAACCATCATGTGTGTTGGCAATTCTTTCGGGATATGCTATAATCAAATTCGTTCCATCAGGAACCAATCACCCGCATATGCGGATGTACTGGAGGAAACCATGCGCGAAATTCTTCTTTCGCTCCTGATTGCCGGGATCGCCTATCTGCTGGGCTGCTTTTCCACCGGCATCACCATTTCCCGCCTGCAGGGCGTTGATATCCGCAGCAAGGGAAGCAAAAACACTGGCGCAAGCAATGTGCTGCGCGTCCTTGGTCTCAAAAGCGGACTGATCACTTTTGTTGGCGACTTTCTCAAGGCCACGCTCGCCTGCCTCGCCGGCCATCTCATCCTGCCCGGCACGACCTTTGGCGTGGTAAACTATGGCGTAATGCTGGGCGGACTGTTTGCCGTGCTGGGCCACAACTGGCCTGTTTTCTACGGCTTCAAGGGCGGCAAGGGCGTCGCCTGCTCGGCTGCGGTGGTATTCTTCGTATCTCCCCTGTGGGGCATCATCGCCATCGTGGTGTGCCTTGCTGTGATTGCCATCACCCGCTATATCAGCCTTGGCAGCATGACGCTGATGTTTTTGTACATGATCTTTATGTGCATTGCCAACTGGGGTCAGTGGGTGGTGTGCCTGTTTACGGTGATCCTGTTCGTGCTGTGCGTGTGGCGTCACCGCGCCAACGTGCAGAGGCTGCTCAATGGTACTGAGAATAAAATCGGACAAAAGGCAAAATAAGCATCGAATTGCAAAGCAAAAATCCGGACTGTGGTTTCATCACAGGTCGGATTTGTTTACTTGGATATGCGGTGTTAAGCTGATCGACAAATTGGAATTTACTCAGTTAGTAATCTTTCAGTTTCTTCCATGTCCTTTTCAATCAGGGGTCGCATACTGTCTTTGTACTTCGATAAATCAGCGCCATGAAAACAGGACAGTATCCTTGGAATGTATTGTGGTTTTGCCATACCCACTTGCGCAAGAGCCTTAATGCATTGTCTGGCAGTAATCGGTTTTTCATCCGTAATATGTGAAAGATACTCTGATAGAATAGTATCAAAGCGGTTATTATCATCC
>JAGBBE010000025.1 GCA_017938645.1 Clostridia bacterium
GCCATCGAAGAGGCCCGCGCAGCCTACGATGCGCTGACCAACGATCAGAAGAATCTGGTGGATAACCTCGACAAGCTGACCGACGCTGAATATCAGCTGGCCAATCTGACAGCCACCGGCTCCGACAGAAGCGACGCGCAGGATGTCATCGACCTGATCAACAAGATCGGCGACAACATCACTGCAGCTTCCGAAGACGATATCGAAGCCGCACGCAATGCTTACGACAAGCTGACGGCGACCCAGAAGGCGCTGGTCACCAATTACTACAAACTGGTGAAGGCAGAGGAAGCTCTGGAGAAGATCAAGAGCCTGTCTATGTATCAGGATGTCTACAAGACCACCGGCGATTACCTTGAATCCCTGGGTATCCCTGAGGTAGGTTCCATCGGCGGCGAATGGATGGTCATCGGTCTGGCCCGCAGCGAACGCGAGGTTCCCGCGGAATACTACGACAACGTGATCGCATACATCCAGGAGAACATCGACGAGAACGAACGGCTCCATCCCATGAAGTCCTCCGACAACTCCCGCCTGATCCTGGCGCTGACCGCGATGGGCATGGATGTTACCGACGTGGACGGCCACAATTTGCTTGCAGGCCTGAACGAAATGGATTACATCCTTGCACAGGGCATCAACGGTCCCATCTGGGCGCTGATCGCTCTGGACAGCGGCAATTACGAGGCTTACGAAACCGGCGATGTCACCCGCGAAGCTCTGATCCAGACCATTCTGGATGCACAGCTTGCAGACGGCGGCTGGGCAATGTCCGGCGAAGATGCAGACGCAGACTTGACTGCCATGGCATTGCAGGCTCTGGCTCCTTACTACGAGATCATCGTTGAGGAAGAGGCGAGAGATGCGGCTGAAGTACCCGTTGAGGAAACCATCGAAGAACTTGCTGAAGAAGAAATCGTCATCCTGGCCGATCTGGTTGAGACCGATGTGAACGAAGCAGTCGAGAACGGCATCGTCTGCCTGTCCCTGATGCAGAATGGCGACGGCAGCTATGGCGCTTCCGACGGCAACGGCGGTATGATCGCTACCAGTGAATCCATCTCCCAGGTAATCGTTGCATTGACCGCGTTGGGCATCGATCCCCAGGAGGATGAACGCTTCATCAAGAATGGCTGCACCGCCATTGATGCTCTCATCGAATACTACGTTGAGGGCGGTGGATTCCGCCATATTCCCGATGGCCTCAGGGACGACATGGCCACCGAACAGGGCTACTACGCACTGACGGCCTATGCACGCTTCCTGACCGAAAAGACCCGCCTGTACGATATGACTGATGCTTTCGTTGAAGAGGATGAAACCGAAGCAGAAAAAGTCGTTTCCATGGAGGAAGCGCTGGATCTGTACATCCGGATCGATGACGCAGCTTGATCGCAGGCACAACCGAATGAATGATTCCTCCGGCAGCATACCTGCCGGAGGAGTCCCGAAAAGCTCACAGAAGGCACGTTTTTGCGTACCTTCTGTGCGGCGTTTCCGGATTTCTTTGAAAACGCCCGCTTTGGACGCTTTCAAAGAAACCCAGAGACAAACAAATTGAAATGCAAAGGAGATTTTGAACATGAAAAAGTACATTATCAGGCTCGTTACGCTCGTTCTGGCGCTGACCGTTGCGGTCAGCAGCGCTGCTTACGCAGCTGTTGGATTTGAGGAAGCTTACAGCACCACAGGCGAATACATTGCGGGTCTTGGAGTTCCCTATCCCGGCACCATCGGCGGCGAATGGATGGTCATCGGCCTTGCACGCAGTGGACGGGATGTGCCGGAGGGATATCTTGCGAATGCTGAGGCGTTTGTGCTGGAAAACATCAATGAAAACAGCCAGCTGCACCGGGCGAAGTCCACGGAGAATTCCCGCATGATCCTTGGCCTGACCGCTGCCGGCGCAGACGTCACCGATGTGGCGGGCCATAACCTGCTCAGCGGCCTGAGCGATCTGAATTTTATCGGCAAGCAGGGCATCAATGGCCCGATCTGGGCGCTGATTGCCCTGGACAGCGGAAACTATGAGCTCCCGGAAGACAGCAACTATACCCGTGAACTGCTGGTTCAGGTAATTCTGATGGCGCAGCTTCCCGACGGCGGCTGGGCGCTTGCGGGAGACAAGGCTGATTCCGATATGACCGGCATGGCGCTGCAGGCGCTGGCTCCCTATTATGTGGGCGATGGGGAAAATGCGGCATTTGCCGTGGATGTGAATCCTGCCGTGGACGCCGCCCTTGCGAAGCTCTCTGAAATGCAGAACGACGATGGCAGCTATGGCACCAATGATGGCAATGGAAATATCGTTTCGACCAGCGAATCCATTTCTCAGGTGATCGTGGCGCTGACTGCACTGGGCATTGATCCCGAAGGGGATGAACGCTTCGTCAAGAACGGAAGCTCTGCCGTGGATGCATTACTGGAATACTATGTCGACGGCGGCGGATTTAAGCATCTGATGGACGGCAATCCGGACGGAATGGCCACCGAACAGGCTTATTATGCACTGACGGCTTATAACCGTTTTCTGAATGAACAGACCCGTCTGTACGATATGACAGACACGCTCAAGTAATTCAAGGAGTCGTTCCGATATGAAGAAAAAGCATCTTGCGAATCTGGTGATGGTCGCGGTCATCGCGGTGATTGCGGCGGCCGGTATCCTTGCGGCGGGGAACATTCTCGGCTGGTTTGACAGCGGCGCCGATGCAGCGCTTCTTACTGACGTGCGTGGCGTTGTGACCATGGACCGCGGCGGCGTGGCCTATCCCGTTGAGGACGAAACCGTACTGCGCGAGGGCGATGTGCTCACTTGCGATGCGGGTGCATCCGCGGTGATCCGGCTGGAGAACGGCTTCATCACGCTGGGTAGCGCTGCGCAGACCATTCTTACTGATCCCTCCCGTCAGGCGTTTTCTGCCGAGGTGCTGTCAGGAGAAGTCTTTGTCGGCACGGAAACTGGGGCAACCCTATCCTTTGATGGCCATGACGTCATCTTTGAAAATGCCTCCGCGCTGCTGAGCGTCCGTGCCGGAGCCCAGACAATCAGTGTTTTTGAGGGGATGGTGGAATCCGCTTCGGCGGGCCGGACGCTGGATTGGGTGCGCAGCAGCCTTACCATGGGCGAACTGAACATCCACTCGCTCAACGATTTTGCCATTGCCCAGATCCGAAAAGCAAACGAAACCCGCCACCTGTGCATCTCCAATGAGGATCTCGACGCCCTTGAGGCCCAGCGCCTTGAGGCGGTCGGCGCGCAGTTGGTTTCCGGAAACGCAGATGGTCTGTACTGCACCATCGCCATTTACTGTGATACCATCCTTGACAATTGGGACAATCTCGATACCGCAAAGGCCAGTTTCGTGCCGCAGGACGGCGTGGTATTGAAGCCCGTGACGGTGGAGTTCACCGAGGGCGAAACCGTGTTCGACGTGCTGCAGCGCGTGTGTGAGGTCTATGATATCCAGATTGAATACAGCTGGACGCCCATGTACGACAGCTACTATGTGGAGGGCATCCACAACCTGTATGAATTCGACTGCGGCTTCCAGTCCGGCTGGATGTACAAGGTCAATGAATGGTTCCCGAACTACGGCTGTTCTTCCTACAGTCTGACCGGCGGCGAATCCATCGTCTGGTGCTATACCTGCAATGGATTGGGCGAGGACGTGGGCGGCAGCGGTTATTGATTATGAAAGAAACACGATTTGCAAAACTGCATCCCGCTGTGTGCTTCGCCTTCCTGATGACGGCGATCTGTCTGGCGGTGCTGGTGCAGCATCCGGCCTATCTTGCAGCGAGCATCGTTGCGGCGCTTTGCCTGAACATAAGCCTTTCCGGAAGGAAGGCGGTCAGGAGTTTCCTGATGCTGCTGCCCTTCTGGGCAGTGATTTCGGCCATCAATCCGCTTCTGAATACGCTGGGAGAAACGGTGCTGTTCCGATATTTCGGCAGGCCCTACACCTGGGAAGCGCTGTGCTACGGCATGGCTGCCGCGGGGATATTTGTGGCCATGCTGGAATGGTTTTCGGCCTACAATGCGGTCATGACAGAGGACAAGTTTTCCTACCTGTTCGGCACGCTCGCGCCTTCGCTTGCGCTTCTTCTGACCACGGTGCTGCGCATGATTCCAAACCTTCTGAGAAAGGCAAGGCAGATCATGGATGCGCGCAAGTGTATCGGCATGGGCGCGGCGGAAAATGCGAAGTCGAAGGACAAACTCATGGACGGCATGACCACGCTTTCGGTGCTGACCACCATGGCGCTGGAGGGCAGCGTCACGACCGCCGACAGCATGAACAGCCGCGGTCACGGCACGGGCAGGCGGAGCTGCTATCACTCCTATAAACTCAGGATGACGGATATCGTCTTCGCGGCGGCATGTGCGGTGCTGTTCATTGCCGCCGTTGTCCCCATCGCTATGGGCGGAAGCAAGGCAAGCTATACGCCGATGCTGGAAATTGCCCCCGTGAGGGGCCGGGGACTTGCGGCCTACATACTGTTTTTAATGATTCCGACCATATTGAACGTGAAAGAGGAAATACAATGGCACATTTCGAGATCAAGGATCTGACCTTCCGCCATGCAGGCGAAAAGAATAAGGAGAGCCTGCAGGGCGTGAGCCTTTCGGTAAATCGCGGCGAATACCTGGTGGTCTGCGGGCGCAGCGGCAGCGGAAAAACCACGCTGCTCAGGCATCTGAAAACCGTTCTTACCCCCGGCGGCAAGCGCAGCGGCGAAATCCTGTTCAACGGAACGCCTATCGACAAGGTCTCCAAGCGCGAACAGAGCGAGAAGATCGGCTATGTGATGCAGAATCCGGACGAGCAGATCGTCACCGACAAGGTCTGGCATGAGCTGGCCTTCGGGTTGGAAAGCCTCGGCTGCGATCAGGAGACCATGCGCCTGCGCGTGTCCGAAATGGCCTGCTATTTCGGCATACAGGACTGGTTCCACAGGGATGTGGCAAACCTGTCCGGCGGCCAGAAGCAGCTTCTGAACCTTGCCTCTATCATGGCGATGCAGCCGGAGGTTCTGATACTGGACGAGCCTACCAGCCAGCTGGATCCCATCGCGGCGTCGGATTTTCTGAACACCGTGCGTAAGATCAACATCGAGCTGGGGACCACCGTCATCATCACCGAGCACCGCCTGGAGGATATTCTGCCCTATGCCGACCGCGCCGTGGTGCTGGACGAAGGCAGTGTGATTGCGGACGGAACGCCCCGTGAGGTCTGCGCCGCGCTGCATGCGCAGAACAATCCCATGTTCACCGCCATGCCTACACCTGTGCGCGTGTTCTATGGCTCGGGTGCGGAGGGGAAATGTCCGCTGACTGTGCGCGAGGGCCGGAATTGGCTGACCCGGAGCTTTGAAAATCACCCCGTCAAGGTTGCGGAACCCGAAAAGGAAGCGCCGAAGGCCGAGGAGATCGACGCGGCGCTGACCATGAAGGAGGTCTGGTTCCGCTATGAAAAGGACGCTCCGGACATCCTGCGCGGCGTGAGCGTGGAGGTGCCCAGGGGCAGCCTGTTCGCCATTGTGGGCGGCAACGGTGCGGGCAAATCCACTGCGCTGAAGACCATTTGCGGTACCTGCCGGGCCTATCGGGGCAAAGTGCTGATTGGCGGAAAGCCACTTCAGAAGTACAAGGCCAACGAATTGTTCCGGGGGAATCTCGCCATGCTGCCCCAGGACCCCAAGAGCCTGTTCGTGAAAAAGACCGTGCAGGAAGACCTTGAGGAGATGTGCAGGGATGCAGGCAAGGTTCAGGCAATTGCCGCCCTCTGCCAGATCGAAAACCTGCTGGGAAGCCATCCCTACGATCTTTCCGGCGGCGAGCAGCAGCGCGCGGCGCTGGCCAAGGTGCTTCTGACCGATCCTAAAATCCTGCTTCTGGACGAGCCCACCAAGGGCATCGACAGCTTCTTCAAGGAAACCTTCGCGGGCATTCTCGCGCAGCTGAAGGCACAGGGGATGACCATCGTCATGGTTTCCCACGACGTGGAATTCTGCGCCCGCTATGCAGACCTTGTGAGCATGTTCTTCGACGGGCAGGTGCTGACCACCAACACGCCCCGCCGTTTCTTCGGTCAGAACAGCTTCTATACCACAGCCGCCAATCGCATGAGCCGCTGTGTGTTCAGGAATGCCGTTTCCTGGGATGATGTGGTGGAACTGTACAAACGCAATATGGAGTGAGAGAAATGAAAAAAAGTACCATCGCCACGCTGATCGTGTTCCTCGTGCTGATTCCGCTGACGCTGTTTCTGGGATCAAAGCTGCCCGGAAAGGCGTACTATCTGACCAGCACACTGGTGATCATCGAAATTCTGGTCCCCTTTATAATGGCCTTTGAAGGCCGCAAGCCCCAGGCGCGGGAGCTGGTGGTAATCGCTGTGATGTGCGCCATCGCAGTGGTGGCGCGCGCTGCCATTCCGCTGCCGCATTTCAAGCCAATGTACGCGGTCATTCTCATTTCGGGTTTTGCATTCGGCGCGGAGACGGGTTTCCTTGTGGGCGCGGTTAGCGCCTTCGCAAGCAATTTCCTCTATGGACAGGGTGCGTATACGCCGTGGCAGATGATGGCCTACGGTGCGGCGGGTCTGTTGGGCGGATTGTTCTTTGCAAAGGGATGGCTTAAGAGAAAACGTCTGCCCATGGCAATATTCGGATTTGCCTGTGTGCTGATCATCGTCGGCCCGCTGCTGGATACCTGCGGCGTTTTCCTGACGCTGAGCGAGATTTCCTTTGCCAGTGCATGGCCGCTTTATATGTCCGGTCTGCCGGTCAATTTCAGCCAGGCGCTGTGTACCTTCGTGACCATCTTGCTGCTTGGCGAGCCGCTTATTGAGAAGCTGGACCGCGTGAAGCTGAAGTTCGGCATTGTGGAGGAATGATATGGGTTTTGCAGCCTGCCATCCGGCAATCAATTTCATCTATTTTGCCTGCGTGATTGCGGCGACGCTGTGCATCCCGCATCCTGTGTTTTTGGCAATTGCGCTGATATGCGCCTTTGCGTATTCGGCGAAGCTGAATCGTGTCCGCGGCGTGGTGTTCGGTTTGTGCCTGGTGCCCGCTGCAGCGGCATTTGCAGCGTGGTATTCGAGCTACCATCATTTCGGCGTGACTGTGCTTAGGCAGAATTTCGTTCACAACAACATGACGCTGGAGGCGCTGGTCTGCGGCCTTGTCCTGGCTCTGACCGTCGCCGGGGCCATGCTGTGGTTTTCCTGCGTCCATGCAATCTTCACTACGGACAAGGTGGTTTATCTGTTCGGTAAGGTTAGCCCGCGGCTTTCGCTGTTTCTGGCGATTCTGCTGCGCATGGTTCCGCGGATCAGGCAGCAGGCAAAAAAACTGAACACCGCCCAGCGCGGAATCGGCATGGCGGTGAATCAGGGAAATGTTTTTCAGCGGATAAGAAATGCGCTGCGCATCTTCTCCATGATGGTCACATGGACGATCGATATGCTGACCAATGCGTCGGAATCCATGCAGAGCCGTGGCAGCACGCTCAGGGGAAGGACGGCTTTCTCCATCTATCGCTTTGACAACCGCGACCGCAGCTATGTCGTCGTGCTGTTTGCGGCCATGACGGTGCTGCTGATGGGCATTCTGCTCAGGCAGGGCTATGTGCGTTTTGATCCGGTGATCCGTATGGCGCCCGTCACGCCGCTGTCCTTTGTGTTTTACGCGGGCTACGCGGCGCTCTGCCTGATGCCGCTGATGCTGGATCTGTACACGGAATGGAGCTTCAGGCGCGCAAGGAGAAATATGCAGGAGTTTATATAGTAACATGGGACATTCAAATGAATTGAAATTAAAGAAGATAACGGCGCAATGGAAGCCGGGCCAAGTACTCACGGATGAAGACCGTGAACTGCTCAAACCGATTCGTGAAGCTGCTGAAAAATTGGGGCATACGCCGCGCGTACAGGATGTGCCCAATGCGGACAAGATCAAAAGAAGATTCAGGATCTGGAAAAACGCGCTGTTGGCAGCTGGTTTTCCTTTGTATTCGGCGCCGGAGCAGGAGGTCCTGAGACGGATTGCTGCTGATCTGCGCGAGCGCAGAGAGGATGATCATCAACCCGGCGGCGGATTAAAAGAGATGGATCATGCGGCGATCGTGCAAAATGCATTGGAGAGTGGATTTCATGCTGCAGCCATTATCGGCATGGATGATGTTGTAACGGATAGTATAATCCGCTCGTACTGCGAAGAAAACAGATGCGGCAGATACAATACAAACTATGCCTGCCCGCCGGTATGTGGAACGCCTGAGGAGATGGAGAAGAAGCTTCGGTCCTATCATCATGCTCTGGTGCTTCAGACGAAGTGGCCTGCCGGTGACTATAGTGACCGGGAATCCTCTGCAAAGGTAATGCGCCGGCACAATCTGTCGATGCTGAGGATGTTGCAAATATTGAACGCCTCGGGTTATAATGGTATTATCACCGGAATCGGCTGCTGCACATTGTGTGAAACATGCGCGAAGCTTTTCGATATGCCATGCCGTTTTCCGAAGTACGCCATTTCATGCACTTCGGCTTATTGTATCAGCATGGAAAAACTTGCTCGTAAGTGCAAAATGGAATACAACTTTGCAGATGGATCGCTGTCATTATTCAGTTTGTATGCGTTTTAAGCTTTGGGGGTACAGATGAGAGAATCGGAAAACATGAAAAAAGAATGCGAATATGCGCTGGACCTTGCCCGGAAAGCAAACTTTCAGGCTGCAGTTATCGATGTTTCTCAAATCGTTTTTGATGAAGGTTTTCGGAAGTACTGTGAAGAAAATCTGTGCGGACAGTATAATGCCAATTATTCATGTCCGCCGGAATGTGGCACACCGGAGGAAATGCGAGAGGAAGCATGCGGATATATTTATGCGCTTGTAGTGAAGTCGGAATGGCAGATTCCCGACTGGAAGGATGCGGTCAGAGTCAAACAGGCAAAAAAACAGCACAACGAAGCGATGCTGCAGATCATCTACAGGATGAATGAAATGAAAATACCCTGCAGGATGGGCGGGGCAAGCTGCTGTACATTATGTGAACAATGTGCAGCTTTAACGGATGAACCGTGCAGATTTCCTGAGAAAAAGTTTTCCTGCTTGTCTGCATATTGCATCAATGTCAGCAAGCTTGCTGAAGCCGCCGGCATGGACTACAGTTGGGAAGAAGGCGGAATGGGACTGTATGGCATGATTCTCATGGGAAAACGATAGTATTTAGGAAAACTCCAGTAGGTTGGAAGAAAAAGAAGAATAATATTATGTGATTCATGGTAGATAAAACACCCCTCCTTATTTGATGAAGGGGGTATTTTGTGCTATTATTTTTAAATACTTATACACCGTCGGTCTGCTCAGCCCGCACACTCTCGCCAGCTCCGACACATTCAGCGTCCCTGCAATAAACGCGGGATAGTGCTTGTAGAATACTGGGGGAATATCGTCTTTTGTGGTCGGTCTGCGGCCCAGCTTCTTGCCTTGGGCCTTTGCGTGCTGCATTGAGCTGCGTACTCTGGAACGAATCATTTGTAGTTCTAATTCTGAGAATACACCTGCCATCATCAGGAATGCAGAGGACATGGCGTCAAGCTCCCCGTTTCTGCAATCGATCGTGATGCTGCCGACGATAACCAACCGCAAATGCTTCTGCTTGATGGTATCAATCACGTCGCACAGCTGCCTTGTACTGCGGCTCAAGCGACTGACCTCAAGGGTGATGATGGTATCGCCAGCTTCTGCGCTGTCCAGCAGTAGCTGCAGGTTCTTCTTCACCTTAGCGTCGCCGTGTTCGTATTCGAAGACGACCTCTTCTGCTCCGGCAGCTTTCAGTTCCCTGATCTGCCGCGTAATATCCTGTTTATCCTCATTGGTACTGCATCTGGCATATCCCCAAGTTTTGCTCATTTTTCTACCTCCATTGTAAAAGAAAACCTCTGCCGCCGAGATTCGTTTCGTTTACCGGTTTCGTTTACAGTTTTGCAGGGTTTTTCGTGGTTCTTTATCGGATTTCTAAGTATTCAAGAAGAGTATTGTTTGATTTTACAGGCGGCCCGGAGATTTTCCGAGCCGCTTGTCTGTTTATCCGAGAATCAGGCTGACCGCCTTCTCTGCTTTGCCTGCAGCGCTGACTATGAAGCGCTTGTCATTCCTGAGCACCTGCAGCCAATTCTGAACGTATGCCGCATTGTTGCGGAAGCTGTGGGCGGTTTCAAGTCCGGTGTGATTCACCAGCGCTGCGGCTCCGATCTCTGCAATCAGTTCCTCTTTGCTGTAGGCTTCGGAACCGAAGAACGCGGTTTTCTCCAGACGGTCAAGGCGGGATTTGTGGCCGGTGCTGTGAACCATCTCATGGAATGCTGTGCTGTAGTATTCGGCAGTGTGGCGGAATTGAGCCAGCAGCGGCAGCGTGATGGAATCGCTTGCCGGACGATAGAAGGCCTTGTCTTCTTCCCTATGCTGCAGCTTGACACCGCTGCGCTGAACGTATCCAGCAATGATTGCTTCTGCAGTCTGATCTGCGGAAGCGCTTTCCGGCAGCTTCTGCAGATGCTTTGCACTCAGCCCTTCACACTGGTCGATGTGGAAGACGTTGTAATAACGCAGGAAGGGAATATCTTTCTTTTCTCCGGTTTCCTCGTCTACCTGTTCAATCCATTTCCAGAAAACGACCATGCTGGCCTTCTCACCCTTGCGGACGTAGCCGCCCGCCTGCTGAATCTGCTTGAAGGTTGCATATTCACCGGGACGGCCCAGCAACATCTGATTGAGCAGGCTGTAGGGCTTGCCGGTTGCATAGCTGATGCAGCTTCCAGAGGAAACCCACGGCTTCTGCCACGGGATGACACCGCCTTCCATTTGTTCCATGATGCGATTGGTGATTTCC
>JAGBBE010000004.1 GCA_017938645.1 Clostridia bacterium
AACCCAGATACGCATTTCTGGCGCGAAGAGTGTCTCTCAATTCCTGTGCATTCACTTTGCGTACAGTCGTTTGATGCTTGATCGCCATAGCGGCAGCAACGCCTGCAGCCAGCCCCCTTGCCATGCAGGGCGGCATGACGCGAATGGCGCCTGCGGCGGTGGAATCTGCGCTTACGCACCGGCCGGCGATGAGCAGCTGCTCCACCCCGGCTGCAATCAGGCTGCGATAGGGAACGCCATAGTAATCGCCGTCAATAGCGATGTATTCATTACTGGTGGGACCGAAACGGCCATGGACATCCACCGAGTTGGCAGCGAGCAGAATGCTGTCCTCCGGCACCTGCCCGGTAAGCAGATCCTCCGCTGTCAAACGGTAGTCACCCTTGATGTGACGGCTCTCACGGATGCCCACATGCGAAGCGGTGGCTTTGAGCTTGATGTTCTCACAACCGGGTACATACTTACGCAAAAAATGAAGAATATGTTCTGCCTGACGACGTCCGTCAATTTCAGCACGGGTCAGGCTTTCATTATCTGTACTGTCCACACCCATCAGTCGGGAGGTATTGACGCACCATTCGTCCGGCTTGGGCATGCGGAACAGGCCAAGGCTGACGCGATTCAGGTTCCAATCGCCCTTTTCACGGGCTTCGCTTATACGCCAATGGAACGAACGGTAGTTAATACCGTCCTTCCTGTAAAAGTTATGCAGGTTGGCCTGAATATCTGCTTCCATAGCAGCTTCATCTGCATTGCAGATGTGGAAAAACATGGTCGCAGGCTGGGTGATTCCCAGCTCTTCGTTGCCCATTTCATAAGGCACTCCGCTGCGGACGGCTACATCACCATCGCCGGTGCAGTCAATCACTACGGTGCCGCGGATCAAATCCAGCCCCCGCTTGGAGGATACGATCACGCCGGTCAGTGTGTTCTCCTCCAGCACAGGCTGCAAGAAGGACGTGTGATACAGGATATGAACGCCGGCTTCCTCCAGCATTTCGTCGATCACAAGTTTGAGTCCTTCCGGCTCATAAGGGGTAACATGTTCATGACCCAGCACAATCCAGGAGGTAAAGCCGGTACCGGCATGTACTTCGGAAGGATGAATGGCGTATCCGCGTTCCACCATCCGATTGACAATTTCTTCAAACAGGCCGCGAATGATCATGGTTTCGCCTTTGCGGTCATAACAGGTCATAAACGGGCCTACCATGCCCTGGGTTGCCATTCCGCCGCAGGAACCGCCTTGCTCCACCAGCACCACCCGAACGCCTTCGCGTGCTGCAGCGATGGCTGCACACATACCAGCAGGACCACCGCCAACCACGATAACATCGGCGGATATTTCTTCTCGTACGGGTCCAAAATCTAACTGGTTCATGTTCCATTCCCCCATTGGTGTTGCAAAACACTGCGACGATTTAACGGTTTCGAACACTGCTGCGGCGCACCAGATAGGGCGGCAGCGTAAAACGTTCAGGTTCTTTTTCCGGATTCTTGATGCGCTCAATCAGACAGCGTGCGGCCTGTGCGCCGATTTCTTCCTTGCGGATATTCACGGCGGTCAGCGCAGGTGCCGCATATCCGCACAGCGAGGAATCCTCATGAGCGATGATGGACACATCCTCCGGGAGACGAACGCCAATTTGATAAAGATAAGCCATAATACCCGCAGCGCTCTGGCCGTTGGCGGTAACGATGCCATCCGGCCTGTTTCCGGCTTCCCAGAAAGTGCGGAACGTATCAAAAGCTGTGCGGCCATTGTTGCTGCGACCGTAGATATTCCACGCCGGGTCAAAAGAGACACCATAAGCTTCCATGGCACGCAGACAGCCATCCAGTCGCCACTGATGGGAGACCAGCGCATCCGAGCAGTTGAGCAGACAAATCCGGCGATGCCCTGTTTCCAGCAGTTCGCGAACGGCCATTTCTGTTCCTTCACCGGGATCGGTATAGATGGAATCCACGCCGTCCTGATAATTACCGATGCCAACCAGAACGAAAGGCAAACCTGTTTTTTTGAGATTCGGGATAAACTGGGCGCTGTACGGCAAACCTACGATAAAGACACCATCCACCCGTTTTTCGTTGATGATGCGCGGCAGTTCGTCCGGCATATTGACCGAACAAAACCTTTCCATGATGATGCCGTAATCCGTACCAACCAGACCAGCCATAATGCCATTGCTGAAATTAAAGGAAGCCAGACCAACGTGCTGGTCATTGTTATAGGAAATCTGGGTGCTCTCAGGCAGATAGTCCTGCATAAAGACGACACCCAGATTGCCGGTTGTTCTTGCACTCAAAGCACGAGCGTTGCTGTTGGGTACATAGTGGATTTCTTCAATCACCTTTTCCACCAAAAGGCGGGTTTTTTCTCGTACAAGAGGGCTTTTGTTGATTACAAGAGATGCTGTGCTTCTGGATACACCTGCGCGGCGAGCCACATCTTCGATGGTAGGGCTCTGCTTTTTATTCATCGCGGTTTGGAACCTTTCTAAATTTGGAGCGCTCCAAAAATATAAAAATTTTATATAAACAAATTATATATTATTCTTTTTCCTCTGTCAATATGTTTAAAACCAAGCACTACTTTTTATTTCATCTATGCTTACAGAATTGTTGATAGGTGCTGCAGCAAGTTCTAAGCAAATATTCAAAATTCTATCGACCATATAGCATGGTTCGTGATCAATGATTACCAAGTGGCTGAGGACGAGCACTTCGACGGTGGCTCGAGCATGTTTCCAGCCCGTTATAGTACACAGATACCGGAACACAGCTAAATCGCAAGAATGCCCATGCGACTCATCATCGCAGGGGTGCTTTCACTTCGTCAACCTCAAATATTTGTATATTGTCGGGCGGGAAAACCCACACACCCTAGCTAGCTCACTCACATTCATCTTGCCTGAAGCATAGGTGGGATAATGCTTCAAAAAGATAGCCGGAATATCCTCCTTTGTTTTTCGTGGTCTTCCAAGCTTAACGCCTCTGGCTCGGCAATTGGCCAAGCCAGAGCGTACTCTTGATCGGGTCATCTGTAATTCTACTTCTGAAAACACACCGACCATCTGCAGAAACGCCACGGACATACAATCCATATCACCATTTCTGCAGTCCACGGTGATGCTGCCAAGAATGACCAGCCGCAAATGCTTTTTCTTGATGATATTAATGATCTCACACAGCATTTTCGTGCTTCTGGCAAGACGGCTGACTTCGCACACCATCAGCGTTGACTGCGGTTCCATGCGTTCCAGCAGATCGTTGAGACAGGCTTTTTCCTTGTCGCCATGTTCGCGTTCCGTGATGATTTCTTCCGCACCAGCTGCTTCCAGTTCGCGCGTCTGGCGTCGCAGATCCTGACCGCGTTCTTCTCCCAATGAGCAGCGAGCATATGCATATATCTTTGCCATTTGGCATCCTCCTTGTAAACGAAAACTCTTTTGCGCTGTTTTACACAATATCAGAGCCTGAAACCCGGCTTTCTTCGCTGGTGGATCTTCGAAGAAAAGTGTTACCGAATATATCTGTTTTTTCTACAGTTGTAATCAGGAAAAATGAGCGAAAAAAACGTTTCCAGCTTTAGGTGGTACTCTTGTTCGAGTTCATGTCAAAAACAGTTTTTCGGTCAAATTTCGTACATTATTACAATAGATTTTGACCAATGGGGGCGCGGGATTAACCCGCAGCCCCAAGGATCAGCTCAACGACCTTTTCCGCTTTGCCAGCAGTACTAACGATGAAGCACTTGTCATTTTTTAGCACCTGCAGCCAGTTTTGCAGATAGGCTGCGCTATTGCGGAAACTGGCGGAGGTTTCAAGGCCAACGTGATTGACCAGTGCTGCAGCACCAATTTCAGCGATCAGCTCTTCTTTGCTGTACGCCTCTGAGCCAAAGAATGCAGTACGCTCCAACCTGTCCAGCCTGCTTTTGTGGCCTGTGCTATGGGTCAGCTCATGAAACGCTGTGCTGTAGTACTCTGCTGTGGCCTTAAATTGCTTCCTGTGGGGAAGTGTTACAGAATCAGTAGCGGGTTGATAAAAAGCCCTGCCGCCGTCTCGATGCATCAGCTTTACCCCGCTGCGCTGCACATAGCCGTCAATGATCTGATCTGCATTCTGATCGGCGGAGGCGGTATCCGGCATGACGGGAGCATGTTTTGACGTCAATCCTTCGCACTGGTCAATGTGGAATACGTTGTAATAACGCAGGAAGGGAATCTGCTTGACCTCTTCAGTTTCTGGATCCTTCTCTTCGATCCATTTCCAAAAGACAACCATGCTGGCCTTTTCGCCCTTCTTCACCTTGCAGCCTTCCTGCTGACACTGTTTGAACGTGACATACTCGCCCGGCCTGCCTAACAGCATCTGATTCAGCAGGCTATACGGCTTGCCAGCGCTTCTGCTGATCGCGCTGCCACATGCGACCCACGGCTTATGCCAGGGGATGATTCCTTGTTCCATCTGGGCAATGATTCGGTCGGTAACTGCTGCGTAAATATCCATTCTTTTGCTCCTCCTATTGTGGGGAGCACGATCGGTGTGGTAGAATATCCGTACTCCCCCGATGTTCGTCTTGGTTCATTGTGGGGCGTTGCCTGAATGCTGTGGTAGGTGTTCAGGCTTTTTCATTTTGATCGGCTTCTCTGATGAAAGCATCCAGTTGACGGCGTATCCAGTAGAGTGCTGCTCCCATGGTTTCCATGCCCGTAATCAGGCCGTCCTTTTGCTGACGTTTCAGACCTTGTATGATCATGTCGCCATCGGTTTCGTAAAAGGAAATGGCACCTGATATCATGGCGCTCATGCGCTTCAGCTTTTCGTGGGGGATCAGTTCCATGGACATCACCTCACCGAGAAACGGCGCGTGGTTGTGGTCTTGGTGTAAGCCGCTGCCAACTCTGCATGATCCTTTTTGAAACTGGTACTGTCAAAAAGGCTGGTGGTGTAGGGTGTCCATGTGACCTTGAACGCCCCGGCCAGAAGAGTTTCTTCGTCGCCCATAACGGCCTTGATGGCTTCTTCGGCTTGGGTAATCTCGTTGTCCAGTTCTTCACGAAGACGCTTGAGTTCCAGCAGTTCTTTGATCTGGGCTTCCATGATGGGATTGCTCATGTAGGGTACCTCCTTTTGATTGTGGGTTGTGTTCAACCTTTACACCATTAAAATACTTGTACAAGTATATGTAAATTGACAAATTTCACAATTTTGTACAAGTATGTTTGTGCAAGATTATACTTGTACAAGATGACGGGTTGAAATATAATAAAAATGGAGGTGAATACCATGAGCGAAACCAGAGGAAAAGCCAGTACAAAGGCCAAAAACAAGTATAATGCGGCAAATTATGACAGCCTGCGTATTGTGATCCCCAAGGGCCGTAAGGAGCTTGTTGAGGAGTATGCCGCCACCTGCCCTGAAAAGTCGATCAACGGTTTGGTCAATGCGCTGTTGCGTAACGCGTTGGGCATGACAGAGGACGAATGGAAGGCGGATAAAGAAGATGTGGAAGAGGGGGCTCAAAAAACCCCGCAGCCCTGACGTATTTATCGTCTAACTGCAGGGTGATGTGCATGCTCACTGACCAGCTTTTTGACCGCAATTCTGACCGCAATGCAGCTTTACACTGCTTGACTCCAGTTGACGTCAAAGCCATGAAAACGCTGGAAAAATGGATCTATTTTTACGAGCCTTTACGCTATTTTGCCTGTCATCTCAAATTCAAATCCTGTCACCTCGACCAGTTAGGAAAGTCTTGAAACGTATGGGTTTCAAGGCTTTTTTGTTATGTTCTTTTGTCTTGAATAAGACCTTGTTTTACTCTGTTTGGGGTGTTTTGTCACATCACCTGTCACAAACGTCTCCGCCAATAGTGAGCCAAACGCTTGTATCATAAGGGTTTGACGACTTCTGCGGTTGTCACATTGCTGTCACAAAAAGCAGGAGAAAACATGTTTTCAATACGCTGTCTGGCATGTTCTATGTCCTCCTGCTGCGTATGCGTGTAACGGTTTTTTAGCGTGTAGATGTCCGCATAGCCGCCAATGGATTGAAGCGTTTTCAACGGTACATTTTCCCTGTCTGCAAATGTCATATAGGTATGGCGAAATACATGCGGCGTTGCTCCATAGACATTGATAGTCCTTTTGATACGCTCCCACATGCGTTTCATTGTCTGCTCCGTGATGGGTTGCTCGTCGCCGCCAATGACAAACAGGTGGTTTGCTTGAGGATGTAGATACTGCCGTAGCGCGACAGGCATAGGAATAGAACGAATGGCGGCATTGGTTTTTGGAGTGTCAATGTGCGGCAGATTACATTTGAATGTTACCCCGCGAACCACATGGATAAGATTGTGCTTTCAGGATTCTTTCTTTTATCTGAACATAGACAAATCACCGCCCCTTGAATGCTTTCAGCCCGTTTTTTCAGAACGGATGTCAGTTTTCAGGGGGCTTATATCATTGTCAAAGGATTGCTATACAACGATTCTTCCGCCGTTGTATTTGTCAGTTGCCGTGTCAGATGATCGAAGTTTCTTCCGGCTTCCAATAACTTTTCATTCCGACTGTAAACATAGCGGTTCATGGTGGTCTGAATGTCCGCATGACCTGCAATGGCCTGTATGGTTTTGATGTTTGTGCCGGTTTCTCCCAGCATGGTCAGATAGGTATGGCGGAGGACATGAGGCGTCGCGCCATGCAGATTGATGGTCTTGCCAATTCTTTCCAATGCGTGGTCGAACATACTCTCTGTGATCGGCTGTTCCCCTCCGCCTATGACATAGCCTGTACCGCCGTTCAGAAGCGGTTTAGCGGTTCTCAGGCACACAAATTTCTGTGTAGCATCCGATTGATTGAAGCGTCTTGAACGGCGCTTTGGTCAGCAGAAAACGTCAACATTCAATTAAACCATGCACTCCACTCACGCTATCATGCGCCATCCATACATCAAAAAGACTGGTTTCAGAGCATTCGTTCATCAGCACATTATAGTAGGCCAGTGACTTTTGTGGCACGGTTATTTCAACCCTTTTGGATTCTCCAGGCTGGAGAAATACCTTGCAGATTCCTTTCAGTTCGCGCACAGGCCGCACGCGAGCCGCTTTTCTGCGATGAATGTAGCATTGTACGGTCTCTTCACCAGCCATTGTGCCGGTATTGGCAACCATTACACTTGCACGGAAACCATCTTCCAGCTTATCCAACTGCAGATCGGAATAAGCGTATTCCGTATAGCTCAGGCCGTATCCAAATGGAAACAGCGCCCCGGCAGGCACGTCGGTGTACTTGCTTGTCCAGAGTGAATCCGCAGCCGGTCTGCCGGTATTTGGATGATTGTAATAAACCGGATTGTCCGCAGGATGACGGGGAAAGCTCATTGCGAGCCTGCCGCTGGGATTGTACCGTCCAAGAAGCACATCCGCCACCGCGTTGCCCGCTTCGGTTCCCGGATGCCATGCTTCCAGCAGAGCATCGGATAATTCCAGTTCTTCCGAAAGCGCAATCGGCCGTCCGTTGAACAATACGGTTATGAGCTTTTTCCCCATTCTCCGGATCGTACGAAGCATTTGCTTCTGCCCTTCACACAGCATGAGATTGCAGCGCGAACTTGCCTCTCCGCTGGAAGAATAGGATACAGCCGCGATCACGATATCCGCATCAGCAATCGTATCCAGAAGCTCCGCTTCGTCGAGCGGTCGATTTTCTGCACAGCAGCGACCGCAGCGGAAGGATACGCCTGATTGTGTCAGGGCGTCACGAAGCGTAATGACATCCTCACTTGACCCTAAAGCGCTCCAGCAGCCCAGCATATCCCCTCGGTTCTGCGCGCAATCGCCGACAAGGGCGATTTTTTCATTGCCCGAAAGCGGAAGCAAATGTCCTTCGTTCTTCAGCAGCACCATCGAACGGCGGGCAATGTCCCGTGCCTGCTCGCGGTGTGCAGCACAAAGTTGGGAAACGGATATGTCTTCAGGCGTATAAGGCTTTTCAAACAATCCAAGCTTCATTTTCATGCGCAGAATGCAGCGTACGGCTTCATCCACAAAGCGGATATCCAGCTTGCCGCTTTCGACCAGCTGCGGAACATAGCGTGAATAGCACTCAGCACCCAGGTCGATATTTACCCCGGCTTCGGCTGCCTGCCGTGCAGCATCCTCAGCGTCTTCCGCCGTGCCGTGCTGAACGCATTCGCCAATGGCACTTGCATCGCTGATCACAGCGCCCTGAAAACCATACTGCTTACGAAGCACATCCTGCAGCAGATAGCGGTTGGTGGTGCACGGAATGCCGCTGAGATCATTGAATGCCGGCATCACCGCAAGACATCCGGCATCAACAGCCTCTTTGAACGGCGGAAGGTACATCTCATGAAGCATCGGCAGGCTCATATCTACCGTGTTGTAATCACGTCCGCCTTCACATGCGCCGTAAGCAGCAAAGTGCTTGGCGCATGCAGCAATCCGCCCGGAAGCGGAGGGGTCTTGCCCCTGATATCCGCGCACTTTGGCTCTGGCAATCCGGGAAGCCAGCCACGGATCCTCTCCAGGGCCTTCGGCACAGCGTCCCCAGCGCGCATCGCGGCTGATATCCAGCATGGGTGCATAGGTGCAGCGAATGCCCTGTTCCCACGCCTCCTGCGCCGCAATCCGTGCAGAGGTTTCCCAGCATTTTTCATCAAAGCTGCATGCTTCCGCCAAAGGAACCGGAAAGATGGTTTTCAGGCCATGTACAACATCCAGCGCAATCAGCAGCGGAATGCCCAGACGGCTTTCTTCCACAGCGATGCGCTGAAGACGGTTGATGCTTCCCGCGTCAAGCACCGCAATCAGCGAGCCTGCTTTTCCCTGCCGGATCAAATCCTCTGCCTGACGCTTGCTCTCGCCCATAACAATGGAATCGTACTGTTCCTGCGTGATGCTGCCCTCCTCAAGCATAAGGCGGGCGTCCTCAGCGCTGATCTCAAAGCCTCCAACCGGAGAGGCGGACAGTTGATTCATCTGTCCTGCCTTTTCCTCCAGCGTCATCTTCGCAAGCAGTTCATCAATTCGTTGTTCAATATTGTTTGTCATCATTCTTTCACCACCGGGTATACACTGAAAGGTTCGTCATGGATATCAGCATATGCCCAGTATTCATGTGCCTGGTCGCCGCGCAGACGCAGCTTTCCTCCGGCCTTCTCAAACCATTCCTCCGGCTTTTCAGGATTCCACTTGACCTCCACAGGCCACGGAGAACCCATCGCCGCATACAGAAGCGGACCGTATTCCAGCGCATAGCGCTCTGCATCGGCACGGCGTTCGCCGCCGGTGTAGCGCGTCACGCGGAAGTACATCGGCAGATCGAATTCGAATACATCGCCTGCCTGGACGTTCTCATGCACGACATAGTACGATTTGCCGTCTTCGACAGCCCAGCGAGGCATGCGCAGATGAAGTTTGAAAGGCTTGTCCGCTCCTTTGATCGTCAGCTTCACATGCCCGTCATCCGGCAGATTGGTTTCGCACACCAGAGACACGCCATTGGGCAATTCAGCTTCGCTGGAGGCGTACAGATCCACATAGACGTCCTCAGGCGTATAGGCGTAGAGGAACTGCGGAAGCAGGCCGCACAGTCGGGTGCCAAGGCTTGCGCAGCAGGTGGCGCGATCCAGATAGCGCCAGTCCTTGCCGCGTTCAAGGAAGTTGAGATAATGGAAGCCAGTGCTGCCCACCTGTGCAGCCAGAAGGACATTGTAGATGGAGTTTTCGATCTCATCAGCATAATGCGCATTGTCGGGATCAAGCCTGCGCATGCGCTGATTGAGCAGGATCCAGAAGTTGGTGGAGCACAGCTCGTTGTAGTTGTGCTTCGGGCTCAGCCACAGACAGCCGGGGAAGTACTCGTCCTCCTCGCACATGGCGATGCCTCCGCCCACATGCTGCCACTTGTCCTCATACATTTGCAGCGCGCTGACCACTGCGTTCCAGTACAGTTCATCGCCGGTCACGCGGTAGAGGTCGAGATACCCCTCCAAAGAAGTCAGCAGCGTGGAATGAGGATGATTGCCCGGGTGCTGATAGATGGCTCGGTGATCCTTTTCAATCAACTGCTTAAGCCACCACGTTTCCTGATAATACTTCTGCGCGACTTCGATGTCCTCCATCTTGCCAACGGGCGAATCATACACGCGGGTCGGCACAAGGATCCCCTGAAAACCGAGGTTCATGTCCTTGACATAGGGCAGCACCTCGCAGGTGTTGAAGAAATCCGTCATGCCGCGTGCCAGGTCAAAGGCGCGCTTGTGTCCGGCGTAGCCTGCATCCAGCAGACCGAAGGTGATCCACGCACGGGTGTAGTTGGGATATTCGCGGGTTTTGAATTCATCGCGGGTGATGGGAATGAGGAAACCATCCTCCTCCTGATCATCCGCAATCTCGTCAAGGATCGCGTCAATGGTCTTGCGGAGTTCTTCGTCCTCCTGCCACAGGAGCGCAGTGCCTGCGCCCATCATGAACTGTCCGGCCGTCTGGCCCTTGAGATTGTTTTCAAAATGACCTGCATCGGCGGCATAGGGTACGCCGGGCGCAGGCTTTCCTGCATGCACGCGGTACCAGTAGAGCATGCGGTCAAGGTCAAAGCCTTTGAGGAAGGCAATATTGTTATCAAAAGACTTCTTCAGCCGGCCGCCGGTAAGACGCACGCCGCCGGTGGGGACATCCGCTTTGTATGCTACGCTGTATTTCGACATATGTTTTCTCCTTTATACGCTCTGGTAGCTCACGCGCTGCATGATCTGTTCCTGATAGGCACGATCCAGCTGCACAAAGTGTCCGCTCCAGCCCCATACGCGCACGATCAGGCTGCGATGCTCCTCGGGATGCTCCATAGCAGCCTGAAGGGTTTCGCGGCTGACGGCATTGAGCTGCATCTGATGTCCGCCCAGCAGGACGAAGCTGCGCACCAGCTGTGCTACCTTTTCCGATCCTTCGTCCGTACGGAAGACGGTATCGTGCAGTTCAAGGGTAAGCGGTCCGCCGTTGATAGCGCGGCTCACCTGGGGCAGCGCCATGGCCCGGATCACTGAAAGCGGACCCGCATCCTTCAAAAGCAGCGACGGCGAGAAGTTGGCCGGAAGGCGTTCTTCCGGCATATGGCCGTTGCAGAGCGCGGGCAGGCCGTCGGCATGCCACAGATAATACATGGCGCTGCCGGTTCCGGCGCGGAAAATGCCTCCGCGCTCGTTGCGAAGCGGTGCCAGCACGTCTGCAAAAGAGTCAAGCAGTTCGCCGCCGATTTCTTCGCATGCTTCGTCGCGGCCCAGCTTGGGAGCCTTTGTACGAAGCGTATGCTTGAGCGCAGAGTGGTTCTCATAGTCCGTTTCAAGCGCTTCCAGCAGTTCTTCCTTGCTGATTTTTCCGGCGAACACCATGTCGCGGATTACCGCCAGCTGATCCACCGCGTCGCCGAAGCCCGTGCCATGAACGCCGTAGTTGTTGTATTTGGCGCCTTCGCTGATGTCACGGGTATAATCGCTCATCAGCACGCTCTGCCACGGAGCGGGCTCCATCCACAGGGATTTGACGCCTTCTGCAATCTTTTCGGCTTCAGAGGCGAGGTGCTCCCTGACCTTTGCAAAGAAATCACCGTAACTGCTGCATTCACGCAGATGCGAACGCACGCAGTCGCTGACGACATTGGCCAGCGGCATTGCGCCAATGTTGGGTATATCCATGCCCACGCCCGGAATGATGAACTCCCAGCATGCGGCAACTGTGTAATCCCGCGCATCCTCGACCGCATAGCCAAGCGCCGTCAGACCGGGAATGATGACGTCGTCGTTGGCGTACTGCGGGAATCCCAGTCCCTGCTTGGTCAGCTGCGTGGCAAGGCGATAAAGCTCCATGGGCGTGTTTTTATCCACGCGCAGGTTGATCTTTGGATCGATGCAGCGGTTATGCAGGCTGGCCTTGAGCGCAAGCTCCGTCAGAAGATTGACCGCGCAGGTCCCGTCGGGTTTCACGCCGCCCAGCATCATGCTCTGGCCGTTATCACCCTGCTGCATGCCGGTATAGAGATCGCTGTCGCGGTTAAAGGAGAGGAAAAACTCCTCCGTCCACTCCAGTGCAGATGCTTCATCCAGTGCTCCGCTTTCCAGATCAGCCTTGAGATACGGCCACATATACTGGTCAAAACGGCCTGCCGTGTTGTGATACACATTGCTGGCCCACAGGCAGAAGTGAAGGATGCGGAACGTTTTGAGCGCTTCGGGATAGGTTTTTGCACCTGTGCGGATGGCGCGGGACAAATCTGCATCCTCATAGCGGTCGGCATAGGAAAGCACCGCGTCGATACACAGATCCCGCGCTTCGTTTCCCGTTTTGCGGCACAACAGACCGCTTTTCAGCACACCCGCCCAGTCGCTGGAGATGTTGCACACGCGTCCCTGCTCGTGGATGTAATGTCCGGACTGCAGCCTTTCCTTTTCGCCTTGCGCATAAATATCCGGGAAAGCGATGATGGTGCGCCAGGCCGGGATGCGTTCGCCGTAATGAATGATCTGTTCCATTTCCAGCAGGGTCTTCAGCCTGAGGACTGCGCGCATCTCCAGCGGTAATTCAGGCTGCTGGATCGTTTCGCTCACGCGCGTCCATTCCTCATGCGTCAGTTCACGCCGGTGGGCGCGGTGCGCGCCGGAAGAAAGAAAAGCCCTCTGTTCATCCATTCTGCTCATAGGACATAAACCTCCATTCCCAGTTCTTCAAACGGTTTGGTGTGGATCTGCGGCGGCTGATCCACCGGAAAGCGCGGCTGATACTGCATGCCGGCGCTTTGGTACTTTGCGCCTGCCGCCCTGTGATAGGGCAGAAGCTCCACCCTGTCCAGACACGCGGAACCTGCGATCAGTTCTGCTGTGCGGCGCATATTTTCTTCGGAATCATTAACCGTTGGGATCAGCGGAATGCGGATGCGGAAGGGCTTTGCGCATTCCTTGAGCCAACGGAGATTGGTCAGGATCCTCTGATTGGAGACCCCCGTCCATGTCCGGTGCGCATTCTCATCGGCAAGCTTCACATCCATGATCACATAATCCATGGCGGAAATGACGCGTTGGAAGGTTTCTTCATCGGCATAGCCGCTGGTTTCGATGCATTTGTGCACATCCGGAAGCAGACGGCAGACATCCAGCACGAAATCCGGCTGCATAAGCGGCTCGCCGCCGGAGAAGGTCACTCCTCCGGCGTTTAGTTTAAGAAGCGCCGCATTCTGCCGGATACGGCTGGCGATCTCTTCAGATTCAACGGGAATGCCGGCGATCCGGATGGCCTCCTGCGGACAATTTTCCGCACAAAGCCCGCAGCCGGTGCATTGTCCCAGCGAAGGACAACGCTCACTGCATGCGCCGCAGCGGATACACAGGCTGGATGAAATGATCCGCTGCGGTCCCGGAAGGAGCCCCTCGGGATTGTGACACCAGTTGCACCGCAGCGGACATCCTTTGAGGAACAAAACCGTTCGAATGCCTGGGCCGTCATAAACCGCGAACTCCTCGATATCAAAAATGGATCCTTTCATGGAATTACCTCGCAAGTCTGCTTATGATCTTCTTCTAGAATTACAAATACGCAAAACCTGTGTGGCTTTCCTGCACCCAGCGGTCATTTTTGTTTTCAAGGCGTACGATCAGCTTGCGTTGATCATGCAGGCGGATGCGCCACAGCCTTCCGTCAGTCATTCCTGCATAAGATCCTTCCGCCGTAGAAACCAGCAGCGTTACTTCCTCTTCAGATGCGTTCATGCAGATGCGTGTACCTGCAATCGCGCCGTCCGAATACGCCGCCGTTTCTCCATCGTCCTCATAGAGTACATACTGGCTTTCGCCGCTTTCCAGCGGGAAGAGGTGAACAACCGTTCCTTCACCGTCCTCCTGCGGGATGATGGCACCCTCACGAACCAGCAGCGCGCCGCCCCATTTTTCCTGGCGTTCATAGGCAACGGTCTGTCCGCCTTCCATCCATTCGCCTGTCCATGCATCAAACCAACGGCCTTCAGGCAGCTGAAGCTCCTGCGTATAGCAGCCCACCATGAGCCATGGGCCGAACATGTACTGACGGGATACATCTTCAAATCCGCCAAAGGCCAGCGTCAGCGGGCGGATCATGGGCATGCCGGTCAGATGCGCCTCCAGAGCAGCAGAATAGATGTAGGGCAGCAGCCTTCCGCGCAGCTGGGCATAGCGGACAAACATATCTTTCATCTCTTCTCCCGCATACCACGGCTGACGTACGCCCTCCCATGCATTCAGATGCGCCCAGGGAGCAAAGAAGGCAAAGTGCTGGCTTTCGGGGGTAAAGATATCCATGTCCACCGTGGTGTTGGAAACGCCGGACATTGCCAGCGTCATCAGCCAGATCATCGCGCCCAGCTCGCCGCCGTTGTCGCCGGTGGTTTGGGCGCACCATTTCTGCACGCCCATGTAACCGCCGCAGTAGTGCAGCATGGGGCGTCTGCCGGTCTGGCGTACAAATCCCTCATGCACCTGTTTGGGCAGAAGGAGCTGATTGAGATTGTGCATGCGTTCGTAGTACTCGCCGTTGGCGCAGTCACCGTAGGGATTGATGCTTTGCCCCATGGTCAGAAGATACGGATCCAGCATGTTGGCAGGGTCCAGCTTAAAGCCGTCCACGCCGGTTTTGACCAGTTCGCCCATATGGCGGTACCACGGCTCATACGCATTTTCGCTGCGAAGCCCCGCCTCGCGCTCCGCTTCATCTGTGAGGTCGTAATCCACACAGATCCACAGGCTCAGATGTATGCCCATGCGCCTGAGCGCGCTGACAAAGGTATCGGGATACGGCTTATCCAGCAGCCATTTGGGCATATGATAGCGTTCCAGACACCACTCCTTATGGGTGGACATGTCATAGAATTTGGTCATCCATCCGGGTTCAAGGCTGAAGTGACAGCATGGAATGCCCAGCTCCTGCATCTTTTCAGCATCGCGCAGCACGTCAAACTGCGTGGCAAAGATGGGCGCGATGTAGGTCAGTCCATAGGCCCAGCGCGGGAGCACCATGGAGCGGCCGGTGATACGTGCGTACTGCTTCAGGATCTCCGCCATGGAAGCAGGCGCAAACACGACGACGTCCAGATCCTCGTAGCCGATCAGGCTGAGGTATCCCGTTCCGCGGCTGTTTACATCCACATAATGCTTGGTTTCCGCCAGCACAAGCAATCCCCATCCGCCGCTGCTCATGATCAGCGGCACAGGGATTTCATCCGCCTGATACTTGGCAAAATTCTGATAGGCGCGTCCGTTGAGGCAGACGCGGTCCTTGGAAGCTTCGCCCAGACCAAAGAAGCTTTCATCCTCCTTAACAGGAAAACGGATGGCAAAAGCGCCTTCCAGCGGTTTCCCGGCAGTGATGGGAAGTGCGTCCGGTTCGCCATCATCCGGGCGGCCGATGATCTGCTTGCGGTTGGTATCGAAAAACTGCTTTTCAAACGCCCGACGTTCCTCAGCCCAGCTATCCCACAGGCATTCAAATTCAATTCCCGGGATACTCTGTGCTTCTTCGCCTTCGGGAAGCGCTGCGATCAGACCGTAGCGTTCCAGATAGGAAGGTCTCGTGCGCTCTCTGACCCGGATGCGCCAGACGTTGGATTCCAGCCTGCTAATGATGATGGACATCGTCTTCACCTCTGTTTGGATTTCAAAAAAGGGCAGCCCTCAAGCTGCCCCTGAGATCAGCCCTTGATGGCGCCGATCATGACGCCTTTGACAAAGTAACGCTGCAGGAACGGGTAAACCACCAGAATCGGCACGGTTGCCACCATGATGGTACAGTATTTGATCAGATCGCGGTTGAATGCCTCCTCCACCATATCGGCGGCGCTGTCGGAGGCGTTGAGTTCGTTGAGAATGAGCATCTCGCGCAGAATCATCTGCAGCGGATAGAATTTGCGCTCGCGGTGGAAAATGAGCGAGGGATACCAGCTGTTCCACAGGCCTACGGCATAATACATGCCGATAACCGCCAGCACCGGCACCGACAGCGGCAAAACAATATGTGCAAGGATCTGCACGTCGTTTGCACCGTCGAGCAAGGCGCTTTCCTCCAGCGCCTTGGGAAGCGAGAGGAAAAAGCTGCGCATAACGATGAGGTTGTAGGTACTCAGTGCATAGGGAATGATCATGGCCCAGCGTGTATTATACATGCCCAGATTTTTGACCACAAAGAAGAACGGAATCAGTCCGCCGCCGAAGTACATGGTGAACATCATGGCCTTCATCATGAAGCGGCGCGGCAGGAAATAGTCGCGGCTGACCACGAACGCGCCCGCGATGGTCAGAAACATGCTGACGGCAGTGCCAACAACCACATAGAAGATGGTATTGCCGAAGCTGTTGATGACGTTGAAGTTGGAAAGCACCGTGCGGTAGCCATCCAGCGTGAAGGGCTCAAGCGGCAGAAGCAGCAGCTGATTGTTGCGCAAAAGAGCGCGCGCATCGGAGAAAGAAGCGCACATTGTATAGTAGAGCGGATAGATCGTTACCAGCATGACGGCCGTCATCAGGATCATGATGAACAGATTGCACAGCCGGTAGGACCACTTTCGGGATTCAGCAAAATTCATTCTTTCATCTCCTTACCACAGACTGGTGTCGTTGACTTTGCGGGAGATGGTATTTGCGCCGACCAGCAGCAGGATGTTGATCAGCGAGTTAAACAGGCCTACGGCGGAACCAAAACTGTACTCGTATTTGGTCAGGCCTGTACGATAGACGTAGGTGGAGATAACGTCGGCGGTTTCGTAGACGCGTTCGTTGTACAAAAGCACAATCTGATCCCAGCCAAGGCTCATCAGGTTTCCGATGCGCATGATCAGAAGGATGACCACCGTGGGCATGATGCCGGGAATGGTTACATGGAGCATTCTGCGCCAGCGGCCTGCGCCGTCGATGAGAGCGGCTTCATGCTGTTCGGGATCAATGGCAGTGAGCGCCGCAAAAAAGATGATGGAATCCCAGCCCATATTCTGCCACACATTCATACCAATGTAGAGCGGCTGGAAATAGGATGGAACAGTAAACAGGTTGGTTTCTTTCATACCGAAGTAGGAAAGCAGTCGGGTGAGGATACCGGTCGAGCCGGAAAACTGCAGCATCAGACCGCAGACCACAACAGTAGAAACGAAGTGAGGCATGTAGGTAACCGTTTGCGTCACACGCTGAAAACCACGGGAAGGCAATTCGTTGAGCAGCAGCGCAAACAGAATGGGAAGCGGGAAGCCGATCAGCAGCATACCCAGATTGATCGACAGCGTATTTCGGACCAGACGGCCAAAATACATGCCGTTGATGAATTTGTCAAAATGCTTCAGGCCCACCCACTTGCTGCCAGCAATGCCTAGCGCAGGCTTAAAGTTCTGAAACGCGATGACAACGCCATACATCGGCCAGTAGCAGAAGATGATATAGTAGGCCACGACTGGCAGAGCCAGCAGATACAGCAGCGGATGATTGCGGATGTTCTCCCCAAGCCGCTTCAAAATGGATTTTCGCGGTCTGTTTACAGCGCTTCCTGCCGCAGCATTCAAGCTGATCCCTCCGATCGTTTCTTTCAGCAGAATATCAAAGGCGGGGAAGAACCTGCAGGCTCTTCCCCGCGCAGGGTTACATGTTGTCAGTCAAAGTACCCTTGCCATTAGCGGGCGTTGAAGCGATCCAGAGCAGCCTGCTGGGCAGCGATGGCGTCGTTGATGCCCATGCCTTCCAGACCAGCCACAGCCTCGGTCCAGGCAGCCACGTCGGCTTCGCCGCAGATGACCTTCAGAGCCAGCTCGGACATGTAGGTCTTGACTTCGGTCATGATCTCGTTAACGAGCACGTCCTCATCAGCGGTCAGCTCGATGGCGCCGGGCACGATGCGGGAGTCGTCAACATTCTTGGTCCAGACATCCCAGCAATCCAGGTTGATCTGGGCGTTGTACTGGGCCAGCTCCATGGAGTCGAGAATCTGAGTGGTCAGGTTCTGGATGTAGTGGAGCAGGCGGTAGGTAGCGAAGGGGAAGTCGGGGTTGTTGCGCAGGTCGTCGGAGTAGTCATACTCGCCGTTTTCCTTGATGACGTAGGTGGTGGTGCCGTCGCCCAGATCGCCCACACCGAAGGTGTTGAGCAGGTTGATCTCGGGATCATACAGGCAGTCGATCCACTTCATGGCCAGCTCGGGGTTCTTGCAGCTGGTGGAGATGAAGTAGCGGAATCCGCCGGGACGGCCCAGAACGTTGGAGTAGCCCATGATTTCTTCGCCTTCAGCCTTGCGCAGGGAGCTGACGGGAACGATTTCGAACTTCTCGTCTTCCAGCTTGCCCAGCTGCTGTACTTCCTGGGTCTCCCAGTTGCCGATTTCGATCACGCCGGTCTGGCCAGCGAAGAACAGCTTGCGGCAGTCGTCATGAGTGCGGTTGATGTTGTCAACGTCGATGAGGCCTTCCTTCATCCAGCCAGCGAGCATCTCGAGGAACTCGCCGTAGCCGGGCTGCAGGTAGGAGTGGGTGATCTTGCCTTCGTCGTCCAGGATGAAGGTGTCCCAGGTCACGCCGTAGCCGGCGGAGAGGACGTTGCCGTTGGTGATGAAGTAATCAGAGAAGCCAGCGAAAGCGAAGGGAACGACTACATCGTAGTTTTCCTTGAAAGCACGCAGAACGTTGGTGAACTCTTCGAAGGTGGTGGGAACTTCCAGACCCAGAGCATCCAGCCAGTCCTTGCGGATGATCATGCCGGTGTGCTGCTTGCCGCGCACGACGTTGCTGCCGTTGTCAGCCATCTTGTACACGCCGCTGTCGGTCTTCATGGCCAGCTGGTCGGTAGCAGACTGGGCATTGAACATGGCCAGGTAGTTGGGAGCGTACTTTTCGATGAGCTCGTTGTGGTTGATGATGATGCCGTCGGCGATAGCGCCGTCGACCTTGCCGGGATAGCGGCTGATTTCATCAGCGGCCACGAACACGTCCGGATAGTCGCCGGAAGCGATCAGCATGTTGAAGAAGGTGCCGTCGTCGCCGATGGGCGGGCAGGTCCATTCAACATGAACGCCGGTGAGCTCTTCGAGCTTCTTGATGGTGGGGCTGTCGTTGAGGGTTTCCATCAGCTGCTGAGAGCCGGAAGCCATCTGCATGTACACAGTCAGAGTGGTGGGTTCGTCAACCAGAGGCAGCTTATAGACGTATTCCTCAGCCGCAGCCATACCGCAGCAGGCCATCATAACGCACAGCGTCAGAGCAAGCAGTCGGATCAGTTTCTTCATGATTGGATTCCTCCATTTCTCATTGTGGACATCCCCAGAGCAGGCGCCTTGCCCTTAAGGACATTTCCGATGCTTTCAGCATAGATGCCATTGCACACATATGCAATACGCAAAATGCGGAAAACGAACAGCAAAATATCATTTGAGGTCAAAAAACGCCCATCCGATACCAAAAAGCACCCGTTTCAGATTTTGCTGATCGATTTCTAGGAATCTGCTTATTGTTTTGAGAGCGTATGGCAGGTGGGATCGCTTGCGGCAATTTCAAATCGAATTTATAATATAAGGAAATGATTGTCATGGTCCTGCTGCTATGCAGGTATGAAAAACGGAGGGAACTTTTGTGCGTAGGTCGGTCAGAAGGCCGTTGCTGGTCAGCTGGATTCTATCCTATGTCGTGGTGCTGATCGTCATGCTGGTGTTGTGCGGTCATTTGTACGGCACTTCCAGCAGAATCCTTGAAAACAGCATCCGGGATCTGCAGAGCACCAAGGTACAGCGCTATCAGGCCATGGTGGAGGATGAACTGGGCAATCTCAAAATGCTCGCCAACCAGATCTATCTGGATGTGGATTATGCCAATCTGGTATCGCGCTACCGCGAAGGACTCAAGAGCACCGACTACACCGGCATGAATGGCCTGCGCACGCTGCTGGGTACTTCTCTGAGATCTCTGGACTGTGTGGAAGAGATTCTGGTCTACCTCAAGCGCAGTGACTACGGCATTACCAGCAAGGCCTGTCTGCCTCTGGATCAGGTCTATTCCACCACCAGTGAGGCTTATGAGCTGTGGGGCACCTATGAGGAAATGAACACGCTGCTGTCCCATCGTCTGGCCGATCATGTGGCGCAGGCCGGCGGAAGGCTGTATTACTCCTATGGTCTTTCTCAGGGTTCCTGTGTGCTATTTACGCTCAACCCAGACGAACTGCTCTCCCTCTACGGCACCGATGATGAACTCTGCGAAACCATCGCCCTGATCGGTTCCAACGGAACACTTTTATGCCACAGCAGCGAAGCGTTTCCGCTCGGACCCGATTCCGTTATTTCCTCCGACGTATCCGGCGACGGAGAGTATCTCACATCCATTTTCCGCCTGCCGACCCACAACGTGTATGCCGTCAGCCTGATTCCCCGCGATGCGCTCAACGAAACGCTGCACCGCAACTGGGTGCAGATGACTGCACTGATGCTCAGTGCGTCGTTTTTGTGCTTTTTGTTCATTCTGTTTTTTGTGCACAGACACTATTCTCCCATACGCGAACTGCTCACCATGGCCAATGCCCATGGCTTACAGACAGACACGCACAAGCACGAATACGATCAGCTGCAGCAGCTGCTGCAAAAAGGACTGGACGCCAGACGTAAGCTGACTGCGCACGAAAGCCAGAAGCATGAGCGGCAGCAGGATCTGCAATTGTATCAGGAGCTGAGCGGTCCGGATGCGGCCCGTATGCTGGAAAAATGCGTCGAAAAGGCAGACCGGAACTTTGCTGCTCTGCCTTACTGGTGCTATGTGGAACTGATGCTGGTCGACTCGCTGGAGGCCAGCGGGCCGGATCAGGACGAGGACGCTCTGTATGCGCTGGCACAGCAGCTGATTCACGAAGTGCTCGAGCAGGATTTTTCCGTGGTGGATCTGTGCAAGCATCAGCGCCTTCTGCTGCTGGTGGGACTGTCCAGCCAGAACGAAGAGCAGCGCCTGCTCCTGGCTGACAGCCTCAACAAAGCCAATGCTTTCCTGCAGGATCATTACTCCTGCGAGTTTCAGTGTTTTATCACAGCCATTCTCCCTGTGTCACAGGACATGGCTTCGCTTTCCGCTCAGCTGATGGAACAACTCTCACAGATGCGCAGTCTGCCGTCTCACGGCAGCTATCCCGTTCAGTTTTATAGGCAGATGGAACCTGTGCAGATGCAGATGATGGACGATCTGCGGGTCATGGCTCAGAACATTGCATCCGGAGACGCTGCCAGTCTGGACGTCGTTCTTTCCCATTTTACCAGCCTGTCATCCCTGTATCAGCAGACACACTGTGCCTCTCCCGAAACCAGCCGCGAAGACAGCCTGAGTCAGCAGCTTGTTCAGTTGGTGCAGAACAACTATTTTGATCCTTCGCTTAACGTTTCCACCATCGCCCAGCAGATCGGCCACCGTCCGGACGAACTCTCCCGCGCGTTCCGTCAGAGCATGAACATGGGCCCCCTGGAGTACATCCGCAGTGTGCGTATCAAGGCCGCGATTGATCTGCTTTTGTCCAATCCGCAATTGCAAATCAAGCGTGTATGCGAACTGTGCGGATATACCAGCATCGATTCCTTCCAGCGCGCGTTCAAGCGCGTGACCGGAACCACGCCCGGCAAGTTCCGTGCGCAGGAACTCGATGGCTCCGGTGAAAAGAAAACGCGTTGATTATTCTTTGCAGGAGGAACGCTGACACGTGTTTTGCAGGGCGGCTGTTAGCACTATTTTGTTCTTGTGGTGAAAACGGCGAATACATTCAAGATACAAGCGCAAAGAATGAGCAGAGTGTTAATGAACTCTGCTCGTAATCATGCCTCAAAGATGTTTCAAAGTAGTGTGGATGTTGTTTGGAAGTGGTGTCATAGTAGTTTCAAAGTTGCTTCAAAGATGTTTGAAGATGTGTTCAAAGTAGAAAGGATTCGAAATGGTGACAGCACAACCATGGATGGATATCAGACAAAATGAACGGTGTTTTTGAGTGAAACAAAGAAAAGATATATCGCAGTTCCAAACCGCGCGGCAAATGGCGTCGCGCGCTATGGCAGCGTAGTTGATTTTGGGTGTTTGTTTTCTCTTCTTGTCTTTGAAGTTCGGGAATCAAATCATGTTATGCGCCTCGTCACAGATGATGACGTCGAAGAAATAGTGGAAGCCGGGGTTGTGATATTCCCACACGCCAAACTACGCATAGGTGGTTACAACGATTTTTCCTGAATCAAATTCGGCGGAGGGAAACCATGTGTGCTCAAGGCTTTCTTCATAGAAAGCATATGGCATGGTAAGCTCCTTCAACCGCCCCAGGCGATGCATGCCATTAGTCGTATCAATCAGATAAAGTGCTGTGCGCGGAGTGGATGCCAGTTTGGAAATCACGTTGATAGCTACTGTAGTTTTGCCGCTGCCGCAATGTGCGTCAATTAGATTAAACATGCCGTGGACAAAATTGGACGTACGTAATACGTCCTTGAGGGTTTCTTCAAGGTAAATACCGGGTTTCATTATGTTATGTTGTTGTCTCCATTTTCACTATGTGATTTGAATAATGAAATGATCTTCTCTGAGTTGTTGCCAATATTATACCTCAAATTTTTGAGATGTGCAAATTCTAATCTGTGCAAACCTTTTATGACATCCAAAATTTGATTTATCTAAAATTCGAGCGGAAAATATATGTAAAGTAAGAATCAAATCACGGGGTGAAAAAGTAAAAATCAATTTCCTTGACCTTCTGTTTTAAAAAAGCAAAGAGCTGAGACACGCTGCCTCAGCTCTTGTTTTTTATAGATGTTTATAATCGCCAATCACCAGTCCACTCTCACGTGCACGAACGGCCAGTTCTGTGCGGTTGGCAAACTGCGTTTTTTCGCGGATGCGCTGAATATGCTGTTTCACGCGAGTAACGGACAGGCACAGCGTTTCGGCAATGGCGGCGTCCGTTTTGCCGCTGACCAGCTCACGCAGCACCTCCAGTTCGCGCTCGGTAAAGTCATCGCTTAGTGCTGCACCAAGGCGGGTGACGGGCGCGGAATCCGGATAGATGGATTCGCCTGCCATGGTTCGATCCATGATCTTCAAAAGCGCCTCGGCGGTAGGCTCCTTGTACCAGAAACTCTCCACGCCAATTTTGCGGGCATGAGCGATGTAGCTGTATTCCGGCTGGCTGGTAATGATGATGATCTTGATCTGCGGATAATGCTTCTTTAGCTTTTCAGCGGCTTCAATGCCATTGGCATCCAGAGCAGTGCATACGTCCATCAGGATCAGATCGACCCGGTTGGTCATACAGTACAACTCTGCCATGGCGGCGCTGTCCAAAGAAGGCAGCAGATGATACTGTTCGCTGGTGCTGACGAAGATCTCCAGCAGTTTTCTTGCCATGGGATCGTCTTCTACAATCAACACATTAACCATCCATTGTCACCCCTTTCTCAAAGATGATGGTCAACACAAACTGAGGAATCGTCTCAATGCGCATCTGTCCACCGGCAGCTTCGATTTTTCTGCGGGCGGTGCTCAATCCTCCGCCTTCTGTGATCAGGCCAGCCGGGACGGTGCCGTCATTGGTATATCGTATCACATGCGCGGCTTCGTTTTCTTCCACGTCGATCCACAGCTGCTTTGCGCCTGCATGGCGAACGGCGTTGGTCAGCGTTTCTGCACCGATGGCAGCAATGAGCTTTCTGACCTGTGCATTTGGCGGAAGCTGGCCGTTTACATGCACCTGCATGCCGATGGCGCTGGCAGCTTTCTGCAGACTGGCCATAGAGTCCGTTTGCTGCTGAGGTTCCGTTTCCAGACGTAGCACGTCGATGTTGCGCTGCCAGATGTCAATGATCTTCTTTGGATCGCCGGAATCATACTGCAGATGGTGCCGCGTCATCAGCAGCGCCTGTCCGAGAAAGCCGTGCAGATTCACGCGTGTCTCCAGGCGTTCGCGGGCGATGACATATTCATCAACCTTGCTGCCGTAGCTGCGGATGCGGGCGTTCATTTCTTCCAGTTCACGGTGTTTGGATTGCAGTTCATCCACAAGCTGATGCTGATGGGTTGTGTCAGCCGCAGTGATCTGAATCGCACCGTCCAGCGCTTCACGATGAAAGGTCCAGATCGTGCCATCCGGCAGACGGAATTCAGGCTGTTCACCGGCGGCAATGCGTGTTACAGACTCAACGGGTGGATCGCTGACCAGAGCCTTCCAGAACAGATTTGCATTCTGAATGGCTTTGCCAAAGAGCGTGTGACTAAGCTCATTCATCCTGTGATTGGTCAGCAGCACCAGACCATTGGGCTGTGAGAAACAAAGGCCAGTTTCCAACTGATCAAGGCTTTCCTTAATAGAGGAAGGCGTGAT
>JAGBBE010000026.1 GCA_017938645.1 Clostridia bacterium
AAAACAGGCGCGCTTTTGGGCGCGCCTGTTTTATAGTGGATTAATCATCCCGTTCCCACTTGAGAATCACGCCGGTTTCAACGTCGATTTCAAATTCGTACTCCGATTTTCCGGAGATGACTTCACCTTCGTATACGGTTCGTCCGTCGTCGCGGTCGGTTTTGAACTCAACAATCCGGCCGTCTTCAACCTGCGAAAGCACCAATACTCTGGCTTCCTCTTCGCTGAGAGCCTGAGCGCCGTCCACCGCTGTGCGGGTGTAATCCAGCTCGCGATCAAGTACATCGCCGGTTTCGGGATTGATTTTAATCCTGCCGCTGAAATCGGGAGTGTTGAACACAACCAAATATTCCTGAAGGCCATCATCGCGTTTCAGCAGCACGCTGATGACTTCAGCCTCCGGATAGAGACCGAGCACCTTTTCCTTGGCCTGATCTTCCGTCAAAACCACGTTCTTGCTTCCGCGGTCATTATGTACATCATAATCTACTTTGACCACGCTCTGGGTTTTGGGATTGATTTTTACTTCATACTCGATCGTATGATCAGGAGAGCGGAACTGGTACTCTGTCAGGCCGTCGTCGCGTTCCATGCGTTCAAAAACAGCATCCGTAGGAACGTACTGTCTGGCGAGCTGCTCAAAGTCAGACTGTGAGGCAAGAGCGGCGGTTGACAGAAGGAGAATCGCTGCGGTTGCGATCAGGAGAACTTCCTTTTTCATGAGCCTCAGCTCCTTTCTGGTTTGGTGAGGCTATTATAAACCAGAAAGAATGTGAGCGAAACAGATTTTTTCTGCCGGAAAACATTTTAACAAATATGACGGTGTTTTTTAATCCAGCTGAATACGAATGACCACGGGCTTGTCGGTTTTGACGGAAGGCGCACACACGTGCAGGCCTTCTTCGTCGCGGCTCCATTCGGGCTTGCCGTCAAGGCCAAGGATATCCACATTCCTGATGATGCCGTGGAATACCGGCAGACAGGACGCATCCGCCTCGGCCAGAGAACGAACCGTCACGCGCCCATCCTCGGGCCACGAAAGCACAGTTGCGTACAGATAATCATCCTTGGTCGTGAAGCGGATATCCTCAGAGGTGAAATACCGTTCCGCCTTGTCGGTGAACTGGCCCTCTTCAATCTTCGTCGGGCCCTCGCAGGCCTTGCGCCAGGTTTTGGTTTCGTAGATGGCTTCGCCATTGACAGCCAGCCACTGACCGATTTCCTTGAGAATGGCGGTGTCCTCCGGGCCGATGGAGCCGTCGGGACGCGGGCCGACGTTGAGAAGCAGCGTGCCGTTTTTGCTGACGATGTCCACCAGATCGCAGATCAGACCGCGGGCGGACTTGTACTCGTTACCCTCGGTATAACCCCAGCTGTTGCGCGCAGTGGCGGTATCCGTCTGCCAGAAGTAGGGTTTCATCTCGGCAAACTGTCCGCGTTCAACGTCAGGCACGGCAGCGCCGAACATAAACGCCTCGTGCTTGTAGTTGATGGCAACTTCCTCGCCCCATTCGATGGCGCGGTTGTAGTAGTAGGCGGCGAATTTCTTCAGATACGGCTTGACCGCGCTGTGCTGAATCCACCAATCGAAATAGACCAGCTTGGGACGGTAACGGTCGATCAGCTCGCAGCAGCGCACCAGCCAATCCTCCAGAAACTCCTGTGTAGGCGTGGGTTCGCTGAAAAGATCATGGTGGTTGGAAGGTTCCTTCATGGCCGGCCAGTAGAAATCGCCGCGCTGCATGGGTTCCTTGATATCGCTGTCGAAGTCTTTGCCTTGACTCATGAAGAACCAGTGCTCCACACGATGGGTGGATGCGCCCAGCGTAAGCCCGCGATGTTCGAAGCTGTGCTTCAGCTCGCCCAGCACATCGCGTTTGGGACCCATTTCAGCGGCGTTCCAGTGGGATATTTCGCTTTTGTACATCTGGAAACCGTCGTGATGCTCCGCAACCGGCACCACATAGCGCGCTCCGGCCTCCTTGAACAGATCCGCCCATTCGTCGGCATTGAACTTTTCGGCCTTGAACATAGGAATGAAATCCTTGTAGCCGAACTCCTTCTGCGGACCGTAGGTTTTTACATGATGCTCAAACTCGCGCGAACCCTGCACATACATGTTGCGGGAATACCACTCGTTGCCGAAGCTGGGTACGCTGTACACGCCCCAGTGAATGAAAATGCCGAATTTCGCCTGCTGATACCAGTCGGGCGTACGGAAGTTCGAAAGCGACGCCCAGTCATCCTTGAAAGGTCCTTTTTCGATTACCTGTTCGATTTTCTCCAGATAAGGCCGCATATCGTACATGTTGATTTCTCCTTGTGCATATGCTGTTGTTTTTATTGAGAAAAGTATACCATATCCTGACGCCGGAAGCGATAGCTTTTTCGAATAATCCGGACTCAAACATGGCAAGCTACTCCTGAAATCTTTTCAAGGAGGAATGAGCCATGAGCTTCCATCAGAACAGCCAGAACCAGCAGAACAATCAGAATCAGCAGAAGGAACAGAATGGTCAGAACCAGCAGAAAAAGCAGCCCGGTCAGGACAAACAGACGCGCTGAGTAAGCAAACACGCCTTGCGGCCATGTGCTGCAAGGCGTGTTTTGCTTTATTCGCCGATGAATTCCAGAATCGTGATCACCGGAATCTGCTCTTCGTAGTAGAAATCCGCGGGATCATCGGGGATGGTGTAGGTATACAGGCTCTGATATTTTTCGACCTCGCTGAGACTGTAGAGATACAGCTTGCTGAAGCTCTCGGTATCGTAATCAGGCATGAAGTAGTAGTTGTCAGCGGCGCTCATCTGTGCGCTGCGGGCCCATTCGACAGCTTCTTCAGGATAGGACGCTGCCTTGATGGATTTGACAAAATCCTGTTCTTTGACGTTGGCGGTCGTCAGGAAATCCCGATTTTCGCTGAAGGTTACCTTCAGTGCGACGACGTCCTCGCTGGCGGCATATCCGCCGGTGGCATAGTCGATGAGCGCTTCTGCCTTGTCTCCGTACACGGTGCGCAGGAAGTTTTCATCACTGGGATAGACGTTCATCGACTTGTAGGAATGCTTTCCGGTCACAGGATCCTCGAGGTTGAACTGCAGGGAGAACAGCGGATCCTGCTGCTTATCGGCAAAGGTACGGTCGAGGATATCCTGTTTGATGGCAGCCATCCATTTGGGAATCGTGAGCTGGGCATCCCTGCCGTCCAGGTTCATGTAGTCGGCCTGCATGCCGAAGAGCTGGTGCGCTTCCTCGCTGCGCATGGCGCTGACTCTGCTGTTGAGATACAGATAGGTTGCGTGATTCTTATCCAGCGCGTATTCATTGATCAGGCTCTGGCGGTAATCATCGCTTTCGATGATGCGCTTCAGGCATCCCTGTGCGTCGTTTCGGATTTCCTTGTTTGGATAGAGACGATACACCGTTCGGTTGCCGAAACGATAGGTCACAGATACAGCGCTGGAGCCGCCGGAGGAAGCGTTGATACCGTTGGGATACTGATCCACCTCATCACGCATGAGCGTGCACCATTCATAGGCTGCGTCTAACGCATCCTCGCTGGTCAGCGTGATGTACTCGTCGTTGTGATAGCTCTGCGAACGGTAGGAGATGGACGTGAGCTTGTCGCGGTCAGGCAGGAAATGATCATAGCCGAAAAAGTCGGTATGAAGTACCCACACGCCTGCGACCAGCACCACCGACGCCAGTACCGGCAGATAGCACTGCCTGAGAATTCCGCAGAAGCGCTGATTGAACACGATCCTGCAGATCCAGTAGGTGAGCAGTGCGCCGAAAACCATGCCAAGAACCAGGCTGATTTCCGTCTCGAAGGAGAGAAATACGATCATGCCCATCAGGCTGCCACCCATCAAGGGAAGGAGGAAGCCCATCACCGTGTGCAGCCAGCCGAATGCCAGCGTGCGCTCGGTGGCTTCCGTTTTGCGGACGCGGTAGAGCAGATAGCTTAGTCCCAGCACGGCCAGAATGGCCAGCACACCCGGCAGCCATGCAAATTCGGCCGGACGGTAGAAGCCTTTATACAGCGAGAAGGTAGGGAAGGCGGAGCGCAGCAGGGCGTCAAAACCGGTGTTCATATTGGTGTGCAGGTAGCAGTCCGCCAGCCTGTTCCACAATAGCGCCATGCCTTCCGCGCCTACAATCAGCACCGCTCCGGCAAGAATCGCCGCCCAATAGGTACCGGTGAGCACGCTGGAGAGCATGCCCATGGCAAAGCCGTACAGATTGATCAACAGCAGCACGCCGAATTTGGGCAGGAGCACCGTCCAGTCCATGTAGGCAATCAGTCCGTTGAAAACGACAATCACAAGGTAGATCAAGAAGTTGAGGAGAATGGGCCCCAGACAAAGCACGACGTAGGCGATCAGGCGGCGGAGGAAATCCGTTTCGCGCCTGTCCGGCATCGCGGCGTGGAGATAGCCCTGTCTGCGGCTGAACAGGTGACGCATCAACATCATGGCGCTGAGGAAACCCAATCCGCCGTAGACGGCAGTCATCATTTCCAGATTCAAGGGGTCGGTCATTACGCGGGAAGAAACCAGCTTGGTCATGTTCCGGGCATAGAGTTCAGGGGTTGCTGCTTCGGTGTAGACTTCCTTCTGAATCTGAATATTGGAAAGACTCCAGAACGGAAGAATGAAAAAAACGATCAGAAAAACGATAACGCCGATAAACAGATTGCGTTTGAGAAGAAAGCGGGTGGCGTTTCGGTTAGTGCTGCGCATATCCTCGATCCTCCATTTCCAGAATGAATATCTCCTCCAAAGAGAGCGGAAGGAATTCGATAAAGAGCGGATGCAGGGCGCTGAGCTGCTGCTCGAGTTTTGTCTTGTCTCCGCGCAGGGTAAGCATGCACAGTCTGCCCTGACGCTGTGTGCGAAGAGGATGCAAAGAGGCAAACGCGTCGTCGCTGACATCTTCCTCCGGGATCAGCTGCACACGATGCACGTCGCTGAGCATGGAGTCCAGATCGCCGGAACACACGAGCTGGCCCTCATGCAGGAAACCGACGCTGTCGCAGATATCTTCCATCTCCTGCTGGTTATGACCGGCAAGAACCGTGATCAGCCCGCGGTCGATGGTTTCCTGACTGAGCACGCGCTTGAACTGGTCACGCATCACAGGATCGAGTCCGTCAAAGGTTTCGTCGCACAGAAGTACGCGCGGATTGAGCGAAAGTCCAAGACAGATCTGCGCGCGCTTCTGAGTACCCTTCGAAAAGCCGGTGATACGTTCATTCATCGGAAGCGTGAAGCGCAGGCACAGATCCCGAAGCTTTGCTGCGTCAAAGTCGGGATAATAGGCCGATTGCATGCGGCCCATTTCAGCGATGGTTGCATTGGGCAGAAAGGTGGGCTCGTCGCTTAAATAGCAGATTTTCTGCTTTGCAGCAGGATTCTCAAATACGGGCATCTGATCCAGTGTGACGCTTCCGCTGTCGGCGCGAAGAATGCCGCTCATCACGCGCAGCAAGGTGGACTTTCCTGCACCGTTGGTGCCCAGCATACCGAAAATATGGCCTTCCTTCAGCTGCAGGGAAAGATTGGCAATGGACTGTTTCTTTCTGAAGCTTTTTTCAATCTGGTTGACAGTTAACATTCGTCTCCCTCCTCAAAGGCTTGTTCAACGAGATTGGCGACTGCTTCTTTTGACAATCCCATCTCGCGGCAGGCGCGGAGCATCTGAAGCGTTTTTTCCTGCTGATCGGCGCGCTGTTTTTCAAGCAGTCCTGCCAGATCTTCGCTTACAAAACTTCCGCGGCCCGGCACAGAGACGATCATCCCTTCGTCCTCCATACGGCGATAGGCTTTCTGGATGGTGTTGGGATTGATGCCCAGCTCTGTAGCCAGCTGCCGCACAGACGGCATGGCCGCGCCCGCCTTTGTTACGCCCAGAATCAACTGTCTGCGCAGCTGATCCACAAGCTGTTCATACAGAGGCTGCTTGCTCTTGGGGTTGACAAGGAACATGTGCATTCCTCCTTCTTGGATTAACTGTACTAGTACGAGTAATACAGTTGGAAGTATATACAACTGCGGGCGGATTGTCAATGAATTGGCAGAAAAGTTCGAACTTGTAACAGTTCGGAGAGGAAACCGGTTTGAGCTCTGAAAAGGAAACGAATGGAGAAAGACATTTCTTCCAGCTCGCTCAATATTTTACCAAAAGGATCAGCTTGACTGAAAAGAATTTGGCAGTTTTATTCGTGATATGAACAGGTACTTTCAAGTTTTTGATAAAAAAAGAGCTCTGACTTTGAAGTCAGAGCTCTTTTTCTGGCGGAGAGTTAGGGATTTGAACCCTAGTTACGCTATCAACGTAAACACGATTTCCAGTCGTGCGCCTTCGACCACTCAGCCAACTCTCCATGGTCTACAGCGTTGTGTCGTTCACAACGGAATTCATTATAGCCCGTCACTCGAATTTTGTCAAGCATGATTTTCAGATTTTTTTGAAAATTATTTTTCCTGTGAAAGCAAAACCGGCCCACTGAAGAGCTTCAGCAGGTCGGAAATGTTTATGGCTGCGAGAGCAGTTTTTGGGTGAGCTCAGCCATCGTCTGGGCTTGAATTTCAGAAGGATAGCCTTGATAAAAACCGTCGGGGTCAAACAGCACGCCGCTCATCCTCGCGTTGTGACCGGCATC
>JAGBBE010000027.1 GCA_017938645.1 Clostridia bacterium
AAGGCGGTGATCATGGCCTTGATTTCATTGTTGGCCAGCGCACGGTCGAAGCGCACCTTTTCCACGTTCAGAATCTTGCCGCGCAGGGGCAGGATGGCCTGGAAGAAACGGTCGCGGCCGGTCTTGGCGCTGCCGCCGGCGCTGTCGCCCTCGACGAGGAAAATTTCGCACTTGGAGGGATCGCGCTCGGTGCAGTCGGCCAGCTTGCCGGGCAGAGAAGCGCTTTCCAGCACGGTCTTACGGCGGGTGAGCTCGCGGGCCTTGCGGGCGGCTTCGCGGGCGCGGGCAGCGCCTACGCAACGGTCAAGGATGATGCGGGCGATGGCGGGATTCTCGCCAAGGAAGGTGGAGAGCTTGTCGTATACAAGGCTGTCCACAATGCCGCGCACTTCGCTGTTGCCAAGCTTCGACTTGGTCTGGCCTTCAAACTGCGGCTCCTTGAGCTTGACGGACACGATCGCGGCCACGCTTTCGCGCACGTCCTCACTCTTCAGGTTGGAATCATTATCCTTGAGGAACTTGAACTGGCGGCCATATTCGTTGATAGCACGGGTGAGCGCGCTGGAGAAACCGGCCAGATGGGTGCCGCCTTCGGGCGTGTGGATGTTGTTGGCGAAGGTATAAATGTTCTCCTGATAGGTGTCGTTGTACTGCAGCGCAACCTCAACGCTCGTTCCATCGACAACGCCCTCCATGTAGATTGGCTCCGCAAAGAGGACTTCCTTGTTCTTGTTGAGGTACTTGACGAACTCGATGATGCCGCCCTCATAGTAGTATACGCGCTCGGTAACGGGATCGGTGCGCTCGTCGGTCAGCGTGATGCGGATGCCCTTGTTAAGGAAGGCCATCTCGCGCAGACGGGCCTTGAGGATGTTGAACTGGAAGTCGCCGGTCTCGAACACGCCGTCAGGATTTTCCTCGCTGCGTGCGTCGGGCCAGAACTGAATGGTCGTGCCGGTACGCTCGGTGGAGTCGATCACCTTGAGGTCATAGAGCACCTTGCCGCGCGCGTATTCCTGCTGATAGACATTGCCATCCTGATAGACGGTTACCTTGAGGCGGCGGCTCAGGGCGTTTACAACGCTGGCGCCTACGCCGTGCAGGCCGCCGGATACCTTATAGCCCTCGCCGCCGAACTTGCCGCCGGCATGGAGCACGGTAAGGCATACTTCGACCGCAGGACGGCCCAGCTTGGGATGAATGCCCACGGGGAAGCCGCGGCCGTTGTCACGCACTTCGCAGCTGCCGTCGGCATGCAGAAAGACATTGATATCAGTACAGAAGCCGGCCAGCGCCTCGTCAATGGCGTTGTCCACGATTTCATATACGCAGTGATGCAGACCGCGGAAGTCGGTCGAGCCAATATACATACCCGGACGCTTGCGGACGGCCTCAAGGCCCTCCAGCACCTGAATCTGCGTTTCGTCGTATACGTTTTCTTCCACAGCAGTGGCGGAAACGGGCGTTTCCACGACGGGTTCGTCGGTCAGCTGATTCTGATTGATCGCCTGATCGGTCACCAAAATTCCACTCCCTTTGGCGCGAAAAAGCGCCGGATCTAGCCGCCCTGGCGGCATGAAAAACCGCCTCGTTCAAGCACTCGCACGAGGCGGCTTCCACCCTTGTATTATACCATTTTTTCCGGATAAAGAAAAGGGGTTTCTACCTTATTATATGTACCCGCGGAGAAAACAGCCCCATAAGCGACAAAAAAGCCTGCAATTTGCATTGCAGGCTTTGGAAAAATCGGAATCAGTCGAGGCCGAGAACGTACTTGTTGTACTGGTTTTCGGTAACGGCACCGGTCTGGTTCATGCCCTTGTGGCCCTGCCAGCGCTTGACAACAGCGGCAAGCTCCTCGGTGTAGATGTTGCCGTCCTCCAGAGGCACGCCCACGTAGCCGGCCTTGGCCAGATAACGCTGAAGTTCGCCGACCTCCGGACCGGTGCTGCCCACGTCGAGAATCATCGCATTGCCGACCTTTTCGCCGGTCTTCTTGTACAGGCTGTTGAGGGTCTTGATGCCGGCAAGGCCGTCCGCGCGCAGACCAACCTTGTACTGGTACTTCTTAACGGCAGCCAGAGTCAGATCGCCGAACACACCGTCGATGGATCCCTTGTACACGCCGGCCTTGTAGAGGGCGCGCTGCAGGTTCTTTACGCGGGTGCCGGTCTGGCCGTAGTGCAGGGTGCGGGGGTTGGTAGCGGTGATGGAGTTCTTCAGTTCGGTGTTGTAGGTGCTGTTGAGAGCGCTGCGGCCTTCATACAGAGCGGTCAGGGTCTTGTTGCCGGGCTTGCCGTCGGCGGTGATGCCCAGATACTTCTGGTACTTGATCACAGCGGACTTGGTGGAAGGACCGAACTTGCCGTCCACGGCGCCGGCGTAGAAGCCCTTCTTCTTCAGAGCGTTCTGCATCTTGCGGACTTCGTTGCTCTGCTCGCCGTAGGGGATGGTGCCATAGGCAGCCAGAGCGGTAGCGGCCACGGAAAGGACGAGAATCATCGCCATGACAAAAGCGACGAGACGCTTGGTCAGATTGCGCATAAGGGTACCTCCTCATTGAAAACAATGGTCTTGAAAACCACTGCACGTTTTCGTAGCCATAGTATAGCCCACGCTTCTGCCCTTGCCAAGAAAATAGCGGGATGTGTTAGGCTTTTGTTAGAGTAGGAGCGAAAATGACTTAGTTTGCCATGAGTTCGAAATAAAGATTTCACAAAGATCACAGCATTTTTGGCGAAAAATGTGTGTATAAGACCAAAGGATTTGACCGTATGGAGAAGTTGTGCTATAATATTTAGTTGTAAAATAAAGCATCTGGGCGTTTGATCACGCCCGCCGGAGTCAAGGCTCCGGTTGATAGAGAAAGGCTGATTCATCATGTCCGGACATAGCAAATGGCATAACATTCAGGCAAAGAAGGGCAAGACCGACGCTGCCCGCGGCAAGATCTTTACCAAGATTGGCCGTGAAATCGCCATCGCCGTGCGCGAAGGCGGCTCCAATCCCGAGAGCAACTCCAAGCTGCGCGATATCATCGCCAAGGCCAAGAGCAACAACATGCCCAACGATAACATCAAGCGTTCCATCATGAAGGCTTCCGGCGAGCTGGGCAACGTTGATTACGAAGAAATTACCTACGAAGGCTATGCCCCCGGCGGCGTTGCCGTAATCGTGGAAACCATCACCGACAGCCGCAACCGCACCGCCAGCGACATCCGTCACTGCTTCGCCAAGAACGACGGTTCCCTGGGCGTAACCGGCAGCGTGGGCTTCAAGTTCGACAAGAAGGGCGTGCTCGTCATCGAGCGCACCGCCGACATGGACGAGGACGAAATGATGATGACCGTGCTGGACGCCGGCGCCGAAGACATGGAAGTCATGGACGACGCGTTCGAAGTCACCACCGCTCCCAATGATTTCTCCGTTGTGCGTGAAGCGCTGGAAAATCAGGGCATCTCCTTCCTCAGCGCCGAAGTGCAGATGGTGCCTCAGAACACCGTGAAGCCCGCTGACGAGGACACCCTCGCCAAGATTCTCAAGATGCTGGATATGCTCGAGGAAAACGACGACGTGCAGAATGTGTGGCACAACGCCGAGCTTCCCGAGGAAGAGGAAGAAGAATAAGCGTTTTTCAAAGCAGCGCGTCCCAAACGGGCGCGCTGTTTTTGCATACAGGGAGAGAGAATGATGCATCCGCTGCTGGAGTCTGCGCTGAACTTGCTGTTTCCGCAGGAAAACGTCTGCCATCTGTGCGGAAGATGGCCTGAAAGCGGGATTCTGTGTGAAGCCTGCATGAAAAGGCTTCATGCGCAGCGGCTGGCACATCCCTCGCTTCATTTCCGAACCGGCGTCCTCACGGTGGTTTCCCGCTGGAAGCACCGTTCTGTGCCCAGAAACCTTGTGCATCTGCTCAAGTATCATTCTGATCCGCAGGCTGCGGCGCTGCTGGCGGAAGGCATGACTGCCGCGCTGGCTGAAGAGGAAGAGGTGCTCAGACAGGCGAAGCTGATCATTCCCATTCCGCTGCATCCGCTGCGCGAGCAGGAGCGCGGATACAATCAGGCGGAGCTGCTGGCGCGGGAGATCAGCAGAACCACCGGACTGCCCATGCGCACAGATCTGCTCTGCCGGACGCGACAGACCGGAATGCTGGCCAAAATGAACCGCGACGAGCGTCTGGCTGCGATGCGCGGTGCATTTGCCGTGGCAAGCTCCAAGGATGTGTATGGCAGGAGCATCCTGCTGGTGGACGATGTATTTACCACCGGCGCAACAGCGCAGGCCTGCGCGGATGCACTGTATCAGGCCGGTGCAAGCGCCGTGCGGCTGATCACAGCCTGCAGAGCATAAAGCGTGTCTCCTCAATTGTGAAGGAGACACGCATTTTTTATTTCAGAATCATGTCTTCCTGCGGATGTTCGCCGGAATGGAAATAGACCGGACGAAGCACAAGGGGCGCATCGCTTTGCGGCAGATCGAACCGCAGGGTCAGTTCCAGTTCGCCGGGGCGATGAACCAGCAGGGTTACGTCGAGATTGCGCAGGGCTTGTCCGTCGGCGATGAGCACATAGTGCTCCAGATAATCCGCTCCGTTTCTGTACTGGACCGAATCGGTCCATTCTTCGGGACAATGTACAAGCACCCTGCCGGAAATGTCCACATCCGAAATCAAAACGGATGCATCGGCGGTATAGCATTCGCCGGTGAAATGGCCGGAGAGCTGCTTTGCCTCCGCAGTCTGCCTGATTTCAACGGGAATGTGTACAATGCCGCGATTTTCCGGCGGTCTTACATGAGCAAAATACACGCCGCTGTCGTCCTGATAGTAAAGCGATGCTCCGTAGAGAACGCTCAGCTCAATGTGGATGCCGTCCTCTGATGACAGGCCTTCGGGCAGGATCATTTCCTGATAGCCCTGAATCGTATTTTTGTCGATGCGATGTGTTTCGCTGCCGGTGATCTGGCAGTATTCACCGTCTGGAGTACGGGCGCCGTCGCCCAGATCCCAGGTTTCATGCGCGATCCATCCTGCGTCGTGACTGTCAAGCCATGCGATGATTTCCTGATCGCGCTGCGCATCGACGTTTGTCCAGATTTCCTGGTATCGCCTGCCGGGTTCTTCAATGGTCCATTCCGAAAAACCGCTCGGCATGCCTTCGCCGCAGAAGCTCTGTACGTCGCTTGTTTTGAGCGTGTAGCTCAGATAAAGGCGGTTTCCGTCGCAGTAGGTCTGATGGACGGTCAGGTCGAAGCTGCGTCCGTACTGACGGGACAGGAGCTGTTCATACACGTTTTCGGGTTCCTGTGTCTGTTTATGATCTGGTACAGAAATGACGGCATTCAGGTTTACGGTATCGGCGGCTTCGTCCAGCTTCTGCATGCGGCTGGAGGTAAAGCTGTCTCCGAAGCTTCCGAACATTCCCAGCGCCGCCGCCAGCACGGTGCCGGCCATGAGCAGTGTGAGCAGCAGCGCGCATACAAGCGCAAAAGAAATTCTGGTTGGTTTCATTGGCGTTTCTCCTTTGATGGCATTCATTACCGCCCGCTGCCTCTGGGCAGAGAATTCTGCGCCGGAAAGACCATTTTTGAGTGCCTGCCGAAGCTTGTCTTCATTCATCATCTTCCGCTCCTTCCAGCAGCAATTTGAGTTTTTCGCGCGCCCTGCGCAGCCGGCGGTATACAGCAGATACGGAAATGCCCAGCGATCCGGCCATTTCCTCCGCGTCCATATCCTGATAATAGTGAAGCAGAATGACCTCGCGCATCCGCACCGGAAGCAGACCAACGGCTTCCAGCACATCGGATACGGTTTCGTCGGCAGGAACGCTCCATTGAGCCAGCGCGCTTTCGTCCCTGTCCACCAGCCGGAACCAGCGGGTGCGCTGCTGGTCGCGGCAGAGGTTGACGGCAATGCGGCACAGCCATGCCTTTTCGCTCTTCTCTCCTCCGCGCAGCGTGTCCAGTTTGCGCCATGCGCGTACAAAGGTTTCCTGCACGATGTCCTGTGCCAGAGCGTAATCGCGCACGAGCATCGTGCACATGCCTGTAAGCAAGCCTCCGTACGTCTGCATCAGTCTTTCCAGTTCCGCCTCCCGGACTTCGCCCGGTACCTGGGCTTTGTCCATTGAGGATCACCTCCTTCATCCACTAAGACGAATCAAACCGGGAAAAAGTGGCGCGCACGGGAAAATTTTTTTGCCAAACACAGGCATGTATGGTATCATCGCATAAGAGGTGTTTGATGATGAAATTTGCTGTTCCGCGCTGGGCGGTCGCGCTGTTTTTTGCCGCCTTTCTGCTGCTGGGGCTTCTGACGGCTTCGGACTATGGCCCGACATGGGATGAGATGGACGAGATGGACATCCTGCGCATGAATCTGTGGGAGTATGCGCGGATTTTCGGCATGGATGAAAGCGCGTTTGAAAAGCGCGCCATGGCGGAGGAGAAGCTTACCATCAGCACGCTCACGCCGATTTCGGAAAGCATCGAGCAGGATCATGGCATTGCGATGTTCTATCCGCTGGGCGGAGCGGTCATGAGCGAAAACATCTCCGGAGAAAGGCTCTCCGAATTGTGGCATATGGGCTGCTGGACGGTGTTTACGCTGGGCGCGTTTGCGCTGTACGGCGTGTGCCGTCAGCTGGGACTGAGCCGTGGAGCGTCGCTGCTGGGGCCGGTGTTTCTGCTTCTGTCGCCGCGCTTTTTTGCGCAGGGTCATGTGAATAACAAGGATATTGCGCTGATGGCGCTGGCCGTGTGTGTGCTTTGGCAGGGACTCAGACTGCTCAAAAAGCCGGATTTCTGGACGGGCCTGTGTTTCTCCTTTTTCGGCGCGCTGGCGGCCAATGCCAAGGTGGCGGGCGCGGCGCTGTGGGGCTTGTGCGCGGTGATCGTGTTTGCGGCGCAAATTGCAGGAAAGCGCATGAAGGGCCGCACATGGGCGGCTGCAGGCGTAACGTTTGCTTCCTTTTTTCTGTTCTATGCGCTTTTCACGCCTGCCCTGTGGGCCAGTCCGGCGGCGTTTGTGCGCTATCTGGTGGACAATGCGATGTCCTTCCAGCGCTGGCAGAACGATCTGCTCTTCCGCGGCACGGTGTTCCATCTGGTGCGCGAAAGCCTGCCGGTTTACTATCTGCCGTACATGATTGTGGTCACCACGCCCATCTGGGCGCTTGTGCTGATTGCATCAGGCTCGGTGATGGCTGTGCTCAGGCTTTTCAGAGCAAAGAGCGATGAAATGCTGCAGCTTCTGATGGTTCTTCTGATGTGGGCGCTTCCGCTGGGCTTTGCGGTGCTTACGCGCACGCATGTGTATAATGGCTGGCGGCACTTCTACTTTGTCTATGGGCCGATGCTCGCGCTGGCGGCATGGGCAGCTTCAAAGCTGTGTCAAAAGCGCGTGATGGCGGCGGTGCTTGCGGTGTGTCTGGGCGTAAGCGCGGCGGGAATCATCGCGCAGCATCCTTATCAGTATGCATATTATCAGCCGGCTGCGCAGCTGTGCGGCACGAATTTCAACGAGCTGGATTACTGGAACATCTCCGCAAGGGATGCCATGGAACAATTGGCTTCTCAGGTGGAGGGCGATATCGTCATCGCTCCGGCGGATCTGTGGAGCGAGCATGCCATCCTCAAGGCGCTGGCGGCCATGGACGAGGCGACAGCCGCGCGCTTTACGATGAACGGCGAAGCCATGTATGTGCTCAGTAACCCCACCTACGCGGCCATCGGCGGCTTTGAGCCCGATGGACTGGAAGCGGTGGTCACGCTGTCGTCCTACGGTCAGCCGATTATGGTGATTTATCAGAAAGGGGCGTAATGCGCCGTGAAAATCAAACGAGCAGCCGTTAGCCTGTTTTTTGTGGTGCTTCTGATGGCGGGACTTCTGACCTGTGCGGATTATGGTCTGCCGTGCGATGAACCCGCCGAGCAGATCATTCTGCAGGAAAACATGCATGAGTATGCGATCCGTCTGCTGGGCGAGGACAGCCCGGCGGCCAAATGGTATGCCTCGCGCGGCATCAACCGCATTTCCCTGAGCATCGAAAAGGACCACGGCCAGTGCGGTTACTATGCCTTCACGCCGGTTCTGGCGCGGCTGATAGATCAGCCGGATGTGCTTACAGTGTGGTGGCATGCCTATACATGGCTGTGGTTTATGGCCGGCGTCATTGCTATCTACGGCTTCTGCCGTGAAACGGGACTTACGCGCCCGGTCAGCTGCATGGGTTCGCTGCTTTTGTACCTGTGTCCGCGCTTTTTCGCCGAGGGACATTACAATAACAAGGACATGGTGCTCCTGTCGCTGGTGCTTCTGACGCTGTGGATGGGCGTTCGTTTCCTGCACAAGCCCGGTTTCCGGCGCGGAGCCATCTTTTCGCTCTTCGGCGCGATGGCGGCCAATACCAAGGTGGTCGGCATTTTCCCGTGGGGCGTTATCGGCCTGTGCGCGGTCGTGATGGTGAGCGCACAGAGAAAATGGAGCCGCCGTATGGGTTTTGTGGCAGGCTGCACGGTTGCGCTGTTTGCAGCGTTCTATCTGCTTCTGACTCCGGCGGCATGGGCGGATCCGCTGGGTTATCTGGAATACCTGCTCATCAACGCTTCCGGTTTCACCCGCTGGACAGGCGTGGTGGTGTTCAGGGGTATGGTGTTTGATCATGCGGTCAACCCGCTGCCGCGCTACTATCTGATCTGGATGATGATCGTGACCCTGCCGGTGTACGTGGTTCCGCTGGCGGCGTGCGGTCAGCTGGAGGCGCTTTCACGCGTCTGGAAGCAGAAGACCAGAGCGCTTGCAGATCCCGACTGTCTTGCACTGGGAGCCATCAGCCTCTGCTGGTTTGTGCCGCTGTTTGCGGCGGCTCTGATGAGACCGCTGGTGTACAATGGCTGGCGGCACTTCTACTTCACCTATGCGGGCGTGGTTTTGCTGGCGGCGCACGGCATCGGTGCGAGCATGCGGTTCCTGCGCCACCGCTGTTCGGACTGCGGCATGCACCGCGTGTTTGCGGCGGGTTTGTGCCTGTGCTTTGTATGGATGGCATGGGGCATTGCAGCCAACCATCCCAACCAATATGGCTATTACAACCGGCTGGGTCGTGCCAATTCCGAAACGGACATGGAGCTGGATTACTGGGATGTAAGCACCGTGGGCGCGATGGAGGCGCTGCTGGAACATGAACGCGACGAAGGCCTGCCGCTGGTGCTGGGCGCAAGGGACGATATGAGCTGGTTTGGCGTATATCACGGCTATGATGTGCTGTCGCCGGAAAAGAAGGCCGTCCTCACGATTGAGGAACAGGAAGATGCGCCGTATCTGTTCTACAACACCACCTACGCGCGCATCTACGGCGTTGATGCGCCGGAGGGGTATCACGAACTCTTAACCATCCGCAGCTATGGCCAGCGGCTGTGTACCATTTACGAAAAAGATGATCAGTAAGGAATGAGAAATATGAGAAATATTCAGGCGGATATTGCCATCATCGGCGGAAGCCTCGGCGGCGTACAGGCTGCGCGTGCAGCATGCGCGCGCGGACACAGCGTATATCTGTACGAGGAAACGGACTGGATCGGCGGACAGATGACCGCGCAGGCGGTTCCGCCGGACGAGCATCAGTGGATCGAGCAGCAGGGCGCGACGAAAAGCTACATGGACTATCGCCGCAAGGTGCGCGAAACCTACCTCGCCATGCCGGATGCCTCGGAGGAAATGAAGGCGCAGAAGGAGCTTTGTCCCGGTCAGTGCTGGGTTAGCCGCGTGTCGCATGATCCGCGAATCGGCGTCCGGCTGCTCACGGAGTCCCTTCAGCCGTATCTGGATTCCGGCCTTCTGACGCTCGAACTGCGCACGGTATGCGTGGATGCGCAGGTGGAGGGCGACTGTGTGAAGCAGGTCACGGTGCGCAGCGTTGAAACCGGCGAAGAGTGCACGGTGACGGCAAAGTACTTTCTGGACGGAACCGACTGCGGCGATCTGCTCCCGCTGACCGGCACAGAATATGCGCTTGGCGCGGAAAGCCGCGCAGAAACCGGCGAACCTGACGCGCCTGAGACGGGTGACGGCGAGGATATGCAGCCTATCACCTGGGTGGCTGCGCTGGAATTGACGCCTGAGCGCATCCCCATGGAAAAGCCTGCTCTGTATGACGAGTTTGCAGCCATGGGTGTGGCCTATGCCGATAACAAGCTGCTCAGCTGGTATGGGCCGGAGGCAGCCACCGGTACCAAGCGGCTGTTTACGATGTACAGCGAGCCCGGCGTTCTGGGTCTTTGGGACTACCGCCGCATCCAGTATCCGCCGTACTTCACCACGCCGAAAAACGAAATCACGCTGCTCAACTGGCCGCAGAACGATTTCACCGAATCCGGCGTAATCGACGTGCCCGACCGCGAGGAGAAGCTCTACCGCGCAAGGCAGCAGACGCTGTCTCTGGCGTACTGGCTGTGGGAGCAGGGCTACAACATCCGCCTGTGTCCCGAAGTGACGGATACGCCGGACGGACTGGCCAAAGCGCCGTACATCCGCGAATCGCGCCGCATCAAGGCCCGCCGCACCATCCGCGAGCAGGATGTGATCAAGGCCTGTCAGCCTGAGCCCAAACGCTGGCACGACAGCGTGGGCGTGGGTCATTACAACATGGACCTGCATCAGACCATCAAGACGCATTCGTTCTTCTTTGCGCCGGTGACGCCGTTTGAGATTCCTCTGGGCGCGCTGATTCCCATCCGCATGAAGAACCTGCTGCCATCCTGCAAGAACATCGGAACCACGCATCTGACCGGCGGCTGCTACCGTCTGCATCCGGTGGAGTGGAACATCGGCGAGTCGGCAGGCACGCTGGCAGCCTACTGTGTGGAACATGGCGTAACGCCTGCGGAAGTCTGGGAAAACGAAGAGCACCTGCATGCCTATCAGCAGGTGCTGGAAGATCAGGGCGTGCAATTGCACTGGGATCTGTGATCTGGACAAAAAAGCCTCCTGCAAAAACAGGAGGCTTTTCGTATGTCATTCATCCAGAATCATGCTCACAACGTTCTCCACGCCGCCTGCGTAGCAGAACATGTCCACCGGCTGACAGCTTTCCAGCCGGTAGCCGCCCTCGGCAAGCATTTTGAGGTCGCGCGCCTGCGTAGGCACGTGACAGCTGACGTAGACCACACGGCGCGGACGGGCCTGAAGGACCGCCTCCACGACCTGCGGTTCCACGCCTTTGCGTGGAGGATCAAGCACCACCACGTCGGGACGCAGCCCGTCTTTGACCAGCTTGGGCAGCAGATCCTCCACGGCGGCCACGTGGAACTCGGCGTTTTCGATGCCGTTGCGTTTGGCGTTGCGCTTTGCTCCCTCGATGGCCTGCGGCACGATTTCAATGCCGATCACATGAGCGCAGCTTCGCGCCATGCACAGGGAAATTGTGCCTGCGCCGGCATAGGCGTCTACTACAGTATCGTCAGGCTTGAGCTGTGCAAAGTCGATGGCCTTCTGGTAAAGCCTCTCCGTCTGCGCAGGATTGACCTGAAAAAACGACAGGGGAGGCATTTCGAAGGTAAGGCCAAGCAGGTTTTCGTAAATGGCGTCCTCGCCGTACAGCTTCCGGCTGGTACGTCCGAGGATCACGTTGTTGCGCGCGCTGTTGACGCTCAGATGCAGCGAACAGAAGCCGGGCACGCGGTCCTTGAGCAGGGCAATCAGGCCCTCGGGATTGGGCAGCTTGTCTTTGGTGGCGACGAGCGTGACCATCAGCGAACCCGTGCGGCTTGTGCGCATCACAACATGGCGAAGAAGCCCCTTGCCGCTGAGCTCATTGTAGGGCTGGACACGGTTTTGTTTCATCCACTCACGCACCGCCGAAAGCACCTCGCCAAGACCCGGCATGGATACGGGGCAGTCCTCAATGGGCACGATGGCATGGCTGCGGCGGCGGTAGAAGCCGAGCTGCGGATCATCCGCCGTGCCGCCAACAGGAATGGCGGTTTTGTTGCGGCAGTGCCAGGGATCGTCCGCGCCGATCACGGGCGGAACATCCGCCTCGGAAACGTCCAGACCGCCGATGCGCGTTAAGCAGTCCACCACCTGCATGCGCTTGGCTGCAAGCGTGGCTTCGTAGGTCATGTGCTGACCGCTGCAGCCGCCGCATTTGTCATACACGGGACAGCGCGGCTTGGCGCGGTCAGGGCTGGCGGCAAGCACGTTCATCATCTTGCCGAATGCATAGCGGGGCTGCACCTTTACAATCAGGGTTTCCGCGTCCTCGCCCGGCAGGATGCCCGGCACGAACACGGCCATGCCCTCATGGATGCACACGCCCTCCAGCTCGCTGCCGAGACGGTCGCAGTGCAGTGTTATTTGCTGGTTTTTCTGGATCATAGGTCCTCCAAACGCTTTGAAACAGGATAGGTAGCGCGGCGTTCCAGCCACATCTCGGTCAGCGCCAGTGCAACAGCACTTTCCACCACGGGAACGGCGCGCACGACTACGCACGGATCGTGACGGCCATGAACGGTGAGGGTGGTATCCGCCTTGTCATGCAGGGAAACGGTGTTCTGTTCGCGGCTCAGAGAAGGCGTAGGACGGAACGCAGCGCGGACGATCACCGGCATACCGTTGGTGATGCCGCCCAGCAGTCCGCCGGCGTTGTTGCGCGTGGTGACGACCTTGCCGTCCTTCATGGCATAGGGATCGTTGTAGCCTTTGCCGCGCATGGATGCAGCAGTAAAGCCTGCGCCGAACTCAACGCCCTTGACTGCCGGAATACTGAAAAGGTAGTTGGCCATCACACTTTCCATGCCCTCAAAGAAAGGCGCGCCCAGTCCTGCAGGAACGCCCGCGGCCACGCATTCCACAATGCCGCCCACGGAGTCCTGCTCCTCTTTGGCGCGGAGAATCGCCGCCTGCATGCGTTCGCAGGCTTCAGGATTCAGGGTGGGAATGGGCTGCTTCTGACACTCGAACAGGCGCTGCATATCCGGCTCCGTCCAGCTGAGGAAGCCGTCGTCGTTTTCATTGCCGATCAGCTGTACATGCGCTGCAATGCGGATACCCTGTGTCTCCAAAAGCTGCATCGCCACGCCGCCTGCAAACACATAAGGCAGCGTGAGACGACCGGAGTGATGACCACTGCCGCGCAGATCGTCGTTGCCAAGGCTGCGCACGATGGCGGGATAATCCGCATGTCCGGGACGCGGACGGTCGGGCAGAAAACCATAGTCCGAGGAATGGGTGTCGCCGTTTTCAAAGACGGCGGTCAGCGGCTGACCGGTGGTGACGTCATCCCAGAGTCCGCTCAGCACACGCGGGATATCGCTTTCGCGCCGTCCTGTGGAAATAGCGCTGCGGGCGGCGCGGCGCTGGACAAAGGCATTGAGCCTGTCCATGTCCAGCCGGAGGCCTGCAGGCAGGCCGTCCAGCGTTACGCCAACGGCTTTTCCGTGGCTCTCGCCAAAAATTTCGACGCTCAGCATGCGTCCGATGCGGCTGCTCATTCGGCCTTCCCTCCCAGCTGACGATAGGTATCGAAGAATCCAGGCCACGACTTGCTGATGCATTCCACGCCGTGCACGGTGATGGGTTGATTGCATTTGAGCGCGGCAGCGGCGAGGAACATGACCAGCCGGTGGTCATTGCGCGCGTCGGCTTCAAAGCCGCCTGTAAGCTGCGCCGGTCCGTGGACGAGCAGCGTGTCGCCTTCATCCTGCACGTCGGAGGCAACGCCGAGTTTACCAAGCAGCTCCTGCGTGGCAGCAAGGCGGTCGCTTTCCTTGATGCGCAGCCTGCTCACACCGCGAAGCACGGAGGTGCCGCGAAGCTGCGAGGAAGTCAGGGCAAGAATGGGCGCGATGTCGGGAATATCGGTACAGTCAATGTCGACGGCCTCTCCTCTGGACATGCTTTGCAGCACATCCACCACGCGCGCATCGCCCTGCGTGCAGTTTTCATCGCGTGTCAGGTTTTCGACGTCAATTTTACCTCCCATGGCGTTGATGCACAGAAGCACTGCCGCCTGCGACCAGTCGCCGGATACGGCGGCTTCTTCAGGCGAAGGCTGCGAAGGCGCAGCCAGATCAAATACGCCTTCGGAGGCTTCTGTATACGGCACATGGAAGCGGTCCATCAGCCTGAGCGTCATATCCAGATACGGACGGCTGACAATGGGGCCGGTTACGGTCAGTTTTTTGGGCTGACCGCCCTGCGCATGCGCCAGCGCAATCAGCATGCCGCTGGCAAACTGGCTGGAGCGCGAACCGTCGATTTCGTAGGACCCGGCGGGCATGAAGCCGCTGATCTCCACTGTGCACACATCGCCGGATGTGCGGATCATGGTTGCGCCAAGCTTTTCCATCAGCGGTTCAAAAGCGTCCAGCGGACGGCGGAACAGCGCAGGCTCCATGACAAAGCGAACAGCCTGACCGCGCACAAGAAACGCAGGAATCAGCATGCGAAGAGCAGCAGCGCATGCGTGCACGCAGCAGTCCACCATCGGCGCGTCCTTCACAGGCGCGGGCGCAGGCGTTACCATCAGCATGCTGCCCTCATGGCGCACCTTTGCACCAAGCGCCGTGACGCCGTTGATCATGGCATGGGTATCGTCGCAAAGCGGCGGAGGAAAGCCGGTGAGACAGCATTCGCCGTCGCCCAGCGCAGCCAACAGCAGCGCGCGGTGCGCTTCGCTCTTGGCCGGAGGTACCATGGCGCGGCCCTGAAGATAAGATGGATAAAAAGTAACGGAAGCCACGGGAAAACGCCTCCTGCTTTGATAGTACAAAAGAACAGTATGTATTATAACATGGAGGCGCACAATGCAAAAGGGGAAAGATTTTGCCCTTTTCACGGAAAAGCCATTTGCAAACCCCATCTTTGTGCGTATAATAGACAAAAGTCAACCAATGAGGTGTATGATATGAATTACGCATTGCAGTTTCTGCTGCTGGTGCTGGTGGCTGCCCTGGCAGGCGTTAAAGTAACCGTGCAGGGCCAGATGAGCCGCAGGCTGATTCGCGGCTTTGCGGATACGCTGTGGTTTAACGTGCTGATGTTTGCAGCCATTGCGCTGATGTTCGTGCTGATCTTCCCCATGGGGCCGGTCAATGGTACGATTATTGGTTTTGGCGTGCTGCTGGGCTGTACCACGGTATTGTCGCAGGCATTCTACGGGCTTGCGTTCAACATCGGTCCCGTGTCTCTTACGGTGCTGATTGCCAACTTCAGCGTCCTGATCAACACGCTGTTTTCCGCTGTTGCGTTTGGCGAAAAGCTGCATCTGTCGCAGAGCATAGCCATTGTGTGTCTGGCGGCTTCCATGGTTTTGAGCCGCAAGCCGGACAAGGGCGGCCCCAAAGCGAATACACGCTGGTTTGTTTATTCACTGCTGGTGATGGCGGGCTTTGGCGTGGGCAACAGCGCGCAGAAGTTTTTCTGGCTCACGGAAGCGTCCAAAGCGCCTCACAGCGACGTGACGCTGCTGGCGGTGATGTATGCGTGCGCATCGCTGATTGCACTGCTCCTCTACGGCGTCATGGCTGGCAAGGGAAACAAGAGCGAGCTGCGGTTTCAGAAACCTGTGATCGGCTTTGTGCTGGCAATTGGCGCTTCTCTGTGCTTGTTCCAGAAAACCAGCATGTATGCGCTGGCTCATGTGGACGGAACCTTCTATTTCCCGACAGTTTCGGGTCTGCAGTCGCTGTGGATTACGGCTGCGGGCATTTTGCTGTTCAAGGATAAGCTGAGCCGCAATCAAAAAATTGGTCTGGTATTTGGCATCATCAGCGTGGCGCTGATGAACGTACGTGTCGGACCGGCGATCCAGTTCTGACACGAAAGAGGGTAAAAAATGTCATATGTTGTTCAGTTTCTGCTGGTGCTGCTTCTGGCGGTACTGGCCTGCACCAAGGTGACCATTCAGGGCTTTGTGAGCCGAAAGCATATCGTGACCACTCAGGACACTGTATGGTTCAATGCGCTGGTGTTTACCGCCATTGCTGCGTTTCTGGCGCTGCTGTTTCCAATGGGAGAGATCAATGGCGTGCTGGTGTTCTACGCCCTCGTGGTGACGGTGACGACGGTTGTGTTTCAGGTATGCTACACCATCGCCCTGAAAACCGGCCCTGTTTCGCTTACGGTACTGATCGGCAACTTCCATGTGCTGATCACCACCAGCTTCGCCTGTCTGTTTTTCAAGGAGAAGCTCTATCTGAGCCAGATCGCGGGCGTTGTTCTTCTGATAGCTTCCATGTTTCTCAGCTCTCAGAGCAAACCTGACGAAAAGAAAGCGACCCGAAAGTGGCTCTTGCTTACGCTGGCGAGCATGTCCTGCTCGGCTTTGTACGGCATTGGTCAAAAGCTGTTCCTGGCCACGCCCGAAAGCCAGCTGTCCAATGCACAGGCCACCGAATTGATCGTGAGTTATGCGCTAGCGGCCATTGCCGGCTTTGCTGTCTACGGCGTTGGCAGGAAAAAAGGCGGCAAAACCACCATGGGTCTGAAAAAACCCGTGATTCTTTATGCGCTGGCCATCGGCCTGGTTTTGTGCCTCTATCAGCGCCTCAATACCTACGCAATGAGCGTGGTCGAAGGAACCTTTCAGTTTCCGACCTACGCTGGACTGCAATCGCTGATTATGACGCTGGTGGGCGTTGTGATGTTCAAAGATCAGCTCACGCGCAGACAGCAGCTGAGTGTGCTGTGCGGCATTGTCAGCGTGGTCCTGATGAATCTTCGGTTCGGGTTTGCTATCTAATTAAAGAAAAAACAGCGGAGTTTTGATCCACTGTTTTTTCTTTACGCAAACGCACTCATTCCAAGCAGAAACTGCGCTGTATAATAAATGCCGATGTTTGTGAAATCAAACTGTATGCTGGGCTTTGCCAGGATGACATGGCAGGTGCCCATGTCGCTTAGCACAAACAGCATCGCGCCCAGAGCTGCAAGCACCGATCTGCGGGAAAACACCGCGAACGGCAGCGGTACGCTGAAAGCGAGCAGCGCGCCTAGTGCACAACAATACACAAGCACGCCCAGATACATCAGCTTGCTGGGAAACAGATGCAGATATCTGCGGCAAAACAGCCACAATCCAAGGATGGAGAGCAGAAACACCGGAATACTCCATACGCCGGGCTTCTGAAAACCGCCCAATGCGGTTAAGTAGAGCATATGTCCGGCGAAGAACAGCGCGCCGCCAACAATAAATTTGACGCCAAGCAGATAGTCCGCCGCAGCGCACACGCACAGTCCCAGAAAGATGAACAGAGCATAACGGTCTGTTCCGCCGCTTTTGAGAAGCGCGGCCAGACCAAACAAAGCTGCCAGCACGGTCGGAATGGTTTTGACCGTCAGTTTCAGTGCCTGAGCGGCGCCATTCAAACGGAAGAATAGGGTGGGCATCGAAATAAACCATGTGAACAGAAGCGCCAGCGCAGAAAACAGCCAGAGCATACAATTCCTCCAAATCTCAGAGAATCTGTGCAAAACGGGTAAGCAGTCCGATGCTGCCTTCAACCTTCAGCCTGCCGGTAAACATGGCCTTCATGGGCGTGAGCTCGCGGCGGATCATCGCCAGAAGATCACTCTCTGAGCCGGAAATAACCGCGTCCGCCTTTTCGGATGCATCAAGCATCCGGAAATGGTTTGCCGCCAGTTCGAAGGCAATCGAAAGCCCGGTGTCGGTGGTGTTGAGACGATAGCGTCCGCTGAGGGCACCCAAGGCTTCAGGATGATTTTTGAGCGCTTCGCAAAAGCGTTCCATCAGAACTGAAAAGGACAAATCTGTACCTGCCTTGGTCATGAGCTGATGGATTTCATTTCTGAGCTCATCCATGTTTCTTGCCCTCCGAAATTTCCTTCTCCAGCCGCTTCAGAAGCGCTTCGCATCCGCGATTTACATCCTGCCACGTTGCTTCAAAATCGCCGGTGTACCACGGGTCGGCCACATCAGCGCTTTCGCCGCACAGATTGAGAAGCTTGAACAGCTTGCCTTCGGGATCTCCGCCAAGCATCCGACGCATATCGCGCATGTTGCCGTCGTCCATGCCGATGATATAGTCATACTCCTGATAGTCGGCGCGCGTGAGTTGACGGGCGGTTTTTCCGGCACAGCTGATGCCATGCTCGTGAAGCTTGGCACGCGTGCCGCGATGAACGGGATTGCCCAGCTCATAGGTCGATGTGGCGGCGGAGGCAACTTCGACAGTGTGGTGGAGATGATGCTTTTTCAGCAGGTCTTTCATGACAAATTCGGCCATAGGACTGCGGCAGATATTGCCCAGGCAGACGAACAGGATATGAATCATAGAGAAAAACCTCGCTTTAAAAACTGCTGGATCTATGGCAAGTGTGAATTACAGTGAGTTTTGTTTTTGATTCTCCTGTAATGATAGCTTATCGTGGCTGCCCGAACATTCTGTCAGAGGCATGTACACTTGCTCTCTTCAGCGTTGCTTTGGCTATTATTCTGCCTTCTCCCAATCCTGAGCAAAAAGGCCGCCGGCTCCTCCGGTATGAACGAACAAAACATGGTCGTCCGGCTTGTAGAAACCTTCCCGTGCCCGACGCACCAGCCCGGCAAAAGCCTTGCCCGTATAACAGGTATCCAGCACAATGCCTTCCAGCTTCATCATCATTTGGATGGCTTCGTTTCCCTCTTCAGACGGAATGGAATACCCCGGGCCGCACATATCCAGCAGGTCGGGAACCGGGATGTCCACCTGAATCTCCAGCAGATCGGCAGCTTCCTGCATCAACTGGGGGACGATGACATCAAAGGGATCATTGTCTACCATGGAGCACATGACCTGTGTCTGAGGAAGATGAATTTTGGCGCCCAGTACGCATCCTGCTGCGGTTCCGCCCGATCCGCAGGCACATACAAGGTGATTGAAGTGACAGCCGGAATCTGCGATCTCTTTCATGCAGTCAATGTAGCCAAGAGAGCCCAGCGCATTGGAGCCTCCGCACGGGATTTTGTATACCTTGCGACCGAGTTCCTGACCAATACGGTCCATTTCCTGATAAATGTCGTCGTAGTTGTCCGTATCCATGTAACGAACCTCCACACCCATCAGGTGGTTGAGAATCTGATTGCCTTTACGGGCAGTGATTCCGCGCTTTTTCAGAACCAGAATACAGTCCATACCCAACCGAAGAGCACAAGCGGCAGTCAGCATGGCATGATTGCTTTGTGCCTGACCGGTTGTCATGACAAGGTCACATCCCTGCATTTTAGCTTCATGAAGAAGGTATTCCAGCTTCCTGACTTTATTTCCGCCCAAGGCTACGCCGCACAGATCGTCCCTTTTGATCCATACATTGGTTCCCAGTTCTCGGCTGATATTCGGCAGCCGATACATAGGTGTGGGAAACAGCCCCAGAGATTCTTTTTCAAAACTGCGCATTTACGTACCTCCTGTATATTCATCCGGCTGCAAAAAAGCATGCCGGATATTTGAGATTTATAGAGACAATGTAGATAGTATATCAAACTCTCTGATACAAAGCAAATTGTGTCGGTAGGGGTAGAGTTTCGATATCAAAAGTAGCATCAAAAAAGTATACAAAGATATGCTGGAGATATTTTTAAGAGAAAGATCAGAAGGGATATATGAATGATTTTCACCATCAAACGATCACTTTGTTCTCTTGCTTTATACTAAAAATCAGCATTCTCGTAAGAGAATGCTGATTCAGGTAGTTTTTAATCCTTTATGTTTTAAATTGGTGTAATTGATGTGCTTTTCAGAATCTGAGATCGCTCAAACCCTTATCCCACAACGCCTCAGTTATCCTGCAGCTTCATCGTGGGGAACAGCAGCACGTCGCGGATGCTGGAGCTATCCGTCAGCAGCATAACCATTCTGTCAATGCCATAACCGATGCCGCCCGTGGGAGGCATTGCTGGGCTTTCAGCCCAGCCGTGAGGTGCTCATTCCTGCTACTTTTCCCTCTCTCGAGTCGCAGCTCAAACCGCTCATTTTTAAGGCTTTGAAAGACAAATTGGTGTACTTTTGGTGTACCAGTGGTGTACCACTCAAGACCAGAAAGCTTCAAAGTTCTTAAATTCGTTTGCCTTCAACTCTCTCGTTGCATCTGCATAGATGTTCAAGGTGGTCGATACATCCGCGTGTCCCAGCGCGTCTTGAATCACCTTGATATTTACGCCAGCTTCACACAGCCTTGTCGTGAAAGTGTGCCGCAGACTATGGCAACTGAAATGCGGAAGCATTAGAGCATCCTTCTTTCCTTTCAGCATGATCTCATCATTGCAGTCACGGACGATCCTGCGCAGAGCTTTGTTGAGTGTTCCCTGATGCTGAGGCTGACCGAAACGGTTCACAAAGATGAAGTCGGTATAGCCATCAACAGTCGCTTCGCATCGAACTCCTTCTGTTGCCTGTCGCTGCTTTTCCTCTTGAAATGCTGCTTTTACAAATTCCAGCATCGGAACCTGTCGGATGCCATTGACTGTCTTAGGCGTATGAACATTGCAATAACATCCATTGACCGCATGCCTGTAGTAGACAAGAGTGTGGTTAACATCAATCGTTCCGTTTTCAAGATCAATGTCACACCAGCGAAGCCCTACTGCTTCCCCCACTCTCAAGCCGGTTCCAATCATGATTGCAAAAACAGGATACCAGTGCTGATACTTTTCGGATCTCCGCAGATAATGCAGAAACAGATCCTGCTCTTGTTTTGTCAGAGCGCGACGCTTCTCATTTCTGGAAGCAAAAGACTGCTTCAACTCTTTCATGACATTATCAGATGGATTGCGTCGGATGTACATATCATCTACAGCCATATCCAGAACCTGATGAAGAACAGTATGAACATTGTCTATTGTCGAAATGGACAACCACCGTTCATCAGCAAGCGTATTGTAGAACCGCTTCACATCTGATTTCAAAAGGGTTGAGATCCGTTTTTGACCAAAACTGGGTGCAACAAACTGATTGTACATGTATTGATAGTTCTGAAAGGTATTATCCTTCAGACCGCGCTTCAGCTGCTTCCAAAGGATGAACATGTCATTGACCGTGACATTACGCGCTTCTGCTTTTATCCTGTCGCGTTCATCCTGTTCAATTTCAGCTTCCTTCTGCCGCAGTTCTTCCAAGGTCTGCGCATAGACAGAATGTCGCTCACCAGCTTCATCCGTCCATCTGTACTGAAAAGTACCTTTGCTGTGTCGGGACTCCCCCTTCCGCAAAATCGGAGTATGTTTGGTGCTTGATGTATTCACTTTGCTTCTCACTTTAATCCCTTTCCAAAGGATTAAAGAACAACCATTATCAGCTTAACACATGCACGTAGCGGAAGCAAGAAAAACGATACATGTTGGTTCATTATGTAAGCAAAAGCATCTTGGAAAGAACTCTTTACATCTCAGGTACAACTTTCTACAATGCGGCTTGAACTTACTTCAAGTCGCCTTCAACTATCTATATCAAACAACAAAAGTGTGTCAAAAAGCCTTGAGTAATATAGATTATTTACTCGAAGCATTTTGACACACTTTTTATTCTGGCAAATAGCAAAGTACCAGTTATAGGACAGCACCTAATATATAATACAGTCACAAGGTTGAGGGAAGCACAAACGACCAAGACCTTGAAACAAAATGAAAGTGAGGAACACACCATGAAGAAGTACGATATCGATTACATCAACGAGACCATCACCCTGACCGCCGCCTTCCTGCGCAAGGCCAGCACCCTTGGCACTCCTGAGTATAAGGAAATGATTGAGCTGCGCCGCAGCCTCCCTGACTTCCAGTTCGTGAAGGCCGAAGCCGCCAAGAAGACCGCCAACAAGAATAAGAACCTGACCTACAAGCACATGCGCGAATACATCGCTAACAGCGCTGAAAGCAAGGAAGCTGCCGTCGCTCTGCTGGATGAGATGAAGAAGGTCGAAGCCCTCTCTAAGATCCAGCCCAACCCCTACAAGTATGTTCAGGCTTGGTTCCTCAACCAGTTCCCTGAGTGCAAGCCGGTACATCTTGATAAGAACTCTGAAGAAAAGAATGCAACTGAAAAGGCTTCTGCCTGACAAAGGCAACTCATAAAGTCCGAAATAACGGACAACACCTAAAGTATAATACAGTCACAAGGTTGAGAGAGACACAACCTTGAAACACCAAAAGAAATGAAAGCGAGGATACCCCATATGAAGAATTACGAAGTGGATTTCATCGAAAGCAA
>JAGBBE010000028.1 GCA_017938645.1 Clostridia bacterium
CGACGGAATCTTCGTCGAAAACACAGCCGCGTGCGTGGAATACCTGAAAGCGACCGAAGGAAATATCCTGCTTACCACCGGCAGCAAGGAACTGCCCGCCTATGCCGAACTGCATGACCGCATTTATGTACGCGTGCTGCCCATGCAGGCGTCGCTGGATATCTGTGCACAGAGCGGCATCGCGTCGGAGCGCATCATCGCCATGCAAGGACCGTTTGATGAGGAAATGAACCTCGCGCTGCTGAAAATGACGAAGGCAAAGTATATGGTCACCAAGGATACCGGAGGCCCCGGAGGCTATGGTGCCAAGATCAGTGCTGCGAAAAAGGCGGGCGTACAGGTGATCATCATCGGCCGTCCTATGCAGCGGGAAGGCATGGATTTGGACGCGGTTATCCGCCTGATGGAGCAGAGATTCAGTTTGGCGCCTGTGAAGAAGAAAGTATCTTTGGTGGGCATCGGCATGGGCAATCCAGAAACCCGTACGCTGGGCATGGAAAAAGCAATCCGCGAAGCAGACTGCCTGATCGGCGCAAAACGCATGCTGGAAAGCGTGGACACCAGAAATAAGAAGACGCACATTGCCATTGCAGCAAAGGATATTGCGGAAACCATCCGCAGTAGCGCAGACAGGCGTTTTGCCGTGTTGCTCTCCGGTGATACCGGTTTTTACAGCGGCGCGAAGGCTTTGGTGACGGAATTGAATGACATGGAAGTAGAAGTTCTGCCCGGCATCGGAAGCCTGCAATATTTCTGTTCAAAGCTGCAGCGTCCGTGGCAGGATGTGCGTCCCATCAGCCTGCATGGAAGGAATTGTGATTTCATCGGTGAGGTGCGCCGAAATCCAGCTGTGTTTGCGTTGGTTGGCGGTCAGGATGGTGTTCATTCGGCATTGCAGCGTCTGGCCGACGCCGGACTTGCACACCTGACGGTTCACGTAGGCCAGCGCTTTGGCTATTCGGATGAAGTGATCTGCCATGGAACGGTCGCAGAATTGCTGGACCATCAATTCGATTCCCTCAGCGTTCTGCTGGTGGAAAATCCGGATTGGGAAAGTTATGTTGTCACTCACGGTCTGCCCGATGAAGCCTTTGACCGGGATGAAACGCCCATGACCAAATCCGAAGTACGCGCAATCTCCCTGTCAAAACTTAAGCTCACGCAGGGAGCCATCGTCTATGACATTGGCTCCGGCAGCGGCTCTGTTTCCGTGGAGTGCGCGCTGCAGGCCAGATACGGCAAGGTCTATGCCATCGAAATGAAGGAAAAGGCCATTGCCCTGACCCGACACAACGCAGAGAAATTCCATTTAACGAATCTGGAAGTGATTGCGGGAACCGCGCCGGAAGCGCTGGAAGATCTGCCTGCACCGACTCATGCTTTCATCGGCGGCAGTACGGGAAATATGCGTGGCATCATCGACTGTCTGCTGAAAAAGAATCCGCATGTACGCATCGTGGTCAACACCGTTACATTGGAAACCCTTGCGGAGCTGACGGAAATCTCGAAGGAATTTGATTTCAGTGATATTGCTGAAATCAGCGTAGCTAAACCGCGAAAGCTGGGCAATTATCAGCTGATGACGGCGCAAAATCCTGTGTTCATCTTCACCTTTCAGAATGGTGCAAAAGCATGAAGCCGCTGTTTGTATTCGACCTTGATTCCACAATCACGAAATGCGAACTTCTGCCGCTGATTGCGGAAAGCGTGGGGTTGGGCGATGAAATGGCGGCGCTTACAGAAGCAGCCATGCAGGGGGAGGTTCCCTTTGAACAGGATTTCAAAAAGCGTGTGGATTTGCTTAAAAGCGTTCCGCTGTCCGCAGTCCGGAGCATCGCAGCGAGAATTCCATTGAATAATGAAATCGCTGGATTCATCCGAAAAAATCCGCAGCGGTGCATCATCCTGACGGGTAACCTGGATGTCTGGATCATGCCCATAATTGATAAATTGGGCATGAAGGGGCGCTGCCTGTGTTCCAAAGCGCAGGTTTGTGAAGATCGCCTGTTGGGCATTGCATCCGTTCTGGATAAGGGAACTGCCAGCAAAAAACTGGCGCATCCATTTGTGGCCATCGGCGATGGCAGCAACGATGAGGGCATGATTCGCACTGCAGATATCGGCATCGCCTTCGGCGGCGCAAGAAAACCGCCTGCTGGATTGATCGCGGCGGCGGATATGCTCGTGCAGGATGAAAATGAACTGATCACAATACTCAAGAAACTTCTGTGAGGTGCAACATGCTGAAATTTGATCGGAATCTACCGGATGAAGCAGCACGGAAACGTGCGCAGCAGAAGTGGGACAATGTCGCCAAGCCTCTGAATTCGCTGGGCAGGATGGAAAAGCTCATCTGCCGCATTGCTACAATTCAGGGCACAGAGAACGTGCGGCTTTCGCCCCGCTGCGCGCTGGTTTTCTGCGCGGATCACGGCGTGGTGGCCGAGGGCGTGACCCAGTCCGGACAGGAAGTGACCGCATTGGTGGCCCGGTCCATCGCAGACGGCAGCGCAAATGTCAACCTGATGGCCTCTGCGGCAAAAACGGATGTATTTGCCATAGATATGGGCATGGCAAATGAGGTGAA